>JAGOSV010000069.1 GCA_018062105.1 Sterolibacterium sp. | reverse complement strand
TGGCATCACCGTAGGCCAGTTCGACGCGAGCGAGTACGACCCGGCCGACAGGGAACCCAACGCCGGCAACCGAGGCCGGGCAGGGGCCATGCGCAAAGCGCACGAAGCCGCAGCCTATAACCAGTGGCTGGCCGCTGAAATTCAAGAGGCTATCGACGACCCCCGGCCGAGCCTGCCGCACGATGAAGTTATGGCCCGCATGGATACCCGCATTGCACGCCACAAGGCCACAGGAACGAAGTGAGCATGATCGCCAGCAGACCAACTGACCCATGACGAAGCCCAAGACCCATTACAGCATCGTCTGGCGACCGATTGCCGAAGCCGACTTAGACAACATTGTTGACTACATCGCCCAGGACAACCCGATCAGGGCAGAGGAATTCGGGCAAGAGCTGCGCGCCAAGGTGGTGCCGCTTGCGCAGCATCCGAAACTTGGCCGCACGGGCAGGCCCGGCCTGCCGCCGTTCCTGCGCGAGCTGGTCGTGCACCGGAACTACATCATTTTTTATCGCGTGCTGGATGATGCGCGCACCGTCGAGATTTTGAGAGTGAAACACACGGCGCAGAAAACGCTGTGACGACGTGATAACAAACGGGTCTCGCCGGAGAGCTCTACTTGTCACCAATACCAACCTCAGTCGCCCTCTGACCAAGGCAAGACTTCCCTCGTAACCACCCAACTCATAATATTCAAATACAGCTAATATGAACCAACAAGATTACTGGCGCATTCACACAAAAAGCGATGTCGATATCTGTGTCTGGCCTTGGCTGGAGCAAATGAGCACCTACGTCCTTCTCGAACAGGAAGACTGGTTCGAGGATGAAATGGATTTCATACGAGGTTTAACCACCCCAGGCATGAACGCCTTTGATATTGGTGCCAACCACGGTGTTTACGCCTTGAACATCGCAGCCCGGGCACCGCAAGGCCAGGTATGGGCATTTGAACCCACCACAGCTGCCGGCTCGATGCTGGAAAAAAGCATCACCCTCAATGGCTTCAAGGACAGGCTGCACTGGATCCATGCCGGGCTTTCCGACCATGCGGGTAATGGACAGCTGGCCATTTCGCTCAACACAGAACTGAGCACCCTGCATGACCATATCGAAAAAAATCATAAAACCGAAATTATCCGTCTCATCACACTGGACGGTTTCATCGCAGAAGAAGGCATTACCAGCCCGATCGATTTCGTCAAACTGGATGTCGAAGGTGAAGAAATCAATGTCCTGCACGGCGGCCAGAGATTTTTCCAGGATCAGAGCCCGCTGGTCATGTTCGAACTCCGGCACGGGGAATACATCAATCACGGCCTGATCGAAGCATTTCAGGCTATGGGATATGACATTTATCGCCTGATTCCTGGTCTCGGCATACTGACCGATGACACCGATACATTTCAGGATGACTACCTGCTCAATCTGTTCGCCTGCAAGCCCGATCGGCGAGCCGAGTTGCAGGCCCGTGGTCTGCTGGCCACCGGCCAGGAAGCCCGTGACTGGATGAAACACCATCCACTCACCCTGCCGCCTGACTGGGAGCACAGCCTACTACGCCTTCCCTATGCCCAGGCATTTGCCAGCAAATGGCGTAAAGAGTCCCTACCCAAAGACTACCTGCTGGCTCTGACCGCCTGCCTGCAGGCAGAAGACCTCCAACGCAGTGCGCCCGAACGACTCGCCAGTCTCTACGAGGCGCTCGAAATCTTCGAAAGTCTGGCAACGCAGAGCCATACAGAAAACCTGTCCATGGCGCTCACCCAGCTCACTCTGCTGCATCGCTGGGGCCACCGGGTCAAAGCGGCGGAACTCGCCAGTATCATTATCGACGCCCTTGATCGAGGATCGCGACCTCACGGGCCTTTCATGATTCCACTGGAAGAGTTCGCCACCCCATCGCCGACGCCCACGATCACACCAACACAATGGCTACGAACCTGTTTGATGGAGTTCTTTCAGCGTCGATATGGTTTTTCGTCGTATTTCACAGACCAGTCGATACCGCTGTCGCAACTCATCGACCAGCCCGACCAGCCGGCCTCCGCTATCCGCCGCGCCCTTCTGGTTGCACTCAAGCGTAGAGAGACTGACGAACAGGAAACCACACTCCCCATCAATCACCCGCTCCTGCAAGATGCCCATTCACCCAACGCGCCAATCTGGCGACAAATAGTCCACACTGTTGACCGGACACAAGACGGTATATCCCCAACCCAGCCCACGCACGAGTCGTCTTCATTTCTTGGCCGACTGCTTTCAGTGACCCTCAACAAAATCCTTCATCGCCCGAAACACTGACAACCACCACATGTCTTACCTGCTCAGGCCATCAGTTTCTTGTGCTCGGTCTTGGTACGCTCAGCAGCAATCATCCTCATTTCCAGATATGCGTCTTCCAGCCTGCGGGTAAACCCGGCGTGATCCAGCAGGGGCGAGTTTTTCATGCGCGCCCGCAGCCCGGTACGCAGGGAAGCCAGGTGTTCCTGGTCTTCCGCCAGGGCCACTGCCTTCCGGATATATTCTTCCGTCGATTCGGCGACCAGCTCCGTCAGCCCCACCTGGGTCAGCAAGCTGACGCCAACACGCGCCGAGTGGCGCTCACCGGCCAAGGTAATCACCGGCACCCCCATCCACAAGGACTCACAAGTCGTTGTCGTCCCGTGATAAGGAAAAGGATCAAGGGCAATATCGATGCGGCCATACAGACCCAGATGCCCCGAAGTTTCCGGCAGCCAGGCGAACAATTCCACCCGCTCCGGCCCCAGACCCTGAGCCTCGAACAAGGACTGGAAATAATCCTTGCCGCGCTGACTTGAAAATGTCAGTGATTTCAGCATCAGCCGGCTCCCCGGCAGTGCATGCAAAATCTTCGACCAAACCTCGACGACCCGCTCTGTCACCTTGAGCGCATTGTTGAAACTGCCAAAGGTCACATGACCATTCGCCAGGCACGGCGGGACGTCCACTTCTGGTGCCACCGCCGGGGGCTGGTACGCCAAAAAGCTCCCGGGAAGCCGCCATAGGGTTTCGGTATGGCAATGATCCGCTTCCCCCACCGGATCCGTCAGGGCATCTACCAACCGATAATCCATCGCCGTCAAGCCGGTCGTTACCGGACACCCCAGGTAAGATATCTGCACTGGAGCCGGTTTGTGCGCAAAAACCGTCAACCGGCCACCGGAGGTATAACCCGACAAATCCACAAGGATATCAATTTCATCCTCCTCGATCATCTTGACGACATCACTATCGTTGACCAACGCGATATTCCGCCAGTGATCGGCATAGGTCTTGAGACGATCCGTCACCGCATCTCCGTGCAGCAACATGGAATAGCAATAAACAGAAACCCTGGATTTATCATGATGCGCAAGCACGGGCTCCAGAAAATAGGAAACCGAATGCTTGAAAAAATCCTTTGAAACATAACCAACCCTCAACTTACGCCCAAAATCCGGTTCATCATGGATGTGTTTAACATTACCCGTCCCATCCACCGTGAATCGGCGTACCCAATCACAGGCAAGTTCAAGAAGATCCCTGCCACTCGCTTCATTTTCATATAACGAATGGAATATCAGAGAGATTCTCTGGCCGAAGTTTTCAGCCAATGCAAGAATCTGATGGCTAATTTCGAGAGTCTGCCGGTTCAAACCCTGTCCAACAGAAATTCTTCCAAGCAAAACCAAGGCATCGTAGGCATCTGGTTTGATTTCAAGAAGACGACGGACATAATTTTCCGCCTCATCGAAATCCTTGAGTGCCAGATACCCCTGGGCAATACGCAGCAGCGCAAGGTATGAATCAGGGTTCCGCTCCAGCATCTGCCGGAAATGATCCATGGCCGCAACCAGGCGGCCTTCCTCCTCCATGGATAGAGCAAGATTGATCTGCGCCTCGATCAAATCCGGCTGCAATTCCACTGCCTTTTTATACTGCTCCGCACCTTCGGCAAGCTTGCCCCGGTTGAGCAATATGCTACCCAGATTGTTCATGGCGCCGGCAAAATCTGGTCGCAACCGGATGGCCGTACGCGCCGCATCCTCGGCGTCTTCATATCGGCCGGTGCGATTCAATAACTGCGCCAGATTGCACCAGGCCTCTGCATACCCGTCATCGCATGCCAAGGCCTTCCTGAAACAGGCCTCTGCGCCAATGAAATCATTTACCGCCAACAACACATTGCCCAGATTGTTATGCGGTGCAGCCCAATCCGGTGCGACCTTCAATACGCTACGGAAACACTCTTCTGCCGCACCAAACTCCCCATCCACCTGGGCAATGACCCCCAGAAGATTCCGCGCCTTGACATGTCCAGGAGCCTGCTCCAGTAGCAACGACAACTGCTGACGAGCCTGAACCATCTCCTGCGACTGCCAATAGAGTTTTGTGGATTCATATAGCGTATCCACTTCATGAGGGGCATATTGCTGCACCTCCCGCAGACACCAGGCGGCAAGCTGGTGCAGTCCGCGCCGTTCGAGTTTCCGACCCAGCCTGCTCAAGCCCCATGCGAACAGCTTATTGCGAATACCTGCCATCAAATTCATCGAAGCACACCGTTCCCTGACACTGAACACCCTTTTGGGTTACCCTCGAAGACAAAAATCGTCACATATCCCTGCCTCAGCCTGCCTTGCGACGACCGAGCAGATTCATGACAAGGGCACTCATGACCTTGCTCACGACATCCGCAGGCAACCCGTTCGCCAGCAAAGACTGCTGGATCGTATAGGCCAAAGTGGCACGTCTGAAAATACCCAGTTTTTGTTCCACGACAACGCGCTGAACGGCCGCATAAAAGTCCTGCAATGCCTGCTCAACTTTTTGCGTATCCCGCTTGTTACCCGGCACCTTGCCACTCAAGGCCCGCCCCAGATTCTCTACTAGGGTTGCGGCCTGTTTTTTTACTTTTTCCGATACCAAAAAACCCATTCCCCACCCCAAAAAAATAACCCCCCCCGATCAGTGCGGGAGGGGTCAAAGTCAAACGTGCATCCGTTCGAAGCTGGAGCAAATCTGTTCTGCAAAGAAACCAGAACGTACCTACCCAGTCACCATTGAATCAGGCAAGAATCAGGTAATCCCATGCGCCGTAAAATTGACGGTATTCGTACCATCCGACAGCGAACACGCCGCGTTCACCCCGCCGTTAGTGACAGCACCACTGGCCGTCAACGAGGCCGGAGCGGCATCAATGAAATTGGTACTATAAACAGCAGAACACGCCGTCACCGCATAACCGTTCGTCGGGGTAATGGTACGCTTGGCCAGATTCATGGCCGATGCCGACGACAACGCGCCAGCGACGCCCTTGGTAGCGGCTGCCTGGGCATCATCCTTCAGGTTGATGAACTTCGGCATGGCCGTGGCCGCCAGAATCCCCAGGATCACGATCACGACGATCAGTTCGATCAGGGTAAAACCTTGTTGCTGTTTCATATTGATTCCCCTATTAAAAAACTGCTGCAAAGATGCGACAGTGTTGCGATGTTGCCTGCCGCGCTCGTACCTCTGACTGCAAAACGACACGTTAACCATAACGCCTGTCGGGTTGCTGCTGATCACAACCACGACAGACGCATGCGCGTTCAGTCTAAAACAGATGACGGCTCAATTCCAGAAAAATTTATACCCGAACTGTCACATTGATCCGGTGCGGTGACACACGAACCGTTCGCCCCAGGTGCGCCGAAGGGCTTCGACAGGCTCAGCCCGAACGGAACTTCAAACTTTATCTGGCTGTATCAATCACCGCTCCCTGAAACTCCTGACACGTCAGTAACGGTAGAACCCCCGTCCCGACTTGCGGCCCAGATAGCCAGCGTCGACCATCTCGCGCAGCAGCGGTGCCGGGCGATATTTCGGGTCGTTGAACTGGCTGTAGAACACCTCCATCACGGCCAGCAGGATGTCCAGCCCGACCATATCCGCCAGGGCCAACGGGCCGATGGGGTGGTTGCAGCCGAGCTTCATGCCGTTGTCGATGCCCTCGGCGCTGGCCAGCCCTTCAGCCAGAACAAAAATGGCTTCGTTGATCATCGGGCAAAGGATACGGTTGACGACGAAACCTGGGTTGTTCTTCACGCTGATCGGCGTTTTGCCCAGGCGTTGTGCCAGCGCCACGACGGCATCGTGGGTGGCATCGCTGGTCTGCAGCCCACGGATCACCTCGACCAGCGCCATCACCGGCACCGGGTTGAAGAAGTGCATGCCAATGAAGCGCTCGCCAACCTGCACAACCGCAGCCAGACGGGTGATGGAGATGGATGAGGTGTTGCTGGCCAGCAGCGCCCCCGCCTTCAGCCGGCCTTCGACTTCTTTCAGCAGGCGCAGCTTGAGATCGAGATTTTCCGTGGCGGCTTCGATCACCAGGTCGCAGGCAGCAAAATCCTCCTGCCGTGTGGTGCCCCGGATGCGCGCCAGGGTCGCGGCCTTCTCCGTTGCCGTCAGCTTGTCTTTCTTGACGAGCCGCTCAAGGCTGCCGTCGATGCTGGCCAGACCACGCTGCACCGCCTCCTCCCGGATATCCAGCATGACCACATCAAGGCCGGCCGCTGCACAGCTTTGCGCAATGCCGCCCCCCATGGTGCCGGCGCCGATCACGCCAACGGTGTTGATGCTCATGATTTCTCCTTCAATGATCCGGCGCAGGCCGGCAACAAAAAATAACAAAAGGCAACAAAAGGCGGCACGCTACCCGAGGCTGCCAGCAACGTCAATTTTGCAGCAGCCATTTACCTCATCCCCAATCCCCAATAACACTCCCGCCTCATCACTTCAAGCAGAACGCCCGCCTTCCGGCAGCCCTCGCCCCTTGAGCAGCGCGTAGAGCAGCGGGATCACCAGCAGGGTCAGCAACGTTGAAGACAGCATGCCACCGATCATCGGCGCAGCGATGTGGCGCATGATCTCCGCCCCGCTGCCCTGGCGCCACAGCAGCGGCAACAGACCGGCCGTGATGGCGGCAACCGTCATCATCTTGGGACGCAGCCGCTCCACCGCGCCGCTCATGATGGCCGCCTGCAGATCGGCGCGACTGACCGCCGCCTCGCCCGATGCCTGGCGACGTTCCGCCCAGGCGTGGTTGAGGTAGAGCAGCATCACCACTCCCGTCTCGGCCGCTACTCCGGCCAGGGCAATGAAGCCGACGGCCACCGCCACCGACAGCTGATAACCCAGCCACCAGACCAGCCAGATGCCACCGCTCAGGGCGAACGGCACGCTCAGCATGACCAGCAGGCTGTCGTCCAGACGACGGAAATTGAGGTAGAGCAACAGAAAGATCAACAGCAAGGTGACGGGCACGACCAGCGTCAGCCGCGCTGCCGCCCGCTGCATGCTCTCGAACTGTCCGCTCCAGACGATGTGGCTGCCCGGCGGGAAATGCACTTGCTCCTGCACGGCCTGCTGCGCCCGCGCCACATAACCGCCGAGGTCTGCCTCCTGCGTGTCGATGTAGAGATAGGCCGCCAGCATGGCATTTTCCGTGCGTATCGCGGCGGCTCCGCGCGTCGGCGTGATGCGTGCCAGCTGGCCAAGTGGCAGAAGAGCGCCCTGGGCGGTGGGCACCAGTACCTGGCTTGCGATCTGCCGGGGATCCGAGCGCAGCTCACGTGGATAGCGCAGTGCCACGCCATAACGCTCGCGCCCCTCGACCACCTCCGTCAGCACCTCGCCCCCCAGAGCCGTGGCGATCGTCTCCTGCATGGTGGCCATCGCCACACCATGACGGGCCAGCGCTGCGCGGTCCGGCTCGATGTCGAGATAATGCCCGGCACCAATGCGCTCCGCATAAGCACTGCCTGTACCAGGCACCCGGCGCACGACCTGCTCGATCTGCTGCGCCAGTGCCTCGATGTCTTGCAGGTTGCGGCCGAACACCTTGATGCCCAGCGGTGTGCGGATACCCGTCGACAACATGTCGATGCGCGCCTTGATGGGCATCGTCCAGGCATTGGCAACACCTGGAAATTGCAAGGCCTGGTCCATCTCGGCGATCAGCCGCTTATAGGTCATACCCGGTCGCCAGTCGTTTTCCGGCTTGAGGTTGATGACCGTCTCGAACATCTCCGTCGGTGCCGGATCCGTTGCCGTCGCCGCCCGGCCGGCCTTGCCATACACCGAGGCCACCTCGGGGAAGCTGCGCAGGATGCGGTTCTGGCTCTGCAACAGCTGGCCGGCCGTGGTGAGCGACATGCCCGGCAAGGCAGTCGGCATGTACAGGATCGTGCCTTCGTTGAGCGTGGGCATGAATTCACTACCCATCTGGCGCAGCGGCCACAGGCTCAACACAAACAGCACCACCACTCCCAGCAGCACCGGCCACGGGCGGCGCAAGGCCGCCGCCAGCACGGGACGGTACGCCCGGATCAACCCACGGTTGAGCGGGTTATCCGCCTCACGGGGAATCCGTCCGCGCACGAACGACAGCATCAGCGCCGGGGCCAGCGTCACCGACAGCAGGGCGGCGGCGGCCATCGCCAGACTCTTGGTCCACGCCAGCGGCGCAAACAGCCGCCCCTCCTGAGCCTCCAGCGCGAAGACCGGCAAGAAGGAGACCGTGATGATGCACAGCGAAAAGAACAGCGCCGGCCCGACTTCCTGACAGGCGGCGACCACTGCCGCCCGCCGCTGCGCCGCCTCCCCATCCGCACCAGCCTGATCCGCCGGCAGCTGCGGCAATCGTTCCAGCCGCTTATGCACGTTCTCGATCATCACGATGGCCGCATCGACCATCGCCCCGATGGCAATGGCAATGCCGCCCAGGCTCATGATGTTCGAGGTCATCCCGACGGCATGGATGCCGACAAAGGCCAGCAACACCCCAACCGGCAGCAACAGGATGGCCACCAGCGCGCTGCGGACATGCCACAGGAACAGCACGCACACCGCCGCCACGATGAGCGCCTCCTCCAGCAAGGTTTGCTGCAAATTGCGGATGGCCCGCCAGATCAGCTGGGCACGGTCATATACCGGCTCGATGCGCACCCCTTCCGGCAGGCGCGGCGCCAGCTCGGCCAGCCGCGTCTTGACGGCATCGATCACCGCCAGGGCATTCTGGCCGTGACGCGCCACGACGATGCCGGAAACCGCCTCGCCTTCACCATTCCATTCGCCGATGCCACGCCGCTCGGCCGGGCCGATCTCGATCTGCGCCACATCGCGCAGCAGCACCGGCGTACCCTGCTCGCTTTTCAGCACAATGTCACCGATATCTGCGGCGCGACGCAGATAGCCGCGCCCCCGCACCATGAACTCCGTTTCCGCCAGCTCGACCACACCACCGCCGACATCGCGATGCCCCTGGCGCACCGCCTGGATCACCCGCTCCGGAGACAGGGCATACGCCTGCAGACGGCGCGGATCGAGGATCACCTGATACTGCCGCACCTGCCCTCCCAGACTGGCCACCTCGGCCACTCCCGGTGTTTTGCCAAGCCAGTAGCGCAGCTGCCAGTCCTGCAGGCTGCGCAATTCCGCCAGTGTCTGCCGGCTGCCCAGCAGTGCGTACTGATAGACCCAGCCCAGACCCGAGGCATCCGGCCCCAGCTGAGGCACAACCCCTGCCGGCAGCCGGGCCGTGGCCGCACTCAGCACCTCATTGACGCGCGAACGAGCCCAGTAGATATCCACGCCCTCCTCGAACAGAACATAGACAAAGGACACGCCAAAGAACGAAAAGCCGCGCACCGTCTTCGAGCGCGGCACAGCCAGCAGCGTGCTGGAGAGGGGAAAGGTCACTTGATCCTCGACCACCTGTGGTGCCTGCCCGGAGAACTCGGTATAAACGATCACCTGGGGATCGGAAAGATCCGGCAAGGCATCAAGCGGGGTATGCCACATTGCCCACCCCCCGGCCACTACCGCCAGCAAGGTCAGCAAAAACACCAGCACACGCTGATGCACCGACCAACGAATCAGCCCGGCCAGCATATCAGTGCCCTCCGTGGTTGCTGTGGTTGCTGTGGCTATCATGACTGTCATGACTGTCATGCCCCTGTATCGCAGCCGGAACCGGCACTGGGGCGGCATGCTGATGGCTGGCAGGCTCATGCGCTGCCGATGCGGCCGCCGCTGTCTCTGGCCCGCTCATCCCCGCCAGAGCCGCCTGCAGATTGCTCTGGCTATCCAGTAAGAAATTGGCAGCGGTCACCACCTGCTCGCCCTCCTGCAGCCCGTCCAGTACCTCGACCCAATGCTCCCCCTGCTGGCCAAGGCGCACCGGCCGCGGCCGGAAGCGGCCCGGCGCACTTTGCACCAGCACCAGCTCGCGCGTGCCGCTGCGCAGGACGGCCGAATCCGGCACCACCAGACGCGGCGTCTGGTCGCCAGACAGGGTGACCTCGACAAACATCGCCGGCTTCAGCCGGCCCTGCGGATTGGCCAATGCCAGCCGTACCGGTACCGTGCGGCTGCGGGCATCGAGCTCCGGATAGATGTAGGCCAGGCGTGCTTCGAAAGATTCTCCCGGCCATGCGACACTCGTCACGACCGCCTTCTGTCCCACTGCCAGCCGCGCCAGATCGCGCTCGAACACCTCGGCAATCACCCAGACCGTCGACAGATCGGCAATCCGGAACAACGGCTCACCAGCCTGAAAGCGCATGCCCTGCACGGCCTTCTTCTCGATGACGTAACCATCACGCGGGGCGCGCAGGATGAGTGTTGCCCCAGACGATGAGCCGCCCTTGGCCGGCTGTCCTCCCGGCGCACGGTCGATGCCCCAGTTCTGCAGACGGGCCCGACTGGCCTCGGCCAGCCGCTGCATGTCGCTGCGCGCTTCGGCGCTGCTGCCCTGCATACCTGCCAGGGCTTCGCGGGCGATGGCATCATCCCGCTGGGCGCTCACCAGCTCCGGGCCGTAGACCTCGAACAACGGCTGACCCCGACGCACCCGCTGACCAGTGGTGGCCACATGCAGCCGCTCGATCCAACCCTCGAAGCGCGGCGCGACCACCTCGACCCGCCCTTCATCCACCTCGACCCGCCCGGCAGCGCGCACCACCTGATCCAGCACCTGCCGCTGTACCGTGGCCGTGCGTACCCCCAGCGCCTGCACCCGGCCGGGTGTCAGGCGCAGCAAGGTTCGCTCCGCCTCATCCCCCTCATTCGTCGCCTCGCCGCTATCTTCGGCATAGACCGGGATGTAGTCCATGCCCATTTCATCCTTTTTCGGTACGGGCGAGGTATCCGCCAACCCCATGGGATTGCGGTAATACAGCGGCACACGCGGCTTGTTCGCTGCCAAGACAGGCCGGACATCCGCTGCATTTTCACTCCGTGTCTCCTGCCCCCACCAGTAGCCCGCTCCCAGGGTTGCCACCAACAACAGACTCAGCAACAGACCCAACGCCAGGCGTCTCGCCACGGCGACATTCTTTTCATTCTTCATGGCATTGCTCCTGTCAGGCGCTCGATCTCGGCCAGATGGGTCTGCATCTCGACTTCGTTCGCCAGTTGTTCGAGGTGGATCCGATGCACCTGCTGCCCGGCATCCAGCAAGGCCATGAAATCGATCCGGCCATTTTCATAACCGGCCAGCGCCATCCGGTAGCCTGCCTCGGCCTGCGGCAGCAAATCCTGCGTACCGAGCTGAAACAGGCTGCGGGCACGCTCCAGCGCCGCCAGATGATCCGCCAGATTCATCTGTAGCCGGTTTTGCGCTTCATGACGCCGCGCCTGGGCCGCCGCCAGGCGCAGAGTGCTTTCCTGCTCACGCGCCCGCCGCCCATCCTGCTGCCAGGGAATATTCATCTCGACCATGAATTCCCAGGACTGGATGCGGCTACCCACCTGGGTCGGCGCCAGTCCCAGCACAACATCCGGATAACGGTCGCGCAGGCTCAAAGCCTGGTTCTTCTCGGCCGCCTCGATGGCAGCCTGCTCACCGGCAAGCTGCGGGTTCTGTTGCAGCAGGCGCTGCTCCAGCACAGCAAAATCCAGCTGTGCGGCTTCCGGCACGGCCGACAGCTGCCTCACCTCGACCAGCGGCGCGTTCAGCGGACGATCCAGCAGGGCATTGAGACGCAAATCTGCCTGGGCCTGTTCACGCGCCAGAGCCAGCAACCCGGCCCGCAGGCGGCTCAACTCCATCTGCGCCCGCAGCACATCCTGCTGCGCCGTCAGGCCCTGGGCATAGCGCCGCCGGGCAGTCTGTTCGAGTGCGCTGGCCAGACCCAGCATCTCGCGGGTAATGCGCAGCGTCTGCTGGACGCGATAACGATCGGCCTGGCGCAAACGCAAGGTACTGGCCAATTCCAGCCAGCCTGCCCCGGCTCGCCCTTCGACAATCCGTGCCTCGGCCTGCGCCAGAGCCTGCTGCAAATCGCGCCGGCCGACGAACGACAACGGCTGGATCAGGCTGTAGCGGGTGGAACCCACCCGATTGGGCAACAACCCGGGACCTGTGCCCTCGTTCCGGCGATTGATGTCCTGCAACTCGACCCGCAACAACGGATCCGGCAGGGCCTCGGCTGCCTGGCTGCGCGTCTGCGCCGCCTGTGTCTCCAGCTGCAAGGCAGCATATTCAGGGTTATGCCGACGGGCCAGCATCCGCAGCCCGGCCAGGGTGGCTCCGGGAACGGCTTCTGTCTTCCCTCCCGTATCTGGTGGTTCCGACACTGCCGCCACCACCAACACTGCCGACGCTGCCGAGGCTGCGGGAACGGCCGCTACCTGCGCCCAGCCGGACAATGGCAACGGCAGCATCGCCAAGCCTGCCAGCAGCCCGGGCCATACGCTACGGCGCGAGCCAAGACCGGTTTGCACCGGCTGGCCGCCTGAAAAAATACACTTCATGAATATTCCCCCGACAATGAACCGCCCTCTCCCGGGCGGAATCAACCACCAGCCCACGAGGTCGGCATGGCTGCCGCACCTCATGAACCGCGAAGCCTCCATCAAGCCATCCGGCTTGGGGGACGCAGGGGATGTTCGGGGATATGGGAAGCCCGCTGGGGCTCGGCAAGCGGGGCAAAGCTGCGAACCAGGAACGCCCCCGGTGTAACCTCACCACTCAGCGGCAAGACCGCTGTCCCGGCCAGATGGCACAGGCCGCAGCCCTGGCAGGCCGTAGCACCTTCAGATTCAGATTCAGATTCCGCGGACGATGCAACGAGGGAAGCGGCCGCAGCGCTCTCGTCCGCTGTTGCCGCGTCATGCTGGCAATGCAGCATCGCCCCGGCGACCGGGGCCTGCTCGGCATGACCATGGGCGTGACCATGATGGTTGCCGTCCTGCCCGGCCAGCGCATGCTGGCATAGCGGCATGACCAGCGCGGCGGCCGCCTGCAGCGGCGTGCCCAGCGCGGTCAGAACGATCAGCAGACGAAGGAACCAGAGTCGCATGATGCCGCGCAGTGTAGCAGAGGCCTGTCCGCTGCCGAGTCTCCGGCTCAGTATCCGACCCGCGGTCAGGCACAGCCCTTACCGCATGAGGAATCCTGCCCGCCTTCCGGCAGGCCCAGCTTGCGCAGTGCCACCTCCAGCGGGCAGAAGCGGGTAAAGCCGCTCTGGAACAGGTTGGCACCAACGAACAGGGTGAACCACAGCCAGTTCTGGCTAACGAACAGCGGGCTGCCGGAAACGCCCAAGGCCAGGGAAAGCATCACGAAGCTGCCGGCCAGAATGCGGATGAGTTGATTGACGGTCATGGGTGTTGCTCCTCGTTCTCGGGGTTGGAAAAATCGGGATGGGTTGCTGCTGCCGCTGCCCTGCGCCCCTGCAAGGCGGCGTAATAGAGCACCGGAATGACCACCAGCGTCAGCACGGTAGATACCAGGATGCCGAAGATCAGTGCCAGTGCCAGACCGTTAAAAATCGGATCATCGAGGATGAACAGCGCACCCAGCATGGCCGCCAGACCCGTCAGGGCGATGGGCTTGGCACGAACGATGGCGGATTGCACGACGGCTTCGGCAAAGTCCATGCCACCGGCCACCTGTTGCTGGATGAAGTCAACCAGCAAGATGGAGTTGCGCACGATGATGCCGGCCAGGGCGATCATGCCGATCATCGAGGTGGCAGTGAACTGGCTGCCGGCCAGCGCATGTCCTGGCAGCACGCCGATGAGAGTGAGCGGGATCGGTGCCATGACGATGACCGGCACGAGATAGCTCTTGAACTGTGCCACCAGCAGCAGATAGATCAGGATCAGGCCGACGGCATAGGCCAGCCCCATGTCGCGGAAAGTTTCAAAGG
>JAGOSV010000068.1 GCA_018062105.1 Sterolibacterium sp. | reverse complement strand
AAGGGGTTTCTGCGTTCTTGCAGCGCATTCCGAGCTCGATAGGTTATGTCGAATATGCCTATGCCAAGCAGAACAAGCTGGCCTGGGTATTGATGAAGAATGCAGCGGGCAATTTCGTTGAGCCGGATGATGAAACCTTCCGGGAGGCCGCAGCCGGTGCCGACTGGAACAAGGCTGCCTTTGGCGAGATTCTGACCCAGCAGGCCGGTAAGCGGGCCTGGCCGATTACCGGGGCGACGTTCATCCTGATGCATCGGTTACAGGACAAACCGGCACAGGGAGCTGAGGTGCTGAAGTTCTTTGAATGGTCGTACAAAAACGGCGGCAAGGATGCGGCCGGGCTGGATTATGTGCCTTTGCCGGATGGGCTGATCAAGCAGATTGCTGCCTCATGGTCGGCCATCCGCGATGCTTCCGGCAAGGCGGTGAAGTGATGGCGGGCGTGCCGGGCGGATTGCAAAGGTCATGAACGTGGATCAGTCATCATCAGAGGCACCGTGCAAGGCAGCTTCCGGCTGGATGGATGTCGCTTTTGCTCAGGTGACGCGCATGGCGGCAGTTCTTTTGCTGCTGTTGCTGTTTGGCATCGTTGCAGCGCTGACCTGGAGTGCCTGGCCAGCGTTGCAGAAATTCGGCTTTGGTTTTTTGCTCAGTAGTGAATGGAATCCACCGGCCGAACGTTTCGGTGCGCTGATCCCCGTTTATGGCACGATTGTGACGTCCCTCATTGCCCTGCTGCTGGCCGTGCCGATCAGTTTTGGGATTGCCCTGTTCCTGACGGAGATGTCGCCGCGCTGGTTGCGCACGCCGCTGGGCATCGCCATCGAGCTGCTGGCTGGTATTCCCAGTATCGTCTATGGCATCTGGGGCTTGCTGGTGTTTGCGCCCCTGTTTGCCGAGCATGTGCAGCCCTTGCTGGCCAGCACTCTGGGCCGGTTACCGCTGGTCGGTGCCCTGTTTTCCGGGCCGGCTTTGGGGGTGGGGTTGCTGACGGCCGGCATCATTCTGGCCATCATGATCATCCCCTTCATTGCGGCGGTGATGCGGGATGTTTTTGAACTGGTGCCGAAGATGCTCAAGGAGTCTTGCTACGGGCTGGGCGGGACGACCTGGGAAGTAGTCCGGCATATCGTCTTGCCGCATACCCGGGTTGGCATCATCGGCGGCATCATGCTGGGTCTGGGGCGTGCCCTGGGGGAAACCATGGCAGTGACCTTTGTCATTGGCAATGCCAGCATGCTGGCGAATTTTTCACTGTTCATGCCGGGTAATTCGATCACTTCTGCGCTGGCCAACGAGTTTGCCGAAGCCGCGCCCGGGCTGCATACCGCAGCATTGGTCGAGCTTGGGTTGATTCTGTTCGTCATCACCATCATCGTTCTGAGTGGCGCAAAGCTTTTGCTGCTGTCTCTGGAACGGCAGGTGGAACAACATTGAGGGCGTGACATGCGCTTGCATCAAAAACGCAGGCTGATCAATTTGACGGCGCTGACTTTTTCGTTCCTGGCGATGGCCTGCGGCCTGTTCTGGCTGATCTGGATTCTCTGGATGGTGCTGGAACAAGGCATGACCATGTTGGGCCCTGACCTGCTGATACTCGATACGCCTGCGCCTGGCGGTGCCGGCGGCTTGCGTAATGCCGTGGTGGGCAGCGCCATCATGGTGGCTCTGGCGATGTTCATTGCCACACCGCTGGCCGTGCTGGCAGGCATTCATCTGGCCGAGTACGCCCGGCATGGCCGCTTTGCCCAGATCGTGCGCTTTCTGAATGATGTCATGTTGTCGGCACCGTCCATCGTCATCGGCCTTTTCGTCTATTCCATTTATGTGGCTCAGGTGGGCAAGTTTTCTGCCCTGGCCGGTGCGCTGGCGCTGGCTTTGCTGGTAATCCCTGTCGTTGTCCGGACGACGGACGACATGCTGCAATTGGTGCCCAACAGCTTGCGCGAGGCCGCGTATGCACTGGGGGCACCGCAATGGAAGGTGATCGTGATGGTGAGTTTGCGTGCTGCCAGAAGCGGCGTGTTGACCGGCATTTTGCTGGCGTTGGCGCGGATTTCCGGCGAGACGGCACCGCTGCTGTTTACCGCCTTGTCGAACCAGTTTTACAGCACCCGTCTCGATGAACCCATGGCCAATCTGCCGGTGACCATTTTCAAGTTTGCCATGAGTCCTTTTGCCGACTGGCAGGGGCTGGCCTGGGCCGGGGTGTTCATCATCACCATGACCGTATTGCTGCTGAACATTCTGGTGCGTCTGTTTTCGCGTCAGCGTGGCATTTGAATTTTCTTCGTACCTCTTTCCTGATAGATCAAGTAGATCAAGTAGACCAAGGAATATCCTGCATGCTCAAAACGGAAATCTCATCGACGCCCCCTGTTGCCCAGATTCAGGTGCGCCATCTGGACTTTTACTATGGCAACACCCAGGCATTGAAAAACGTCACTCTGGACATCTACCACAACCGGGTGACCGCACTCATCGGCCCTTCCGGGTGCGGCAAGTCGACCCTGCTGAGAACCATCAACCGGATCTATGATCTTTATCCTGGGCAGCGTGCCAGCGGCGAGGTGTGTGTCGATGGCCAGAATATCCTGGCGGCGGGCGTCGACACCATACAGCTGCGCTCCAGGGTGGGGATGGTGTTCCAGAAGCCGACGCCGTTTCCCATGTCGATTTATGACAACATCGCGTTTGGTGTCCGCATGCATGAACGGTTGACCCGTCGCGAGATGAATGACCGGGTCGAATGGGCTCTGACCAAGGCGGCTTTGTGGGATGAGGTGAAGGACAAACTCAACAAGCCGGGAACCGGGCTGTCCGGCGGGCAGCAGCAGCGTTTGTGCATTGCGCGTGGTGTGGCGGTCAAGCCGCAGGTGTTGTTGCTCGACGAGCCGACTTCGGCGCTGGATCCGATTTCTGTGATGCGGATCGAGGAGCTCATCGCCGAGCTGAAGGAGGAGTTCACGATCGTCATCGTGACGCACAACCTCCAGCAGGCAGCACGTATTTCTGACTACACTGCCTACATGTATCTGGGGGAGCTGATCGAGTTTGGCAGAACCGACAGCATCTTCATCAAGCCGCAGGACCAGCGGACGGAAGATTACATTACCGGTCGCATGGGCTGAGGAGGACAGCATGAACGAACAATTACACGTTTCGCGTCAGTTTGATGAGGATCTGGGCAGTCTGCGGACGCATGTGCTGGAGATGGGTGGGCTGGTCGAGTCACAGATCCAGGCCGCCATTGAGGCGCATGGCACGGTCGATACCGTGAAGGTCAAGACGGTCATCGACAATGACCAGAAAGTGAATGCTTACGAAAAGCTCATCGATGATGCCTGCATCCAGGTCATCGCGCGGCGGCAGCCGGCGGCTTCCGATTTGCGGCTGGTCATGGGGATCAGCAAGATCGTCACCGACCTGGAACGCATTGGTGATGAGGCCAAGAAAATTGCCAAGGGTGCCGGACGGCTGCATGAGCGCGGTTCGCTGACCTTGCCGCAAACCGTCGATGTGCGCCATGTGGCGCAGGCGGCCACCGCCATGCTGCGTGCTGCGCTGGACTGCTTTGCACGCTTCGATGCCGGGCAGGCCGGCAGCGTAATCAATGCCGATGCCAGGATCGATGCCGAATTCAAGGCCATCTTGCGCCAGCTCATTACCTACATGATGGAAGACCCGCGCACTATCAGCGACAGTGTCGATATCCTGTGGATTGCCCGCGCCATCGAGCGGATTGGCGATCATGCCAAGAACATTGCCGAGAATGTCGTTTATATCGTTGAAGGGCGTGACATACGCCATTCTTCCCGGGAGCAGGGTGCGTGACGACGAATCTGCTGGTGATCGAGGATGAGCCGGCCATACAGGAGCTGTTGCGGGTCAATTTGCGCCATCATGGCTTCGAGGTGGCTTGCGTGGCCAGCGCCGAAGCGGGAATGGCTGCGATCCGCGCGGTGTTGCCGGATTTGCTGATGGTGGACTGGATGCTGCCCGGACAATCCGGCCTTGAACTGGTGCGCAAGCTGCGTGCCGATGAACGGACGAGAGACTTGCCCATCATCATGCTCACCGCCCGGGTGCAGGAGGAAAGCCGGGTGGAAGGGCTGGAGGTGGGGGCAGATGATTACGTCAGCAAGCCGTTTTCACCCAAGGAACTCGTGGCTCGTGTGCGTGCCTTGCTGCGCCGGCGGGCACCGCATCTGGCCGGAGCAACGGTCGAACTGGGGCGGCTGTCCATCAACCCGGAAACACACCGGGTGCGGGTGGGCGAGGCAACGCTGGAGATCGGGCCGACGGAATTCCGCCTGCTGCTGTTTTTCATGACGCATCCTGAACGGGTGCATACGCGTGCCCAGCTGCTCGATGAGGTTTGGGGCGACCATGTATTCATCGAGGAGCGCACGGTCGATGTGCATATCCGGCGCCTGCGCCTGGCTCTTGAGGGGCATGGCGAGGATGGACGGATCGAAACGGTGCGCGGTGCGGGCTATCGTTTTTTGAAGGACTGAAGGATCGTGTCGATTTCTGTCGTCCGTATCGGTTTCGTTCTGTCGACATGTCTGCTGCTGGCTGTGGCCGTTGGCTGGAGACTGGGCGGCTGGGCCGGGCTGGCGGTGTTTGCTTCATTGCTGGCGGTATGGCTGGCCTGGCAGCTTGGGCAACACATGACCTATCTGGTGCGTCTGGAGCGCTGGTCGCGCGATCCGGTACCGGATGTCAGCCTAGAAGCGGAGGGTCTCTGGGACGAGGTGTTTGACCGTCTTTATCGCCATGAAAAGACCTTGCGTCAGGCCATTGCCCGGCGCGAGGCTGATGTGGCGCTATTTGTGGCGGCAGGTGAGGCGCTGACGGATGGTATCGTCACGCTCGATGGTGAATACCGCATTCTCTGGTGCAACACGACAGCGGCACGTCAACTGGCGCTCGATCCACAGGGAGACCGGGGGCAGCCCATCGTTCATCTGGTGCGCCAGCCGGAGTTTGTGGCCTACCTGGCGGCCGGGGCGTTCTCGAAGCCCCTGGTCATGACACTTGAACGGGATCGTCATGAAATCCTCGCGTTGACGATGCTGCCTTATGCCGTAGGCAATCGCTTGCTGCAGATCCGCGACATCACCCAGAGCGTCCAGCTCGATCGCATGCGGCAGGACTTCGTTGCCAATGTGTCGCACGAGTTGCGCACACCGCTGACCGTGCTGGCCGGATTTCTCGAAACCGTGCGTGACTTGCCGCTGGAGGAGGAGGAGCGCAACCGTTACCTGGCACTGATGATGGAGCAGTCGGAACGCATGCAGCGCATCATCCAGGATCTGCTGACCCTGTCGATGCTCGAAGCAGCACCGCCACCTGAAAACACGCACATCGACATGGCGGCATTACTCGACAGGCTCTGTCGTGATGCGCATGCCCTGTCGTCAGGCAGACATCCGATCTACCTTGAGGTGAGGGCAAACCTGGATGTTGTGGGACATGAGAGCGAGTTGCTCAGTGCCTTCGGCAACATGGTTTCGAATGCGGTGCGTTACACCCCGCCGGGGGGAGAGATACATATCTGCTGGCAGCCGGAGGAAAGCGGTGCCGTGTTTTCGGTGACCGATTCGGGCATCGGCATCGAGGCGCATCACCTTCCGCGTTTGACAGAGCGTTTTTATCGTGCCGATGCGGGGCGCTCCCGTGCTTCCGGTGGCACCGGGCTGGGGCTGGCCATCACCAAGCATGCCTTGATGCGACATCAGGCATTGCTGGAAATTACCAGCACGCCCGGGCAGGGCAGTCGTTTCAGTGCGCACTTTCCGCGCCATCGTTTGTGGCAACAGGTTGGCACGGAATAGCGGAATAGCACCAGAGCCATGCGGAGGAGATGGGGCATGGCCAGATAAAACTTGCCCCTGCGCGGTGCGGCTGGGCAGGGGCAAGGTGTTACGGTGTGACGGGATGGCAGGATTACAGGGCCTTGGTCAGGCAAGCCAGATAACGCTGGATCTGTTTGGTAGCGTACATGCCTGACAGTCCGGACTGGTGCGTGCCCATGCCGGCGGCACCGGCGTCTGCGCCGACGACATAGAGGCCACGCACCGGCAGTTCCGATTTCGGTTTGTCGATGCCGCACTGGCCGACGATCTGCGCCAGGCCGACACATTCGCCACCGCTACCCTTGACCACGCTGTCACGGGTGAGGTTGGAAATTTCCTTCGGGCCGGTATATTCCTTGCGCTCGGTGGCCTCCCAGATATCCGGGAAGACCTTCTGCATCTGGGTGTCCATCTTGTCCCACAGCGCCTGGATTTCCTTGGCTTCCGGGTTGGCCGAGCAGACGGTACCGGAGACCAGTACCTGCTTGCCTTCGGGTGCGGCGTCCGGATCGAAGAACTTGTGGTTCACCATGAACAGGATGACATCCTCGGGTAGATCGCCGTCCTTCATCTTCTTGTAGCGATCCATGTTGTACCAGGCATCATCCGACCACATGACATACAGACCGGTCTTCATGACCGGCTTGTTGAGGAAGTAGCGCACGCTGGTGAAGGCCCAGCCTGGTACCAGGCTCTTGACGTAATTCACGTAGGACTTGTCGAAATGTTCTTCGCCGACCAGCTTGACGACGGTCGGTTGCAGGCCGGCGTTCGACACGACGACCGGGGCGTGGAAGGTTCCCTTGGCGGTTTTTACGCCGGTGACGGCACCGTCCTCGACGAGAATTTTCTCGACTCGGCAGTTGTTGATGAGCGTGCCACCGTTCTTCTTGAACTCGCGCACCATGACATTGGTGAGCATGGCAAAGCCGCCCTTGTATTGTCCGCCACCGCCTTGCAGCATCATCTGCTGCATGATGAGGATCATTTCTGAAGCGGAAACGAGGTCGAGCGGTTCGGCCAGCGAGGCATTCGCCTGGAAGCCCAGGTAGCTGTAAAGCGGGGCCGGAACATCGCGCGCAGCCAGCCATTCTTCCATCGTCACGCGGTCGAGCTTGGCCAGGTCTTCGGCAGTCAGGCTGAGCATTTCGCCGATCAGTATCATCGACTTTTCCTGCTCCTCGGGCGTGGCTTCCCAGGAGTTGAAGAAGCCGGTGGCATCCGTCAGAGCCTGCTTTTGCGAGGTTACCTTGTAGTCTTTCCAACCGGGGCGCTTGTAGGCCAGGGTAATCATTTCACGCTGGTCATCCACATCCAGCGCGGGCTTAAAGTCTTCGGAGCAGCCCAGTTCGGCAAAAATCTGCTCGAAGGCGTTGCCGCGCGTCGGTACCTGGCCATGCGGGAACAGGTCGTAGGCGTAGCCGTCGGCATCGACGCTGTACATCTTGCCGCCGAGTACTTCGTTCTTTTCGATGATGAGGGTCCGCACACCGCGCTTTTGCAGCAAGGTGGCGCAAGACAGCCCGCCGGGGCCGCTGCCGATGACGATGACGTCGAAGGTGTTGTCTGCCATGGTGTATTTCCTTTGGTTGTGGTGAGGGGTGAAGGGTGAAGGTTAGGAGGTTAGGAGGTTAGGAGGTTAGGAGGTTAGGAGGTTAGGAGGTTAGGAGGTTAGGAGGTGGGGTCGATGAACAGGCCGGCCAGTAATTTTTCGATGAAGCCGATCTGACGTTCGATGTGCTCTTCGGTAAAGATGTCGATATCGAAGGTCTGTTGCAACAGCGGTGCTAGGGCAAAGTGGCTGAAGGACAGATGCCAGAACAGTTCGATGACCTGCGGATAATCGTCGGCTTCGAGCTGGGGGGCACGCTGGCTCAGTTGCTGGGTAATGGTGTCGGCAAAGGGCTTGAGCCAGCGGCTGGCGAGCTGCTGTAGCTGGCCACCATCGGCAATGGCTTCCAGATAGAGCAGCTGGCTGACGTGCGGACGCTGGCGCAGCTGGTTGATGACCTGACGGGCGGCATCGCGGATATTTTCCGGTGAGTTGTCTCCGGCAGAGGTGCGTCGCACGGTATCGACGATGGGCTGGATGCCGCGTTCCAGCACGGCTTCGTAGAGAGCTTCCTTGTTCTTGTAATAGTTGTAGAGCGTGGCTTCATTGACGCCGGCGGCGGCGGCGATTTCCCGCACGCGCGTCCCGCGCAGGCCGTGGCGGGCGAACAGCAGCTCGGCCGCGTCGAGGATCTGGCTGTCGGTAAAGGTGGCCCGCTCGGCCAGCGCGGCTGCCCGGGTGGCACTGATGCCAGGCCGGGCGGCAGGTGACGGGTGTGGTGCGATGGACGAAGACATGGGGCAGGGCGGTAGATAAACGAATGTTTATGAGATTAAACATCCGTTTATTTTTGAAGTCAACTGACCCGTTGCCGCTGTCCGTTGCTTGGGTTGCTTGGGTTGTCCGGGTGGTTTTCCGCCGGGGTTTGCTGGCCGGCGGGCGCTTTTCAGGTGCTCTGCTCGATGATCGGCACGCGGGCGGCCAGGGCGCAGAAGAGCTCGTAGCTGACGGTGCCGGCGGCGTGGGCAACTTCGTCGGCCGACAGGCCTGCGCCCCACAGGGTGACCGGGGTACCGGGTGTGGCGGTGGGCAGGTGGGTCAGGTCGACACACAGTTTGTCCATCGAGATGCGTCCCAGGGTACGGCTGCGCTGGCCGGCGACGAGAACCGGGGTGCCTGTCGGTGCGTGGCGCGGGTAGCCGTCGGCATAGCCACAGGCAACGATGCCGATGCGCATGTCCTGTTCGGCGGTGAAGTGGCCGTTGTAGCCAACCCGTTCGCCGCCGGCGAGCGGGCGCACGGCGATCAGTTCGCTGCTCAGGGTCATGACGGGGCGCAGTCCGAGTTCGCTGGCGTTACGCCAGCCCGGGTCGGGTGCGCTGCCGTAGAGCATGATGCCGGGGCGAGCCCAGTTGCCAGTGCCGGCACAGGTTTCTGGGTGACGCAGTAACGCGGCGGAGTTGGCCAGGCTGAGTGGATGTGCGGCAGGGTTCTTGAAGCGTGCCAGCCTTGCCAGCTGCGGAGCCAGGCCATTGACTGCGTGGCCGTAGTCGGCATCGGAGAAATGAGTCATCAGGGTGATGCTGGCGACATTGGCCGAGCGTTCGAGTAAACGCAGGGCGGTCGGGTATTCTGCCGGGTCGAGCCCCAGCCGGTTCATGCCGGTGTTGAGCTTGAGATAGACCGGCAGGCGATTGGGCAGGCCGGCGGTAACGAAGCTGTGGATCTGGGACAGGGTGTGCAGCACCGGGGTCAGCCGGTGCTCGGCAAAGAGCGGCAGTTCGTCGGCGTGGTAGTGGCCTTCCAGCAGCAAGATGGGCTGGCGGATGCCGGCAGCGCGTAGTTTCAGGGCGTTTTCGAGTTCGATCAGGGCGAAGCCGTCTGCCGCATTCTCTGTCGCCGTGTCGCTGAGGGCTTCGGCACAACGCAGCAGGCCGTGGCCATAGGCGTTGGCCTTGACGACCGCCCAGAGTCGGGCAGTGCCGGCATGGCGGCGGGCAATGCCGAAGTTGTGCCGCAGGGCGGACAGATCGATGTGGGCACGAACAGGTCGGCTCATGGGCTGAGGAAGGCCGTGAGGTTCAGGGGGTGACGAGGGTTTTGATTTTTTCGGCGGCAAAGGCGGCGAAGGTGTCGACTAGACGGGAGCGGAATTTTTCACGCAGCGAGATCATGGAAAGCGTGCGCGTCAGGCGGGGTTTGAGCGGGATGGCGACGAGCAGGCCGAGACGGTGTGCTTTGGAGACGGAGGTGCGTGAGGCGATGGTGTATCCCAGACCAGTCTCGACGATGCCGTTGAGGGAAACCGGACTGCCCATTTCCATGACCAGGTTCAGTGCATCGAGATTCAACCCGGCTTGTTGCAGGTAGGCTTCGGTACATTCGCGGGTACCGGAGCCGGGTTCGCGACTGATGAAGGCATGCCCCAGAAGTTGTTCGGGCGTGAGCTGTGGATAATTGGCCAGGGGATGTCCGGGGCTGCAGACGACTTGCAGTTCGTCTTCGCAGCTGCTTTCGACTTGTAGTGTGGGTCTGGCTGTGTGGGATTCAACGAAGCCAAGGTCGAGCAGGCGCTCGGCGACGTGGGTTTCGATGATTTCCGGATTGGCCACGATCAGGCGCGGTTGCACCTTGGGGTGGCGTGATTTGAATTCGCCAAGAATGCGCGGCAGCATGAATTCGGCGATGGTCGTACTGGCACCGATCATCAGTGAGCCGCTGACTTCACCGGTCATTTCTGCAACGCGGATGTCCAGTTCGTTGGATAGACCAAGGATTTTTTCGGCGTATTCGAGCACCATTTCACCGGCGGGGGTCAGCAGGATTTTTCCGTGACCGCGATCAAACAGGCGGGTGTTGAAGTGTTCCTCCAGTTGCTTGATCTGGAAAGTAACGGCCGGCTGGGTCATCAGCAGGCTGTCGGCGGCCTTGGTAAAGGAGCGCTGTTTGGCCACGGCTTGGAAGACTTGTAATCGGCGGTCGGCCATGTCGTTGGGTCAAGAAACGGGGGCAAGGTGGGGGAAGGCACGCGGGGCATAAGCGCGTGAGGCAAGTTCAGAATTCAAGCACAGATTGAATCCATAAGAAAGTTTTATGGATGGCGTGGGCGTGTGGGCAGATGGCTTGGCAGGTGGTGACTGGCAGCATGTGGCGTGTATGCCATTGTGTTTTTATGCGACACATGTTGTCGTAGTGTGCCCATAGAATTCAGTCATCAACCACAGCGATCCAAAAGGATCAGAAAGGCCAGCCATGAAGCCCAAGTTTCCCCTGAACGACACCGCTTTCCTCAAGCACCGTCTGCCGCTGGATGAGGATCGCATCGTCAAACTGGTGTTGCCGGTTGATTTGACCGCACTCGAAGCTGGACGTATTCAGGCGTTCATCGAGGCGCTGGTTTTGCCGGACGAGGAACAGGAGGCGCAGGACTGGCCTTTCCCGTCTGGCATCACGATCCGGCGCGAAGTGGATGCCGATGATTTCCTGGAGGACCTCGATGATGATTTCGGGGTAGGTGAGGAGGATGAGGATGAGGATGAGGATGAGGCTCTTTGTTGGGTGCAGGAGTCGGCGGAGCGGGAATTGCTGGCTGCGCTGGAAACAGGGATGTCTGGTTGTCCTCAGGGGCAATCTGAAAAATTCGGTGCCCCTGTAGATGAGGGAGCCGACGAGGATGGCCAGTCAGTGTCGTGAATGACATGAATCCCGGCTGGTCGTGTCCTGAACGGTGGCGCGACTAGGGGGCATGGGAAATCCTGTAAGGGTGATTGGCGGAAGCGGTGAGATTCGAACTCACGAACGGTTGCCCGTTGCCGGTTTTCAAGACCGGTGCAATCGACCACTCTGCCACGCTTCCGGCACATGGGGCACCCACCACGAGGGAGGGGCTTGGTGTCGAGGGTGCGCAGAATAGCGGAATTTGCGGGGGAGAGCAAAGCAGCGGCAGATGCGGCGACCATTGGTGGTAGTAGGTGGCAGTAGGTGGCAGGGGGTTGTGTGTCGGGGCTGGGGCTGATCCGCAAGAGGTGTTGTTTCGCCGTTCTTGGGTTGTCCTGACGGGCTCCCGGCGGATGATGGAGGACAGTTGAGTTTTGCTGCAACGTGCCGCATATAATGCGCTTCGGATGAATCTTGGTGGGCTTCGATGGGGCAGATATCGGTTGAGCTGGACAAGCGCCTGAGCACCGCAGTGGAGCGGATGCCGGCGTTTCCGAAGAGCATACAGCGCATCATCGAGATGACGCGGGACATCAATTGTCGCCCCAAGGATCTGGTGGCGGTGATCGAGAAGGATCCGGTCATCACGCTGAAGGTTCTGAAGATCGTCAATTCGGCCTACTTCGGCCTGACCAACAAGATCAATTCGGTTCACCAGGCGGCGGTCTACCTTGGGTTGAACACGCTGAAAAACCTGGCGCTTTCCTTTTCGACGGTCGGTATGCTGCCCGAGCGCAATAGTGCGGGTTTTGACATGCAGCATTACCTGGTGTCATCGCTGGTGGCAGCCAATAACATGCGCTTGATTGGGGATAAATATGCCCCTGAACTGGATGCCACGGATTGTTACATGGCAGGCCTGTTGCATGACTTTGGCAAGGTGGTATTTGCGCTATACATGCCGGAAGATTTTCGTCAGGCGATGGCGCTGTCGGCAAGCGAGAATATTTCTTTGCATCGTGCCGAAGAGCGGATCATCGGCGCGGACCACACCCGTGTGGGCGGGATGCTGGTCAAACGCTGGCAGTTTCCCGATCACTTGGTTGATTGTATCGATCATCATCATGATTCGCCGTGCCTGTCGCCACTGGGTGAATGTTTGTTGGTGGCGGATATGATTGCCGATAAACTGGGCTACGATTCCATGGGCAGGATCAGTGCGGATGGCCCGCTGGTGTTGCCGACCCGGTTTGGTTCGGAGCTTGATGTGGTGCTTGCCGACCTGGGAGACATGCAGAAGTTGATTGATGAAGCACGCTCGTTTGCACAGACCGGAGGGATGAAATGAAGGTGAAATTTTGGGGGGTACGCGGCTCGATCCCGTCTCCCGGCCCGAATACCGTCCGTTATGGGGGTAACACCACGTGCATCGAGGTGCGCAGCGACCAGAACCAGCTGATCATCCTGGATGCAGGCACCGGGATTTTTGCCCTGGCGCAGGCTTTGCTGCGCGAGCTGCCGGTGCATGCCCATGTGTTCATCACGCATACGCACTGGGATCACATCCACGGTTTGCCATTTTTTACGCCTTTGTTCATCCCGGGAAACAAACTCAACATTTACGGAGCCTACAACCCAGTGTCCGGAGCGGGCATTGAGCAGGTCATGGGCGTACAGCTGCAGTACAGCTTTTTTCCGGTGCGCGAAGCCGAGCTGAAGGCCGCCATCGAATATCAGACGTTGGCGGTTGGTGAATCTGTCGCGTTGGGCGATGCCGTCATCACCACCTCGATGATGAATCACCCGGTCATTAACCTGGGTTACCGTATCGATTGCAATGGCAAATCGGTATTCTTCACCGGTGACCATGAACCTTACTACAACATCTATGAGTCAGAGGATGAGGACTACGCCAGCTATCAGGCTCCCATGGAAGAGCAGCAGGCCGCTCTGGACAAGGCCATGCGTGGCGTGGATGTGTTGATCGTCGATACCTCTTATACGATCGACGAATTCCAGTCAAAAAAGGGTTGGGGGCATGGCTATTTCGATTCCTCGATCGAGATGGCGCTGCGTGTTGGGGCAAAGCGGCTGTATTGCACACACCACGAGCCGACGCGCTCGGATGCTGAGCTCGAGGCCGTCTTTGCCGAGGCATTGCAACGTCATGCAGCAAAGTTGAATGGCCTGTCCGTGCATCTGGCACGTGAGGGCCTTGAGATTCAACTGTAACCTTGGGGGTGTCGTGAAATTTCACCTTTTTCGCAGAGACGCGATGGTTCCGGTTTTTTTGCCCGGGCGGCATGCAGGTTGAGACGATGGCGATCGATCGGAAAGAATTCGAGCAGCACTATTTTCGTGCGGCCTATCTGTTCTCCCGTTTTACGGTGCCGTACATGCGCAGTATTTATCGCGAATTTGGCGGAGACATGCTGCTCAACATCGTGCTGGGCGAGATTGGTTCGCGCAATGTCAGCTATTTTTTCGACGCCGAAAAGGATGCGCAATCTTCTGCCGAGGTGCTGACCGATGTTTCCGAGCATCAGCGGCTGTTGCGGCCGTGCAATGCACTGTCCATCAGCGATGCCACCGGAATTCCTCGCGAAACCGTGCGCCGCAAGATCGACATGTTGATCAAAAAAGGTTGGGTATACAAAAATGAGAAGGGACATATTTATTTGACCCCGGAGGTCGCCCAGCATTTTGAGCAGTTCCTGTACACATCGATCGAGGCGCTGCTGCCCTCGGCGCGTTCGTTGATCGAGGTGCTTTCGAAATTGCCGCCTCCGGCGAGCCAGGGAAGGGCGGAGTGACAGGGGTTATCCGTGCCGGAACTAGGAATGCAGGATGCGGAGGCATACCCATTGTGGGGAAGCCTCTCGTGCCGGGAAAAGGGTGCGTGTTAACATCCTTGCGTAGTTTTAGGTTCGGGCAGTGTGGTCATTGCTAGGCAGGATTCATGTACCGATGCCCCGGATTTTTTGATTGTTTCGACCGTTTTGATTGTTCCCCGGTGGTTCTGGTTGCCCTGATTATTTCGTGCGATCGGTGACATGCTTGGGGTCGGCGGGGTCGGTCGTGTGTTGGCAATATCGGGTCATCGCCATCGTTTTATCGGTACTTTGAACAACTTCAGGGGGTTTCAGTGAAAGTCAACTATTCATCGTCAGCGACGCTAGAGCAACTGTTGAACGCACAGGATGGCGTGTGGCAGCAAGCCGTGGTGGCCAATGTGGCGCTGCAGGGCACGCCG
>JAGOSV010000012.1 GCA_018062105.1 Sterolibacterium sp. | reverse complement strand
GCGCACATACGGCCGGTTATTGCGGTGCAAAGGCAGTGCAATCGGGTAAATGAGCACAGGTGGGAGCAGCATCGCAAGCGACTCAGGCCAAGGGGCGGATGGCAGTGGGTGGTCACGGATTCAGGTATATTTCGCGCGAGCTTTATGAGGAATACAGAAGCAGATATTCATTCCCTAAGCAAGGCGACATTCTGATTTCGGCAGCTGGAACAATTGGTCGCGCAATTCCTTACAACGGCGCAGACGCATATTTTCAAGACTCAAATATAGTTTGGATAGACAACGACGAATCGCTAGTGACTAACAAATATCTGTGGCATTGGTATCAAATCGTTGAGTGGTCAACCGACGGCGGCACTATTCAAAGGCTTTACAACGAAAATCTGCGGCAAACAAAAATTGCAGTCCCCTCTCTCCCCGAACAAGCCCGCATCGTCGCCATCCTCGACCAATTCGACGCCATCACCCACTCCCTCACCGAAGGTTTGCCCCGCGAAATCGCGCTGCGCCAAAAGCAATACGAGCATTACCGCGATTTGCTGTTGAGCTTCCCGAAGCCCGAGCAAAAGGAGTTTGCTCATGACTAAGCTTCTCAGTCTGCAAGACCAGACTACAGAGTTCCTGCTCTACACCGCGCCCAATGGCGCGATCAAGGTGGAGGTACTACTGGGCAACGAGACCCTCTGGTTGACGCAGGAGCGCATGGCCGAGCTGTTTGGGGTCGGTGTGCCTGCCATCTCCAAACATCTGAAAAATATCTTTGAAAGCAATGAGTTGCAGGAGGAAGTGGTTGTTTCCATTTTGGAAAACACCACTGAGCACGGCGCCATGGCAGGCAAAACCCAGACCCACAAGGTCAAGTTCTACAACCTCGATGCGGTGATCTCGGTGGGCTACCGGGTCAATTCGGCGCAGGCGACGCAGTTCCGTATTTGGGCTACGGCGCTGATCAAGGAATACATCATCAAGGGCTTTGCCATGGATGATGAGCGGCTGAAGAATGGCCGTTACTTCGGCAAAGACTATTTCCGTGAGCTACTGGAGCGGGTGCGTTCAATCCGCGCCAGCGAGCGACGGATTTATCAGCAGATCACGGATATTTTTGCCGAATGCAGCATCGACTACGACCCCAAGTCCGCCACCACGCAGTTGTTTTATGCGCATGTGCAGGACAAATTCCATTACGCCATCACCGGCCATACGGCGGCTGAAATCATTGCATTGAATGCAGACGCCAGCAAACCCCTGATGGGTTTGAGTACATACAAAAATGCGCCTGATGGCCGCGTATTGAAGTTGGATGTAGATGTGGCAAAAAACTATTTGAGCGAAGCCGATATTAAAAAACTTGAACGCGCTGTTTCGGCTTTTTTTGACTATATCGAAGGCATTATCGAGCGGCGAAATACCTTCACGACGGAGAGCTTTGCGGACAGCGTAAACAAATTCCTAGCCTTTAACGAGTACCGGATTTTGGAAGGCTACGGCAAAGTGACCCGCCAGCAAGCAGTGCAAAAAGCCTTTGCCGAATATGAAAAGTTCAACAAGCAGCAACGCATAGAGTCCGACTTTGACCGGGAAGTGAAGAAGCTGCTGCAAAAGAGGGGCGCTGAAGAATGAGCGACTACAAAACCATCGCCGAATCGAACAACTTCATCGTGCTGGATAAATACCAGCCTGAATGGAAGGTGGCAGAGAGTTACCAGAGCGAGGCCGATTTAGAGCGCGAGCTGATTGCCGATTTGGTCAATCAGGGCTACGAGTTTGTGCCCAGCCTGAACACGCCAGACAAACTGCTGGCTAATGTGCGGGTGCAGTTGCAGGCACTCAATGGCGTGCAGTTTACCGATGCCGAGTGGCGGCGTTTTGTCGAAACCTTTCTGGACAAACCCAGCGACGGCATTGTCGAGAAAACCCGCAAGATTCACGACGACTACATCCACGACTTTGTCTTCGACGACGGACGCATCCAGAACATCTACCTGCTGGACAAGAAAACCATCGCCCGCAACAAGGTGCAGGTGATCAAGCAGTTTGAAACCACCCCGGCGCTTCGCGCCACCCCTCCAAAGGAGGGGAATGGTAACGCAGCGATAGACAAATTCCCCTCCTCTGGAGGGGTGCCCGCAGGGCGGGGTGGTTCCAACCGCTATGACGTGACCATCCTGGTCAATGGCTTGCCGCTGGTGCAGGTGGAGCTGAAAAAACGCGGGGTGGCCATCCGCGAGGCTTTCAACCAGGTGCACCGCTACAGCAAAGAGAGCTTTAACAGCGAGCAGTCCCTGTTCAAGTATTTGCAGTTGTTCGTGATTTCCAACGGCACCGACAGCCGTTACTTTGCCAACACCACGCAGCGCAACAAAAACAGCTTCGACTTCACCATGAACTGGGCGAAGGCGGACAACAGCTTGATTCGCGACCTGAAGGACTTCACGGCCACGTTCTTCCAGAAGCACACGCTGCTCAATGTGCTGCTGCATTATTCGGTGTTTGACGTCAGCAACACGCTGCTGGTGATGCGGCCCTACCAGATCGCGGCCACCGAACGCATTCTGTGGAAGATCAAAAGCAGCCATCAGGCCAAAAACTGGAGCAGCGCGGAGAGCGGCGGCTTCATCTGGCACACCACAGGCTCAGGCAAAACGCTGACCAGTTTCAAGGCGGCGCGCCTGGCCACCGAGCTGGACTTCATCGACAAGGTGTTCTTCGTGGTGGACCGCAAGGATCTGGACTACCAGACCATGAAGGAATACCAGCGCTTTTCGCCGGACAGCGTCAACGGCTCAGACTCTACGTCCGGCCTGAAGCGCAATCTGGACAAGGACGACAACAAGATTGTTGTTACCACCATCCAGAAGCTCAACAACCTGATCAAGGGCGAAGGCGATTTGCCCATCTACGGCAAGCAGGTGGTGTTCATCTTTGATGAGTGCCACCGCAGCCAGTTTGGCGAGGCGCAGAAGAACCTGAAGAAAAAGTTCAAGAAGTTCTGCCAGTTCGGCTTCACTGGCACGCCGATCTTCCCCGAGAACGCGCTCGGTGCGGAAACCACTGCCAGCGTGTTTGGGCGCGAACTGCATTCGTATGTGATCACCGATGCCATTCGCGACGAAAAGGTACTGAAGTTCAAGGTGGACTACAACGATGTGCGCCCGCAATTCAAAGCCATCGAGACCGAGCAGGACGAGAAGAAGCTGAGTGCGGCCGAAAACAAGCAGGCGCTGCTGCACCCGGATCGCATCCGCGAGATCACCCAGTACATCCTGAACAACTACCGGCAAAAGACCCACCGCTTGCATGCGGGCAACAAAGGCTTCAACGCCATGTTTGCCGTCAGCAGTGTGGATGCTGCCAAGCTGTACTACGAGTGCTTCCGCGAGTTGCAGAAGACCAGCAACAAGCCGCTGAAGGTGGCGACCATCTTCTCGTTTGCCGCCAACGAAGAACAGGACGCGATTGGCGACATCCAGGACGAGAGTTTTGATATGTCTGTCATGGACAGGGCCATGAACAGCAGCGCCAAGGAGTTCCTGAGCACGGCGATTGCCGACTACAACGCGCTGTTCAAGACCAACTTCAGTGTGGACAGCAACGGCTTCCAGAACTACTACCGCGATCTGGCCAAGCAGGTCAAAGCCAAGGAAATCGACCTGCTGATCGTGGTGGGCATGTTCCTGACCGGCTTTGATGCACCCACACTCAACACCCTGTTTGTCGACAAGAACCTGCGTTATCACGGCTTGATGCAGGCTTACTCGCGTACCAACCGCATCTTCGACGCCACCAAGACCTTCGGCAACATCGTCACCTTCCGTGACATGGAGCAGGCGACCATAGCCGCCATCACTTTGTTCGGTGACAAGAACACCAAGAACGTGGTGCTGGAGAAGAGCTACAAGGAGTACATGGAAGGCTTCACCGATGCGGCCACCGGTGAGGCGCGGCGTGGCTTTGTGGAGGTGGTGAAGGAGCTGGAAACACGCTTCCCCGACCCCGCTGCCATTGAAAAAGAAGCCGACAAGAAGGCCTTCGCTAAGCTGTTTGGCGAGTACCTGCGCGTGGAAAATGTGCTGCAAAACTATGACGAGTTCGCCAGTCTGAAGGCATTGCAAAGCGTCGACATGACCGACCCGGCCGCGGTGGAGGCGTTCAAGGCCGAACACTATCTGAGTGATGAAGATCTGACCGCGCTGCAAGCCATCACGCTCCCGGCGGATCGGAAAATTCAGGATTACCGCTCGACCTATAACGATGTGCGCGATTGGCTGCGCCGGGAAAAATCTTCCGCCGAGAAAGAAAAATCCACCATCGACTGGGATGACGTGGTCTTTGAGGTGGACCTGCTGAAGTCGCAGGAAATCAATCTGGATTACATCCTGGAGCTGATCTTCGAGCACAACAAGAAGATCAAGAGCAAGTCGGAACTGGTGGATGAAGTGCGCCGCGTGATTCGCGCAAGTCTTGGCAACCGCGCCAAAGAGAGCTTGCTGGTGGACTTTATCAACCAGACTGATCTCGATCAGCTAGGCGACAAGGCCAGTGTGATTGATGCCTTCTTCACCTTTGCCCAGGCGGAACAGCAGCGTGAGGCACAAGAGTTGATCAGCGCCGAGAACCTGAATGCTGAGGCAGCGCGACGCTATATCACCACCTCGCTCAAGCGGGAATTTGCCAGTGACAGCGGCACTGAGCTGAATGCCGTTCTGCCCAAGATGAGCCCGCTGAATCCGCAATACCTGACCAAGAAGCAGAACGTATTTCAGAAAATCGCCGCCTTTGTGGAAAAGTTCAAAGGGGTGGGCGGGCAGATTTAAGGAATGATTACGCCAATGAATACTGCGGATATCCCCCCGAACACTAGTCCCCACCTCTGCCTCATGCAGGCCGAGCTGACCGGTGGCCAGCAGATTTATGCCACGCTGAGCGAGGCCGAGGCCACACAGGCCTTCGAGCAGGCCTACCATCGTCTTGAGCGTGCCATCAGCAGCTTCAATGGCCACATCGCCAAACATATCGGCGAGCAGCTCACCGTGCACTTCAACCAGGCAGAGGATGCCTGGCGCGCGGCCTGTGACATGCAAATGCGCATCGACAAGATGCCGGCCGTCTCCGGCATCAAGCTGGCCGCCCGGATTGCCTTCCACTGGGGCTCGGCCAGCGGCTCCGATGCCAGCCCGGAAGTCCTGCAACTGACCAGCCGTCTGTTCCGGCTGGTCAAGGATGGGCAGATTCTCACCAGCCAGGCGGTCGTGGACGTGCTGCCGCCAGCCCTGAGCCAGGCCGCCCGGCACCTGAAATCGGTCGACATCCCGCTGCATGGCACATCCGTTCCAGTGTATGCCATCACCTGGTCACCAACCACCCTGGCGGCGTCCCACCCTCCTGTCAGCGTGCCAGCAGCGGCTTCGGCCACACCACTCGCACCATCCACACCCCGTCTACAGCTTTTCTGCAACGGCCAGACAGCCACCCTCGATGCCCGGCGGCCGTTGCTGACCCTGGGGCGCGATCCGGGTTGTGACCTCTGCCTGGCCAGCCCGCAGGTTTCCCGCCAGCATGCCCGTATCGAGTGGCGCGACGGCAGCTTCATCCTGATCGACCAGAGCACCAATGGCACCTGGGTCGTGGCCGATCGCCATGAAGAGCATCGGGTTCATGGCACGGAATACCGCCTGCCCCCCTTCGGCCAGCTACGCTTCGGCCCCGGCAACGACCGCCCGGCAGAAGCCCTGGTGCGCTTTTTCATCGAAACGCCAAAGCTGGACGCCGCCCAAGTCTGAGGCGGACAGCCGCCAATCTGATCCGCTGCCTGCTGCCCGCTACCGGTACAGCAGCATGAAAGCGGCCAAGCCACTGTAGATGACGATCACGACCCAGAATTCACCCGGCGTATCATCACGCCGCACCACCTTGCGCCGGTAGCCCTTCTTGGTCACCACCTCGCCCACATAGAGAGCATAGGCAACGTACAGTCCCAGCAACATTCCCAGCGGTTTGAACATGTCGCCTCCGAATGAACAGGATGGAAGGCTACGGCAGCGGTGGTGCGGCAAGAAGTGCAGAAAAATCGCCGTAGTGCTGTGGTAACACCGTGCATAGATACTGCAGATCCCGTGGCTCGTCGATGTCGAAGGCCAGCCCGGGCAGGCGCAACACTTCGAGCGGATGTTGCCGGCGAGCCGCTTCGTCCTGATGCTGCCGGCAACTGCCCGGACCAAAACGTAACGGAATGGGTAGGGGCAGTGGGGCATACAGCGCGTTGCTGCCCTGGCCGAGCTTGTCGGTGGCCAGTGCCAGCCCATGTTGGCGGCCGGCTTCGATCAGGGTGTCGATTTCCTCGGGACGGACGAGCGGCAGATCAGCATGCAGCAGCAGAACCTCGTCGATACCACGCGCGGCCAGCTGCGCCGCGCCATGTTCAAGCGCGGCATTCAGGCCGTTGCCCGGGTCTTCGATGCGCCACAGCCCCGGCTGCGCCAGGGCTTCCCCGGTGACGACGGCGATGCCGGCAATGTGCCGGGCGGTCTGCAGGGTGCAGACGACCTGTGCCAGCATCCGATGCACCAGCCGGACGCGCTGTGCCGGGGGCAGGATTTCCGCCAGCCGTCCCTTGGCACTGGCTGCCGTCTTGAGCGCCAGCAGTGCCCAGCAGCTCATGAACCGCTCCGCCCCGGCTGTAAGGTGAGCGCGTACTCCAGCGTGGCACGCGCCAGGCGCTGGCGGTCATCGAGGGACTTCATCAGCGTGTCGGTGACACACAATGGCAGGCCGAGTGCTCGCAAGGGATCCGCCTGTGCAGCATCGCGCACATCGAGGACGAAGCCGTCGAGCAGCCCGCCGTAATGTCGTGCCACGGCCAGCGGCGTCACTTCGATGCCCAGCTCGGTCATGATCTTGGCGGTTGGCCCCTTGACGGCAGCACCGCCGACCAGTGGCGAAATGGCAATGACCGGCGCGGCCGCCCGCTGCAGCAGCTCGCGCAGTCCCGGCAGGGCAAGGATGGGGTCGATGCTGAGGTAGGGATTGGAGGGGCACAGGATGATGGCAGCCACCGCCGGATCGGTCAGGGCAGCGCACACCTGGGCGGTCGGTGCGGCAGCTTCCGCTCCGGCAAAGTGCAAGGCGGCCACACGCGGCTGACACTGGTGGCGAACGAAGTAATCCTGGAAATCCAGCACGCCAATGTCGCTGGTGACACGGGTACGCACCGGCGCATCGCTCATCGGCAGCAGCGTGGTGGTCATGCCCAACCGGTGAGTGAAGTCCTGGGTGATGGCCGTCAGCGTCTCGCCGGCCTTGAGACGGCGGGTGCGTTCGATGTGGGTGGCCAGATCGCCGTCGCCCAGCCGGAACCAGGTCTCGCCCCCCAAACCGGCCAGCGCCTGCATGAACGTCCAGGTTTCGTCGCGCCGTCCCCAGCCCAGCTCGGTATTGGCCATATCCGCCAGGGTATAGAGCGCAGTATCGAGGTCCGGCGAGATGCACAGGCCCAGATGCTCGAAGTCGTCGCCGGTATTGACGATGACGGTGAGCTGGCCGGGCGGCAGAATATGCTGCAGCCCCAACGCCAGCTTGGCGCCGCCGACGCCGCCGGACAATGCCACCACCCGGCCCGTTACAGGCAGCGGGCTCATCGGAACAGGTCTTCGTCGAGGCTGCGGATCAGGCTTTGCGTGCTGCATTCCGGCGCATGCCAATGCAGCCCCTGCACCAGCACCAGCGGCGTACCTTCGGCACCTTCCCCCATGGCCAGCCCGGCAGCGGCAGCGATGGCATCGGCAAAGGCCACCTGAGTGACGGCCAGGGTGCGGCCGTACATATCCTGTTCGCCGCGCCGGTCGATGAGGGCTGGCAGGCCGCTGCTGCCGATGGCGACATTGACCACGCCATTGCGCCACGGACGACCAAAGCTGTCACTGATGATGATACCCAGCCGGCAATCGAATGTGATTTGCAGCCGTTCGCGCAGCGCCGCCGCCGAAGCATCGGGGTCGAGCGGCAACAGCAGAACCTGTCCCGACTCGCCGCCCTCGACATTGGAATGGTCGATGCCGGCATTGGCCATCACATGACCCAGGCGGTGGCGGACGATCAGTACCTGGGGAATTGCCCGCAGTACATCGCTCGATTCACTCAGCACCAGCTCGACCAGACGTGCGTCCTTCTGCACGACCTGCGCCAGCTCCCGGGCACGCGCAGAAGGCTGGACGCTGGCCAGATCGACCAGGCGGCCTTCGGCTTTCGACACGATCTTCTGCGCCACCACCAGCACATCACCATCCACCACTTCGAGCTGGTTGTCGCGCAGGCCGTCAAGAATGATCGCAGCCAGATCGTCGCCGCGCTGGACGTGCCCGATGCCCTGCAAGGCGGTGTAACGAAGGGAAGTCATGGCCGGAGGATGGCTCAACGCAGCTGGAACTTGAGCACTTTGCCCGAGGCGTTCATCGGCAACGCGGCGACGAACGCGACATGACGTGGCACCTTGTAGTTGGCCATGTTGTCGCGTGCCCAGCTGATCAGCCCGGCGGCATCGAGTGTGGCACCAGGGCGCAGCACGACGAAGGCCTTGCCGACCTCACCCTGACGCTCGTCAGGCACACCGATGACAGCGACCTGGGCGATAGCCGGATGTGCCGTGAGAATGCGCTCGACTTCCGCCGGATAGCAGTTGAAGCCGCCGACGATGTACATGTCCTTCATGCGGTCGGTGATCCTCAGGTTGCCCTGGGCATCGAGGATGCCAATGTCGCCGGTATGCAGCCAGCCCTCTGCGTCGATGGTCTCTGCCGTGGCTTCGGGATTGTTGAAGTAGCCCTGCATGACGTTGTAGCCGCGCATGACGACTTCGCCTTCGGCTCCGGCAGGCACATCGCGCCCGGCCTCATCGATGCAGCGCAGCTCGATACCGGGCATGGCGCGGCCGCTGGTGGTGGCGATGGTTTCAGCATCGGCATTGCGGTCGCAGATGGTCGCAACACCGCAGCATTCGGTCAGACCGTAGGCGGTGACGATGATCTTGAAGCCTAGCTCATCGCGCATGCGGTGGATCATCGACGGCGCGATGGCCGCCGCCCCTGTGACAGCCACGCGCAGGCTGGAGAGATCAAACTCCTTGAGTTTCGGATGGGCGAGGAAGGAGAGGAACAGCGTCGGCGAGCCGGGCAGGAAGCTGATGCGTTCGCGGCCGATGAGCGCGAGTACGCTGTCGGTATCGAACACCGCCAGCGGATAGATGGTGCAACCACGCAGCAGGGCTGCCAGCCAGCCGGCCTTGTAGCCGAAGGAATGGAAGAAGGGATTGATGATGAGATAGCGATCATCGGCCTGCAGATCGACACAGCGTGCCCACTCGTCGAAGGCACGGATGTTCTGGCCGTGACAGGTCATGACCCCTTTCGGCCGCCCCGTCGTGCCGGAGGTAAACATGATGTCGGAGAGGTCTTCCGGCTTGACGGTGGCAGCACGGGCCAGCGCGACGTCTTCCGGCGTTTTCGCCGCCAGCTTGAGGAAATCGACCCAGCCCAGATCACCTTCATGCACCTTGCCGAGCACGACGATGCGCTCCAGGGCGGGCGTGTTTTGCCCCTGCAGCATGGCCGGGAAATAATCGTTGAGGAATTCACCCACGCAAAACAGCAGACGCGCGCCGCTTTGTTCGAGGATGTCGGCCGCTTCCACGCCCTTCATGCGGGTATTGACCGGGATCAGGATGGCCCCGGCGCTGTGGATGCCCAGCGCGGCGGCCACCCATTCATGGCAGTTCGGTGCCCACAGGGCAATACGGTCGCCGGCCTGGATGCCGGCGGTGATCAGGGCGCGCGCCACTTGCAGGCGCAAGGCATCGAGCGCGGCGAAGGACAGTTCGATGCCTTCTTCGCGCAGGGCGATGCGTTGCGGATGATGCTGCGCGGCGGCAGCGATCAGGGCGGGAATGGTTTGCGGCAGCGACGTCATGATAGTTCCTTGCGTGTCGGTGTTCGTGCGGCGTGGTGGATGGCAGGTGGCGCTGTGGCAGGCCTCAGGCCTCAGGCTTCAGGCGCCAGCCACGCGCATGTCCTCCTGCCCCCAGTAGGCGCGCATCTCGATGACCTTGCCGGCGTCGTCAAAGCGCATGGTCTCGATGACGTCGATCTGCATCACTGGCGTATCCGGGATGCTCACCTCGACACGCAGCGGCATCACGGCATAGTCGCTGGAAGAGCCCACCTGCGGCCCGGTGAGAAACAGCCGGGCGTTGTTGGCCAGCGCCAGGCTGTAGAAGGCGCGCAGGGCGTCGGCGCCCTGATGCACGCCGGCCCCAACCGGGTCCTCGACCGTGGCATCGGGGGCGAACAGCGCCAGCACACCCTCCAGGTCAACGGCGTTGATGCGCTCGATGTAGGCGCGCATGGCGGCTTTCATTTCGTCATTGCTGGGCATGGTGCTTTCCTCGTTGGTGGTGCCGGTGGCGCGGTGCGGTGCGGCAGAGGCTGGGTCAGAAATAATAACGGCTGATGGTATCGACGACACAGCCGGGCTTGGCTTCGCCTTCGATTTCGATGGTGATGCGGATGGTGGCCTGCACGCCTTCTCCTGCCTTTTCGGCGGCAATTACTTCACCCTTGCCACGGATGCGTTTACCGGCCTTCACCGGGGCCGGAAAGCGAATTTTCTCGCAGCCGTAATTCACGCCCATACGCATGTTCTTGATCTCGACCAGTTGCGGCAGGAACAAATTAGCCAGCGACAGCGTGAGATAGCCGTGCGCCACGCAAGCCCCGAAAGGGCCGTCCTTGGCGCGTACCGGGTCGACGTGAATCCACTGGTGATCGTCGGTGGCATCGGCGAATTTGTTGATGCGCTCCTGGGTCAGCTCGATCCAGTCGGTTGCGCCCAGATCGGTGCCAGGAGCCTTGAGGATTTCTTCGGCGGAGGAAAAAACGGTGGTCATGGTGTGGTTCCTATCTGCGAATTGAGTAACGAGCCACTGGGGCAAGGACGTCATTCCCGCGCAGGCGGGAATCCATGAGCAAACGCCCTGGGTCCCCGCCTGCGCGGAGACGACGCCAAGTGACTTAAGCCCGCTGGCTGCTGACGGAAACGATTTCGCCCGTCATGTAGGACGAGTAATCGCTGGCCAGGAACATGATGACGTTGGCGATTTCCCAGACTTCAGCGGCACGGCCGAAGGCTTCGGTGGAGGTGAGCTTTTGCAGCAGTTCTTCGGAAGCGGATTTCTTCAGGAATTCGTGCAGGGCGATGCTGGGCGAAACGGCATTGATACGCACGCCGTGATCGGCGGCTTCCAGGGCGCTGCAACGGGTCAGTGCCATGACGCCGGCCTTGGCAGCGGCGTAATGAGCCTGCTCCTTCTGTGCCCGCCAGCCGAGCACCGAGGCGTTATTGACGATGACACCACGGCCACGCGGCTGCATGCGGCCCAGCATGGCACGGGTCATGCGGAAGGTGCCGGTGAGGGTGATGTCGATGACCTTGTTCCATTCATCGTCAGTCATCTCGACCAGCAGCTTGGAACCACCCAGACCGGCGTTGTTGATGAGCACATCGACGCCGCCGAGCTGGTCTTCGGCGAAATTGATGAGGGTCTGCACCTGTTCTTCCTTGGTGACATCGCACAGCTGGCCGAGCACCGGACGATCGCCGGCGATTTCTTTGAGCTTGGCGACGGATTCCGCCAAGCGACGCTCATGCATGTCGGAGATGACGATGGCCCAGCAGCCTTCCTCGATGCATTTTTGCGCCGTGGAAAAGCCGATACCGGCGCCGGCGGCGGCGGTGATCAGGACGGACTTGCCGGTCAGCAGGCCGTGGCCGGGAACGTAGGGGGGAGGTGCTCGCATGATGTTGTCCTTATCGAAGCTTTAGAAACTGGTCATTGATTGGCAGCCAAGCGTGTCGTCACTTCCGTCATTCCCGCGCAGGCGGGAATCCAGGGTTTGCGTGGTTCGATGGATTCCCGCCTGCGCGGGAATGACGATATCTGATGCGGTGGTGCCTCTGATTACTTTCCGCGCGGTTCCTTGGGCATGCCCAGGGCGCGTTCAGAAATGATGTTGAGCTGGATTTCGTTGGTGCCGGCGTAGATGGTGTCGGCGCGGCTGAACATGTAGATGCGTTGCAGATGGGCACGGGCGGTGTTATCACGTTCGTCGAGGATTTCGCCGTGACAGCCATAGACATCCATGGCGAGCTTGCCCAGATCGCGATGCCAATTCGACCAGTAGTATTTATACATCATGCCGGCACGCGGCAAGGTGCCGTCCTGGGTACCGGAGAGCATGCGCAAGGCGTTGTAACGCATTACCTTGAGGCCACTCCAGGCGGCGGCGATGCGCTGGCGGACCTGCGAATTCTGCGCCGCGCCGTTTTCCTTCGCCGCCTGACAGACCAGCTCGAATTCATGCAGGAAATGCATCTGCTGACCCAGGGTGGACGCGCCGCGCTCGAAGCCGAGCAGTGCCATGGCGACATTCCAGCCTTCGCCGGGCTTGCCGATGATGTGGTCGGCCGTGGTGCGTGCGCCATCGAAAAACACTTCGTTGAATTCTGCCGTGCCGGTGAGCTGGCGGATGGGGCGGATTTCGATGCCCGGCTGATCGAGCGGCACCAGCAGGAACACCAGCCCCTTGGAGCCCTGGCTGTCCGGGTCGCAGCGGGCGACGACGAAAATCCACTGCGACTCATGCGCCAAGGACGTCCACACCTTCTGGCCGTCGATGATCCATTCGCCCGTGGCGGTGTCCTGACGCGCTTTGGTGCGCACGTTCGCCAGATCGGAACCCGCACCGGGCTCGGAATAGCCCTGACACCACAGCTCGGTACCGTTCTTGATACCCGGCAGAAATCGCTGCTTTTGGGCTTCCGATCCCATGGCGATGAGCGTCGGGCCAATCAGCCCTTCGCCGATATGGCCGACCCGACCGGGGCCACCGGCGCGGGCATATTCTTCGTGATAAATGAGCTGCTGGGCGAGGCTCAAGCTGCGCCCGCCATGTTCCTTCGGCCAGCCCACGCAAGTCCAGCCGGCGGCGGCGAGCTTCTGTTCCCATTGCCGGCGCAGTTCGGGGAAGGCATCTTCATCGCCCGGGCCACCGCGATACTTGAGCGGGGCGTATTCACCGACCAGGTTGCCCTTCAGCCAGGCGGCGATGTCGCAGCGGAAGGCTTCGTCGGCAGCAGAAAATTCGATTTGCATGGTATATCCTTCTCCGGCTCAGGCAGCGTCGAGCAGCGTGGTGGCGATGCGCTCGCGCAGAATCTCGCCGCTGCCCAGCCAGTGGGCGCTGGCCTGGGCGCGCTTGAAGTAGAGTTGGGGGTCATATTCCCAGGTGAAGCCGACGCCACCGTGTAGCTGGATGGCATCGGCTGCGCAATGGCAATAAGTGTCAGCAGCCAGCGCCTTGGCGGCAGCCGCCTCACACAGGAAATCGGCCGCCAGCGCAGTGTCAGGATTCCCCGCCACGGCCGCCGCACCGTAAATCGCCGAGCGGGTGGCTTCGATCTTGACCATCATCTCGGCACAACGATGCTTGATGGCCTGGAAGGAAGCGATGGTGCGGCCGAATTGCACCCGTTCCGAGGTGTAGGCCACGGTCAGGTCGAGACATTGCTGTGCGCCACCCAACTGCTCGGCGGCCAGTGCCAGCTGCGCCCGGGCGACGGCGTGTGGCATGGATGCCGCCACTTGTTGCGGGCTGGCAATCTGCGCGTCGGCGAGCAGCTGGACGTTATCCAGCGTGATCGCCGCCACACGGCGGGTACGATCGAAGTTCTTCAGCGGGGTACGGGTGATGCCCGACAGCGTGGCTGGCAAGGCGTAGAGCGCGAGCGCCCCCGAGGTGTCACGAGCCGGAACGATGAGCAGGTCAGCCGTGGCGCCATCGGCGACGATACCAAAGTGGCCATTGAGCACATGCCCGGCCGTGACGGTTGCCGTGACGTTATCACCCTCCGGCTGCCAGTCCATGCCGTTTTGCGCCAGAGCGACGGTGGCGGTCAGCTCACCGGCAGCGATGGCCGGCAGGTAGCGCTGTTGCGCGGCCTCGTTGCCCACGGTCATCAACACCTGGGCCGCCAGGCCAACGGTGGCAAAAAACGGCGCACACAGCAGGCGGCGTCCCATCTGTTCCATGAGCAGCACCAGTTCGACGCAACCCAGACCCAGCCCGTCATGCACTTCGGGAATGGGGGTGGCGCACCAGCCGAGTTCCTGGCCGATCCGCGCCCATACGGCAGGATCGAAACCGCTGTCGGTTTCCATCGCCGCACGCACGGCGACGGAGCTACTCGCTTCGGCCAGAAAGCCTTCGGCCGTGTCGCGGATCATCTCCTGGTCGGAGCTGAGGGCAAAATCCATGGACGTTCCTTTTTTTCGTACGCTCGATGTGACACGACCCCACCGCGCACCTTGCCGAAGACAGCGAGGATGCGCGGCAGGGCCGTTGTTTCAGGTCAGGAACCGTACACCTTCTGCGGCGGCACGGCCTCCTTGATGAGGCCATTCACGACGTCTGTCAGCTCGGCCGGGTTCCAGCGCGCCTTCTTGTCCTTGGCCGGGCCAAACCGCCAGCCATCGGCCAGCATCACCTGGCCACCGGCGACTTCAAACACGCGCCCGGTCACGCCCTTGGAGAGCGCGCTGCCGAGCCAGACAACGAGTGGCGCGACGTTGAGTGGATCGTAGTAGTCGAAGCTACCGTCTTCGGGCTTCTTCATCATCTCGGCGAAGGGGCCTTCGGTCATCAGCGTGCGCGCCGAAGGAGCCAGCGCGTTGGCGGTGATGCCATAACGGGCGAGCTCGGCGGCCTGCACCAGCGTCAGCGTGGCAATGCCGCCCTTGGCGGCGGAGTAGTTGCTTTGTCCGATCGAACCTTGCAGACCGGCGCCGGAAGTGGTGTTGATGATGCGGGCCTCGACCGCATTACCGGCCTTGGACTGGTCACGCCAACGTTTGGCAAGGATGTTGGCCAGACAAAAATGACCGCGCAGATGCACGCGCATGACCTGATCCCAGTCATCCTCGGAGAGGCTGACGAACATGCGGTCACGCACGATGCCGGCGTTATTGACGACGACATGCACTTCGCCATAGGCGGCGACGGCGGCGTCGACGATCTTTTGTGCCGTCTCCATGCGCGTGATGTCATCGCAAGTAGCGATGGCGCGGCCACCGGCAGCAATGATCTCGTCGCGCACGGCTTCGGCCGCTTCCACACGAATGTCATTGACTACGACATTCGCGCCTTCAGCGGCGTAAGCGAGGGCATAAGCCTTGCCCAGGCCGCTGCCCGAGCCGGTGATGATGACGGTGCGCTGATCGCAGATTCCCATGTTTTCGTCCCCTGTAGTCTTCAAAATGGCGAAGGCCGGACGGATTCCGGCAACCCTTCATTCTTTCCATCGAGGGCTGTCGCGGCATCGTCCGTTGGGACTAGCAATCCACGTCCCCTGGCAGCAGCACAGCCGCCACCGCCGCCAGAACGCGCGCCGGGCTGATGTTTTCCAGGCAATCGGCGGCACTGTCGATCCGCCGCTGGCAGCCTTCCTGCCGGCAGGGCACGCAGCCCCGCGCATCTTCGCCCTGCAACAGAAAAACATTACCCTGGCGACGGCTGCCCTGGAACGCCCAGGGGCTGGCCGGATCGTCCCGACCCTGTGGCCAGGGCCCCCATTTGAGCGGATTGGAGGGGCCGAACAAGGCCACTGTCGGTGTGCCAGTGGCCGCCGCAATGTGCGTGACCGCAGTATCCGGGCCGACATACACCACCGCCCGGCGGATCAGCTCGGCTGTCTCGCCCAGTGACAGTTGCCCGGCAAGACTGAGGACACCTGTACCGGCAGCCTGGGCAATGGCGGCCGCGTACTCACATTCGGCAGCCTCCGGCCCACCCGTCAGCACCACCGTCCAGCCCCGCGCGCACAGACTCTGTGCCAGTGCCACCCAGCCAGCCGACGTCCACATCTTGTAGCGGAATTTCGGATAGGGATGCAGTACGGCATACGGCCGCTCTGCCGGCAGCGACACCCAGCCGGTACGCAATGGTGGCCAGGCTGCCGCCGGCGGCACGACTTCGGGGCAAGCGGCAATATCCAGCAATTCCGTCAGCCGTAGTCCCATGCTGACGGTATGCGTCCCGATGTCATCGAAAGGCCGCCAGCGGTCGAGCAGCCAGCGCTTGCTGCGCTCGCCGCTGGCCTGCAGCAGCCCGACCCGCCGTCGACCGGCAATGCGGCAATACAGGCGAGCACGATCGGTCGGCAGTGGCGACAAGGCCAGATCGTAGCGTTGCCACAAGCGGCGCAACTGCGTCAGCTTGCCGCGCCAGCCAACCCGCTGCGGCAGCACCAGAACCTCATCGACATCCGGATTGCCCGCCAGCACTCCTTCCGTCCCCGGCAGCACCAGCACCTCCAGCCGCGCCGCCGGCCAGGCACGCCTGAGCGAACGCAGCAACGGCGTCATCAGCAGCACATCCCCGATGCGCTGGGTGCACACCAGCAGGATGCGCCGTGGCGGAACAGAAAAGAAAGCAGACATGGACGGTCATTCTACGGACAGAACCGCAGGCAGGGCATGAAAGGCATGGCAGGGGAGGGCAATCGCATTTGAGATTTTTTCTATCCTCTGTTCAACTTTTAACAGATTCGCATCCTTTAGCCTTTGCCGGGACTCGCCCCACCTCTACGGGTGGCACCGCCCTGCGGGCTCCGGCCGGCGGTGCAACTCGCCTACGGCTTAAACAGCACCCCGAGCACCGCCGGACTTCCCCGTCCACCAAGGACATCGCTCGGCGACTCAGAAGGGGAAAAGAACACGCTACCAGCCCTTCAATGTTTGTCTGGAGGCAAGGAAATTCAAATGCGATTTCCCTGAAAGGCATGACCACACCAAATCCCCCGTCATCCCACTCACTTATAATCCCCCGTTTTGACCCTGGCAATCATGCCCAAGCTCTATATCGACGAGTTCGTCGGCATCTCCAACCGGCTCGAAGCCTTGCCCTATGCCTTCGCCGTGCGGCAGGCCTACGGCCATGACATCGTGCTCGATTGGCATGAACTGGATTCGTTTTCCGTCGATGACACACGGCGCGGCAAGGTGCGCCTGCTGGCCCGGCTCGGGGCGCTGCGCATTCGGGACAACGATGCCGAGCGCATGTTCCTCACCCTGCGTGCCCGCAAGATCATCCTGCGGGCACTGGAAGGCCCCGAGGCGCCGCTGGCGGCGGTCTATCTGGAAACCGCCCGCAAGCTGCACCTGAGCCCAGCGCTGGCCACCGCCATCCGCGCGGCTTTTGCTCCAGCCGGACAAGCACCGCGTCCAGTGGTCGGCGTGCATATCCGCCAGGGTGATTACCGTCTGGTCAGCGACGCCCGCTACGACATCGCTGGCCAGGAATGGCCAGCCGTGCCGGTGTGGTGGTATCAACAGCAGATGGAACGCATCCGCGCCCGTCAGCCGGACGTACGTTTCTTCCTGTCCTGCACCGGCGATCCGGCGGCCTTTCGCGACCTCCACGAGCACTTCGACGTCTTTACGCTCGACGTACATTCCGTGCGATCCCCCTACGACTACAAGGGCGAGGATCATCGCTCGACGGTCAACCCGGTGGCCGACCTGTTTGCCCTGGCCTGCTGCCCGGTGATTCTGGCCACGCCCATTTCCGGCTACTCGCACTGGGCGGCAAATGCGCTCGGTGCGCCCTCCGCCGCCCTGGTGCCCCTGCCCGGTGCCACGCGCGCCGACCCGCGTGCCGGCCTGGTGCAGCTGTACGGCCGGCGCATGACCCACTGGCGTGCCGCCGGACGTACTGGCGTGCACACGCAGCCGCTCGACGCCACACTATCCGGCGTCGATCTCAGCCAGCCGGCAGACACCTCCTGGCTGTGAATACCCCGCAGCGCATCCTGTTCTCCGAAAGCTCGCCCAATCTCGGCGGCCAGGAACTGCAACTGTTGCAACAGATGGCCGCCTTGCAGGCACACGGCATCGCCACACGGCTGACCTGTCGCCCGACCAGCCGCATCCATCAGGTTGCCACCGAGCGCGGCCTGACCGTGGTGCCCGTAGCCTTCCGCAACAGCCTGCACCCGCCCAGCATCGCCACCATCGTGCGTCTGCTGCACGACTGGCAGCCGCAGGCCATCATCAGCCACAGCGGCCATGATGCCAACATCTGTGCGCTGGCAGCGCGCATTGCTTACCTTGCCGGCCTTGCCGGTCACCGGCCGCGCCTGATCCGCAGCCGGACCTACCAGCCAGGGCCGCCCAGCACCTGGAGCTACAACCATCTGAGCGACCTGACGCTGACCCCCAGCGCAGAACTACGCCGCACCCTGCTCGCCCATCCACGCATCCGCCCGGAACGGATCCGCGTGCTGTACCCGGGCATCGACTTCGAACGTCTCGACCATGACGCACAGCAAGCCCTGCCGGCACCGCTGACGACCTGGCTTGATGAGCATCCCGGCCCGCTGCTGGTGCATGCCGCCATGCTGCGCCACGAGAAGGGACATGCTGTCATGCTCGATGTGCTGACCCGCTTGCGGGCGGAATTTCCGGCACTGCGTTATGTCGCTGCGGGTGAAGGGGCGCTGCGTGCCGCGCTGGAAGAACAGGTCCAGACACGCGGCCTGGATGAACAAGTGCTGTTCGCCGGTCTGGTGCCGAATGTCGCCGCACTGTACCGGCGTGCCGATGTGGTGGTGATGCCCTCGCTCATCGAACCACTGGGCATGTCGCAAAGTGAAGCGCTGGCACTCGGCGTACCGGTGGTGGCCAGTCGCACCGGCGGCATCCCGGAAACCGTCGAACATGAACGCACCGGCCTGCTCGTCACCCCCGGAGATGTCGCCGGCTGGGTGACAGCACTGCGCCTGGCCTTGCAACAGCGAGATAACATGCGGGCCATGGCGCAAGCCGGCCGCCACCAGATCCGCCAGCAATTCTCGGTGGCCACCAACCTCGCACAGCTTCTGGAACATATCGCCTCATGCTGACCTTTCGCCACAACGCCCAGTTCAGCACCGCCGCCGTCTGGTGCGCCATCGCCCTCGGTTTTACCATCCCGATTTCCACCGCCGCCAGCAATCTGCTGCTGGCCCTGACCCTGCTGTTTTTCCTGCTGTCGGGAAATTACCGCGACAAATGGCAATGCCTCAGCCCCACCGCCCCGGCTGCCCTAGCCGCCCTGGCCTTTTGTGCGCTGGCGATACTTGGCTGTGGCTGGGGCGCTGGCACCCCCCCGGACAAGCTGCACTACCTCACCAAATACCTGAGCCTGCTGCTGATCCCCCTGCTGATTCCCCTGTTTTCCGATGCTCGCGCCCGGCAGCAGGCCCTGGCCGCCTTTTGCGCTGCCATGACGCTGACCCTGCTGCTCTCTTTCCTGTTGTGGTTCGATGCCCTGCGCTGGCTGCCACCCGAGCTGCATGCCACGCTAACCCAGGCGCGTGATCCGGAATTTCCGGTCACCCGCAATGCCGTGGTCTTCAAGCTGTCGATCACCCATGGTTTTCTGATGGCGCTGGCCGCCTACCTGCTGCTACTGGCCGCCGTCGAAGCCACGACACGCAGCCGCCGCCTGCTGCTGGGCGGCCTCGCCGCCCTGATGGCCTTCAACGTCCTGTTCATGATCATCGGCCGCACCGGCCATGTCGTGCTGGCCGTGCTGGTGAGCTACTTCCTGCTGACGCGCTACCGGCAGCCTCCGAACGCACGCCAGCTAGGTGTGCTCCTGCTCGGACTGAGCCTGCTGGCAATCACCGTCTGGCAATTCTCCCCAACCCTGCAGGCCCGTGCCGACAAAGCCATCACCGAAGCCTGGCAATGGCAGGCCGGGCGGGGCGACAAAAGTTCCATCGGCCTGCGCTTCGACTATTACCGCAATACCCTGGCCATCATCCAGGCGCACCCGCTCCTGGGGGTGGGCAGCGGTGGTTTTCCTGCCGCCTATGACACTCAAGTGCAAGGCACGGCGATGGCCCGCTCCAACAATCCGCACAATCAGTATCTACTGATCACCGCGCAATATGGCCTGCCTGGACTGCTGTTGCTGCTGACGCTCTACGCCACCTGCTGGCGGGCAGCCGCCCCGCTGCCGGCACCTCAGCGCCAGGCGGTGCGCGGCATACTGCTGGCCTTTCTGGTCGGCAACCTGTTCAATTCTTTCCTGCTCGACTTCAGCGAGCGGCTGTTCTTCGCCTGGGCCTGCGGCGTGCTGCTGGCCGGCCAGCGAAACGAGCCGGCCAGCCCCGCCGCCGAGAGCCAGCGTTAATCGGCTTCGGCTTCCGTGGCAGTGCCTGCCGTGGTGGCGCTGGCCGTAATCCGGCGCATCTGACGCCTCAGAAACTCCATCAGGTCGTCGATATAGGTAAACACCACCGGCACCACCAGCAGGGACAGCAGTGTCGAGGTAATCAAGCCACCGATGACGACGATGGCCATCGGCGCGCGAAATCCCGGGTCGGCAATACCAAAGCCCAGGGCGCAAGGCAACATGCCGCCGCCCATCGCCACGGTTGTCATGAAGATCGGCCGCGCCCGTTTGTGGCAGGCATCCACCAGCGCCTCGAAGCGCGGCATGTCGCGTTCACGCCGGGCAATGACCACATAATCGATCAGCAGGATGGAGTTTTTGGTAACGATGCCCATCAGCATCAGGATGCCGTAGATCGACGGCATGGACAGTGCATTGTTGGTCAGCAGCAGCGCCACGAAAGCCCCGCCCAGCGACAACGGCAGCGCCACGAGAATGGTGATGGGTTGCAGGAAATCGTGAAACAGCAGCACCAGCACGATATACACACAGGCCACACCGACGATCATGCCGACGCTGACGCGCTCGAACAGCTCGTTCATGTATTCGACATCGCCATCACTGATACGCACCACGCCGGCCGGCAGTTGCTTGAGCGAGGGCAGGTCGTTGGCTTCTTTCAGCAGATCCCCCAGCACGCGGCTGCCTAGCTCGGTTTCGATCGACATGTTGCGGATGCGGTCGAGACGGTCGATCTTGGCCGGGCCGCTGCCCATTTCGACCCGGGCGACGGCTTCCAGCGGCACCGTGCCATCCCGCGCCGGGACGGGAATCTGGCGGATGCGGGCCAGGTCATCACGCTCGGCCGGATCGAGCTGGACACGGATGGGTAGCTGGCGCTGCGGCAGATTGAGCTTGGCCAGCTGCACCCGGTAATCACCAGAAGTGGCGATCCGCAGGGTGCGCGCCAGATTGTCGGTGGTTACGCCCAGATCAGCCGCCCGGGTCAGATCAGGAGTGATGTGGATTTCCGGCTTTTGCAAGGCCGCCGTCGAGGTGATGTAGCCGATGCCTTGCAGGGTGCGCAAGTCGTTTTCCACCTGGCGGGCGGCCAGACTCAGGGTTTCGGCATCATCGCTGCCCAGCACCACGCGCAGCACCGTACCCGGCGCACCGGAAAGAATGGAAAAGCGCACAGCCGGCAAGGTACGCAGCTTGGCGCGTACCTTGGTTTCGACTTCACTCTGATGGGCATGGCGCTCCTGCCGGGGTTTGAGGCGGATGATCAGTGTGGCCTTGCGGTTGTCGATATTGGCCGCCCCGGTCGGTGTTTCCGGATAGGCGTCGGTGGACGCGCCGACATTGGCAAACACGCCATCGACTTCCGGAATTTCGTGCAGCAGTTGCGTGGCACGGCGCGCTGTCCGCTCGGTTTCCGCCAGCGGGCTGCCCGGTGGCAGTTCCAGCACCAGGGTAATCAGCGAGCGGTCTTCCGTGGGCAAAAAGCCGGTTGGCAGCAGTGATGTCAGGGCCAGCGAACCCACCATGAAGGCCAGCGCTACGGCGACCGTGATCTTGCGATGATGCAGGCACCAGCGCACCCAGCCCAGATAACGCTGCATCAGTGGTGGATCCCCCAGGTCCACACGCGGTGGTTTCATGATGTAGGCGGCCATCATCGGTGTCAGCAGGCGGGCGACCATCAGCGACACCAGCACGGCGATGGTGGCGGTGATGCCAAAGGGGGCGAAATATTTGCCCGGGATGCCGCCGATGAAGGCGGCCGGCAGGAACACGGCGGCGATGGTGAAGGAGGTGGCGATCACCGCCATGCCGATTTCCTCGGCCGCTTCCATGGCAGCATGGTAGGGCGATTTGCCCATGCGCAGATGGCGCGAGATGTTTTCGATTTCGACGATGGCATCATCGACCAGCACCCCGACCACCAGCGAAATGGCCAGCAGCGTCATGGTGTCGAGCGAATAGCCGAGCAGCTTCATGCCGAGGAAGGTCGGAATGATGGACAGCGGCAACGCCGTCGTCGCCACTAGGGTGGCGCGCCAGTCACGCAGGAAGAACCAGACGATGATGATGGCGATCAGCGCCCCTTCGTAGAGCAGATCCATCGAGCCCTGGTAATTGTCATAGGTGGGCTGGTAGGTGTTGTAGACCTCCTGGATGGTGACTTCCGGATGGGCAGCGCGGAATTTGTCCAGTGCGGCATTGACGGCATTGGCAACGTCGATTTCCATGCTGCCCTTGCTGCGCGTTACCTCGAAGCCCACCACCGGCTTGCCGTCGATCAGGGCGATCGATGAGCGGTCGGCCTGGCCGTCATGCACCCGGGCAATGTCGGACATGCGCACCGTGCGACCATCGGCCAGCGGCAGGCTCATCATCGCCAGCTCCTCGGCCGTGGTTGCCGCCGCCAGGGTGCGCATGCTCTGTACGTCCGTACCGACTTCAGTGCGGCCGCCAGAGGAATTGAGCTGGACGTGCTTGAGCTGTTGCGACACCTCGCTGGCGCTGATGCCCAGCGCTGTCATGCGCACCGGATCGAGATCGACGCGCATTTCACGATCGACACCACCGATGCGCTGGAACTTGCCAACGCCGGGAGCGCCCAGCATGGCACGCGACAACTCGTTATCGACAAACCACGACAAGTCCGCCGCATCGAGCGTTTTCGATTCCACCGTGAAACCCAGCAAGGGCGCACCCGCCGTAGTCAGCTTGGAAACCACGGGCGGTGCCACCATGTCCGGCGGCAGCTCCGGGCGGATGCTTTCGACGGCATTGCGGATTTCACTCAGGGCAACTTCGACATCCTTGTCGATGAAAAACTCGACCACGAAACTGACCGTGCCATCGACGATCACCGTGCGGATGTGGCGCAAACGGGACAGCGGCGCGATGGCGTTCTCGATCTTGCGAGCCACCTCCTGTTCGAGCTGCGCCGGTGCCATGCCTTCCTGCGTGGCACTGACCATGATGATGGGCAAATCTACCGTCGGGTAGGCCTGAATACCGAGGCCACGGAATGCGAACAGACCCAGCAGGGTCAGCCAGATGAACAGCAGGATGGCCGGAACAGGATTCTTGATCGACAGACTGGAAATGTTCATGGGGCAGCCCGCCGCTTTTCCTGGTCTGCTGGCAAATCAATCACCACCTGTACGTGATCCCCGGAATTGAGGAAGGCCGCACCGCGCGTCACCACCTGCGCCTCTTTCGCCAGCCCGGAGAGGATTTCCACCGCCTCGCCGACGTGCCGACCAGTCTGTACCTTGCGTATTTCCACCCGGTTCCCGGTCACGACCTCGAAGACATAGCTGCTGCCATCACGCAGTAGCAGTGCCGAATTGGGCACCGTCCAGGCCTCCTTGCGTCCCAGAAAAATTTCCCCCTGGGCAAACATGCCGGCTCGCGCGGCCCCGGGCTGCACCAGATCCACATAAGCCAGTGCCTTGCGGCTACGGACATCCAGCGTTGGCGACAACTGGCGCAGCCGGCCTTCGACATACTGGCCATCGCTCAGGCGCAGCCGTGCCTTCAGACCGGGGCGCAGCAAGGTCAGCTGCTCGGCCGTCAGTTCGGCACGCCACTCGACGCGCCCCTTGCGCAGCAGGCGGAACAGCTCGCCGCCTGGCTGCACCACGGCACCCAGCGTGGCCTGACGCGCCGAGATCACGCCATCATCCACCGCACGGATGACGGTCTGTTGCAGACGAAGCTCATCGCTGTGCTGCAATGCCTCGGCCGCCGCCAGTGCTGCCTGGGCCGCTTGTCTGGCAAAGACCGTCTGCTGAATCTGCTGCTCCGACAGGGCACCGCTGTCCTTGAGGCGCTGCGCCCGACCGGCCTGGCTCTCCGCCTCGGCCAGTGTTGCCCGAGCTCGCAGCACACCGGCCTGCTGCTGGGCCAGACTGGCGCGTACCGTACTGGCATTCAATACTGCCAGCACCTGTCCCCGCCGCACGACGCTACCGACATCGACCGGCAATTCACTGATGGCCAGCCCGCCTAGCTCGCTGGCCACGATGGCTTCCTGCCAGGGATAAAGACCGCCACTGGTGGTCAGGCTATTGCCCCAGTCCTGCACCTTGAGACGGGCCACCGTCACCGCCAGGGCGCGCTGACCGCCGGTTTTGGCCTCCTCCGCAGCCACCGCACCTGCCACGACCATCCCGCCCGACAATGAGGCCAGCCCCAGCCCGCCGGCCAGCAGCAGGGCTAGGCCACCAACTTTCATCCACGGCCACAGTGGTGAGGATGGCGATGACGAAGACAAGAGGGGTAACAGTGATGACAAGGCATGAGGCGTCTTCATGGCAAGGTTCCAGTCGAATCCGGGGGTGAAGCCAACATTGGAGAAGAAGGTGGTGGCAAGGGTGCGGGTACGGGTGTGGCTGCCGATGGTGGTGCAGCCTTTGTCGTTTCTGTCGTCCAGCCCCCACCCAGTGCTTTGTACAGGGCAATCCAGGCCAGAACCTCATCCCCCTGTGCCAGCAATTCCTGGCGTGCTGTCAGCGCAGCATGGCGGCGCACTTCCTCCAGGGCCAGCCGGCTCAGCCCGCCGGCCTGCCATTGTTGCTCTGCGGCCTGCCGGATGGCGGCCTGCGCCTGTGCCGCCGTCTGTGCCCGCACGCGGCGTTGCCGGGTACTTTCCAGCTGGAGCAGAGCGGTTTCGGCTTCTTCCACAGCCAGTCGCACCGCCTGGCGATAGCGGGCCAGCATCTGTTCATATCTTGCCTGAGCCGCCGCCTGCCGGGCATTCAGCGCCCCGCCCTGAAACAGGGGCAAGGTCAGGGACGGGCCAAAAAACCAGGGGCTGCTGATGAGTGCCGGGCTCTCGTCCGCGCGCGAACGGTCACGGCGCAGGCTGCCCACCAGCGACAAGCGTGGGTAATGATCGGCCACTACCCCGGCCACCCCGGCACGCGCCGCTGCCAACGCGCTTTCTGCCGCTGCCAGATCGGGACGCTGGGACAGCAGGGCGACAGGCAACGTCACCACCTGAAATGCTGCTGGCCGTGGTAGCTCTGCCGCCGGTACGGCATCCAGTCGTTTCTGCAGGTCCTCCTCGGCCAGACCCGTCAGGGTCACCAGAGATTTGCGCACGGCAGCACAGGCTGCCTGCTGCTGCGCCTGCAGACTGCCCGCTTGCGCCGCCAGCATCTGCACCTGCTGCAGATCCACCACTGCCAGCCAGCCTTCCCGGGTTGCCTGGCTCGTGATCTGCGTTGCCAGATCGTAGGAAGCCTGTTCCACCTCCAGCAGGGACAAGGTCTGCTGGCACGTCCGGTAACGCACATAGCGGCTGGCCACTTCGGCGGCCAGAGAAATGCGTGCTGCATGCCAGAGCTGTGTGCTGCCAGCCAGTGCTGCGGTCGCCGCCATGTCCTGGTGCTGGGTTTGGCCGAACAGATCGAGCTCCCAGCGGGCATCGAGCGCCGTACCGGTCGTCGTCTGTGCTTTCATCGGAAAGTCCGCGCTGCCATTGTTCCGGGTGCCATGCGCCTCAAGCCCGAGCAGCGGCCAGAAGCCGGCCTCCACAGTGGCCTGCTGGCTGCGTGCCTCGGCAATGCGCGCCACCGCTTCAGCCAGTGTCGGGCTGTCCTGCCCGGCGCGCGCCAGCAATGTATCCAGCAAAGGATCATGGAAGGTCTGCCACCACTGCAACAATGCCAGCGGTTGACCATCGTGCGGCAAGGCAGCCTGCCAGCGGGCATTCGGCAGCATCTCTGTCGCCGTGGGTGGAGGTGTCGGGGATAAGGCCATCGGCGTGGCACAGGCGGTCAGCCATAGTGCCGTCCATATGCCCAATACCCCCGATGCCATACCCCCGCCCCTGCGGTGGCGCAGTGCGTTTTTTCTGTACATCGACATCTTTCCTCCGCGCCCCATGCCCCGGTCGGGCTGGAACTTCTTCTGTTTTATTTTGGAAATTCCGGAACAATGTCCGTCAGATCAGGCGTGGCCAAGTATGTACAGCCCGGCTACGGCATCTCTCCAGATTTCCTTGCAGCCAGATCAAATCCATGAACCCGCACTGGCTGCAAAATGCACAAACGGCCATTTTAGCGGCCTATCCGGACAGCCCCCGGTGGTTATACCCATTATGACCAAGGGCAGAATTTGGTGCTGCCAGGCCCAGCCCACTGAATAAACCGACGCCGAACAGGACACCGACCGGCTCGAGGATGCCGCTCAATGCGGCAACGAGCACGGCAATGCCTGGGGCAAAACCGGCCAGGCCACCCAGCAAGGCCAGACGAAACCCGTGACTGACCTCGCCCCGGAGCAGGGCTGCCAGGCTTTATCCGAGCAGAAGCAGTATCGCCAGCAGCGCCAAAGCCGCCGGCCGACGCAGCGCTTCCTGCCAGCCCGGCCGGTCGGTGGCGTGCTCTGCCATTATCGGATCATCCCGCCTCGCCCAGTGGGATGCCCAGCGCCCGGGCGACCCCTGCACCATAAGCCGGGTCTGCTTTCAAACAGTGGCGGACATGGCGCAACTGCACTTCACGCGTGGCACCACCGATGGAGCGGGCAGTATTCTCGAACAAAGCCTGCTGCTGTCCCGGTGTCATCAGGCGGAACAACGCCCCGGGCTGCGAGAAATAATCCTCGTCAGCACGATGGTTCCAGTGGTCGGCCGCCCCGTCCACGGACAAAGGTGGCTCACGGTAATCCGGCTGTTCCTGCCACACCCCCAGGCTGTTGGGTTCATAGCCCTTGGTGCTGCCGTGATTGCCATCGACGCGCATGGCACCATCCCGGTGATAGCTGTGTACCGGGCAGCGCGGGGCGTTGACCGGAATCAGATGGTGATTGACACCGAGGCGGTAGCGCTGCGCATCGCCGTAGGAGAACAGCCGCGCCTGCAGCATCTTGTCGGGTGAAAAACCGATGCCCGGCACGATGCTGGCCGGATTGAAAGCCGATTGTTCGACTTCGGCAAAAAAATTCTCCGGATTACGATTGAGCTCCATCACACCGACATCGATCAGCGGGTAATCCTTGTGTGGCCAGACCTTGGTCAGGTCGAAGGGGTTGTAGGGCACTTTCGAGGCTTCCTTCTCCGGCATGATCTGCACCTTGAGCGTCCACTTCGGAAAATCGCCGCCTTCGATGGCCTCGTAAAGGTCTTTCTGATGGCTTTCGCGATCCTTGCCGATGAGTGCCTCAGCCTCGGCATCACTCAGGTTTTTGATGCCCTGCTGGCTCTTCAGATGAAATTTGACCCAGAAACGCTCGTTGGCGGCATTGATGAAACTGAAGGTGTGCGAACCGAAGCCATGCATGGTGCGGTAGCTGGCCGGAAGACCACGGTCGGACATGACGATGGTGACCTGATGCAAGGCCTCAGGCAGCAATGTCCAGAAATCCCAGTTGTTCTGCGCACTGCGCAGATTGGTGCGCGGGTCACGTTTGACCGCATGATTGAGATCAGGGAACTTGAGCGGATCACGCAGAAAAAACACCGGCGTATTGTTGCCGACCAGATCCCAGTTTCCTTCCTCGGTGTAGAACTTGACGGCAAATCCGCGAATGTCACGCTCGGCATCGGCCGCCCCGCGCTCACCCGCCACCGTGGTAAAGCGGGCAAACAGCTCGGTCTTTTTACCCACCTGCGAGAACAATTTTGCCCGGGTGTATTTCGTGATGTCATGTGTCACGGTAAAGGTGCCGTACGCACCAGAGCCCTTGGCATGCATGCGCCGCTCGGGAATGACTTCACGATCGAAGTGGGCGAGTTTTTCCAGCAGCCAGACATCTTGCAGCAATGCTGGGCCGCGTGGCCCGGCGGTCAGGGTGTTCTGGTTGTCGGCGACGGGGCAACCAAAGGCGGTGGTGAGTTTATTCATGAGGGCACTCCCTGGGTCGGTGAAGAAGATGCCCAGCTTACGCAGGGGAGACCGTCCAGGCAATGCCGCGCAGACTATCGGTGCGGTAGGAGCAGGCTATGCCTCCCTCGGGCAGGTGCTCACCAGGGTCTCCGTCCGGCCTAGCATTTCTGCACCCAGAACTGATACATGCTGAAGAATGTGTCGGGGTGCTGCTGCTCGAAGTGGTGCCAGCACTGCAAATCCTGTAGTGCCGCAGGCTCCGGGTAGTGTTGCCGAAAGCGCCATGCCAGCTCTGGGGTCACGTTGAAACCCAGGAAGCGCAGCCCCTCCTGACGCAGGAAACCGTCGATCTGTGGCAGCGTCAAACGATGTTCCTGCGTGTGAAACAGCAGGTCACGGCAATTGCTCATACTGAAAAAATCCGCCGAGTACGTCACGAAGTCGTAATCCTCCGGCGCTTCGACCATGATCTGCCGACAGCGGCGAATGCCTTCTGGCGTGGCCGGGTAACCCTGGCGGGCGATCATCTCGCGGGCATTCACCACTCCTTGCCGTGCCTGTTCGCTGTAAAAGCCCAGGCGCATCACGCCACCCGGACGCAGCAGCCCCAGCAACACCCGCCAACCGGCTTCTGGCTGCGCCAAATGGTGCAGAACACCGACGCTTTCCACCACATCGAACTGTTGCACCAATCCGTCCAGCGCCAGGATGTCCGCCTGGGCATATTCGATGTTTTTCACACCGAGTTCCTGGGTCTTGCGGCGGGCATAGGCCAGGCTGGACAGACTCAGATCCACCGCCAGAACCCGTGCATTGCTGTATTTGCGTGCACTCTCCAGCGGATGCTGCCCCGTACCGCAGCCCGCCACCAGAAAAAGCGGGGATTCCGGGGCACCAAAGGCGGCAACATCCAGCGTCGGAAAGTCCTTCTGTAAATAACGCTCGATGGGGATCCGGGTGGGCACCGGCTCCACCTTGACCCAGCGGGGATAGGGATGCGCCTCGTACTGTGCCCTGACCGCCCGAGAAGTGTGATCCTCGATGGGGGTCAGCGACACGATCTGGTGACGATCCTGTACCTCCAGCAGCGGTTCGCCGACCTGCTGGATCAAAACGGCACTCATCGGTTCGGACCAGGATAGTTCCAGCAGATGCTCGATACCAGGAAATGGTTGCAAGGGCTGATACATCCCCAGGATCAGCAGCGCCAGCTCGGCCACGGGCTGCCCCGCCGTTAGTGCATTTCCGACTTCCTGCGCCAGTAATCCGGCCAGCGCCTGCTCCTCGTCGTCGATGGCGAACACATACTCGTTGATGAAGCATTGTTGCGCCAAGGCAGCCAGCAGTTGCAACAAGGGGGCATCCAGTGCTGGCAGATCGCCCGTCACCAGGCCCTGCAACATTTCGGCACGCGCCACGGTCAGCAGACGTTCCAGACCGATCTCGCATACTGGCGCACTCACCAGCACGCTGCCCAGCAATTCATTGCCTGCCAATGCTGCCCAGTCCTCCGCCCGCAGCAGCAGGCCGGCGTGCGCCCGCACAGGCCAGGCGCGCTGCACCCGTTCGATGCAGGTACGCACGGCAGCATCGCTCCACAACAGACTGATGGCGGCAGCGGCCAGTTCGGCCGGCCGCCCCCACGGAGCCTGCAGAGCACGCACCATGGCAGCCTGCATTTCCTGCATTTCCTGCATCTTCTCCGCGGCCTGCTGCGAACGAAACCGCTGCGCACACATCACGAACAGGTCATGCACCTCAGGGTTATCCTGAAGTGCCAGCGCCCGTACCACCCAGGGCATCGCCGCTTCCGCTTGCCCCTGCGTGGCCAGCACCAGGGCCAGATTTCGCATCGCTTCGGGATAATCCGGGCGCAGTGCCAAGCCTTGCTGGTAACAGCTCTGCGCTTCTGGCAAGCGTTGCTGCTGAAGCAGCACGAAACCCAGATTCAGCCAGGCCTCGGCAAAGTCGGGCCGCAAGGTCACGGCTTGCTGGTAGCACGCCTCTGCCAGCGACAGATGATCTTCATCCTTGTGGATGTTGCCCAGACTGTTGTGTGCCCGAGCCAGATCCGGTGCCAAGGTAATGGCCTGCTGTATCGAGAGCCGTGCCTCGGCCAGGCGACCCTGCGCACGCAATACTTCACTCAGCCCGAGATGAGCAGCGGCCAGGCGGGCATCGAGCTGTACCATCTGGCGATAACACTGCTCCGCCTCGGCCAGTCGTTCTAGGGAGCGGTAGAGGATAGCCAAGTTGTCTAGCAGTTCGAGGTCATGAGGCATGCGCTGGAGCGCCTGCACCATGGCCTGCTCAGCGGCTTCTTTCTGCCCCTGGCGCTCCAGGAACACCCCCAGAACCTTCCAGCCGAAGGCAAAATGGGCATGGCGTTGCAGCAGAGCACGGGCAAACACCTCGCCTTCGGCCCAGGCCGCACGCTGATAAAAACCCATCAGGCGCGCCACTTCCCCCTCCGAAGGCCCGCGCGCCGAATGTACCGGCAAAGGTACGCGCCCTTTTTTTCCTGCCATGAATCACCTCTCGACTGACCCGAGACCACCAAGCCAGGCAGCGTACTTGTCTTCGGTGACTTCTCCCCGGCGGCCTACCCTTACCTTTGGTAAGTCATCCCCGGCCGAACAGCCGCTTGAAGAAATTGACGATGCCCGCCCACAGCGCCTTGAAAACGATGGAGCCCATGTCGATGGATTCTTCCTTGGCCGGCGGCACCGGGGCAGCACTGGCTGCAGGGGTAGCGGTGGCCGTAGCCGTAGATGCCGCCGAACCACTGCCATCCGCCGCGGGTGCTTCCAGCGCGGCGGTAGCGGCGGAATTTTCCGGCACTTCCAGCATGCTGCGGACATTGGCGATGTATTTCTTGACGATCTGGCCAGCCACCCCTTCGATCATGCCGCGACCAACCTGTATCAGCTTGCCGGTGAGATCCACGCTCGATTCGAATTGCACATCGGTGCCCTTGCCGTCCGGCAGGGAAACCAGCAGACAGGCAATGGTGGCCGTGGCCGTACCACCGCCCCGTTCATTACCCTCGGCCAGCAGCTTGATGCGACGTGCCACTGCATCGACCTCGGCGTAGGTGATGGTGCCTTCATACTGGGCGCTGACGGCACCCACCTTGAGCTTGACGGTACCGATGAATTTTTCCGGACTAACCACTTCCTTCAGGCCGGCACCCGGCATACAGGCCACCACCATCTCCGGTTTCATCATGAACTGCCACACCCGTTCGATGGGTGCAGCAACCTGGAAAGACTCCTTCATCTCGATGGCCATGCCGGTTCCTCGATACTATTTGAATTGAATTTGGATATTGGTGCCCGACCCTCGTCCAGACCATCGTCCAATCAGACGACGTGTACGCTAGGCGAATCCCTTAGATTATCGCAAATATCCTGACTCCCATGAGGCTCACCATGTCTTTTGATTTCTCGAATCGGGTTGTTCTGGTCACCGGTGGTGGCAAGGGCATCGGCCGCGGCATCACGGAAGCCTTCCTCAAGGCCGGTGCCCGGGTCATCATCTGCGGCCGCGCCGCACCGGACACCCCGGTCACGGCCGGCACGGCACAAGCCGATTTCCATGCCCTCGACGTGCGCGACAACGATGCCGTGAAGGCGTTTTTCGACCACATTGCTGCCCACTATGGCCGCCTCGATGTGCTCATCAACAACGCCGGTGGCAGCCCCAATGCCGATGCCGCCACCGCCTCGCCGCGCTTTCACGAAAGCATCATCCGCCTCAACCTGCTGGCACCGCTCTACATGGCGCAGCTGGCCAATGCCCTCATGCAGCAACAAGAAAGCGGCGGAGTGATCGAATTCATCGGCAGCGTCTCGGCACTGCGCCCGTCGCCCGGCACGGCGGCCTACGGTGCGGCCAAGGCCGGCGTGCTGAACCTAGTCAGCAGCCTGGCCGTTGAATGGGCACCGAAGGTACGCGTGGTCACCGTCAGCCCCGGCCTGATCCGCACCGAAAAATCGGACATGCATTATGGTGATGAAGCTGGACTAGCCTCGGTTGCCGCTACCATTCCGCTCGGTCGCATGGGCGAAGGCGAGGACATTGCCAACGCCTGCATGTTCCTGGCCTCCCCTTACGCGGCCTACGTCAGTGGCACCAACCTGCTGATCCACGGCGGTGGCGAAAAGCCGGCCTTCCTGGGTGCCGCCAGCGTCAACAAGGACTAAGCGGCAAGCCTCCCGCCTTACCAGCGATAGCTCAGCCCCAGGCCCACCATGCGTGGGTCGGTCCAGCCGGCAATCCGGTACAGCCCGGCCACGTCGATGTGCGTGGCCTGTTTCTGCACATTGGTCAGGTTACGCGCCCACAATGACAGCTCGGCCTTGCCCGGCCCACCGACCGGGATACCGGACAGCAACAGCCGGGCATGCACCAGCCCCAGCGCCGGCATGCGCGATTCGGCAGTCGTATTGCCCACCGCCACGTTGTTGCCGACGGACGTGATCTGACCCTGATAGTTGTAATAGGACGAAGCAAAACTGTAATCGACGATGGCTCGCCAGGTGCCCCAGGCAGTGCGTGCCAGACGGCCATCCAGACTCAGTGTCAGCTGATGGCGCGGCGAATAGGAAGCCACCGTATTGTCGGCAACATTCACCCGCGCCCCGGACGGGTTGTAGGTGTCATATTCCTTGAATTTCATGTGCAGGTAGCCATAGCTGGCCTGTAGCCGCCAACCGTCGACCAGCTGGTACAGGCCCTCGATTTCCAGCCCCTCGCTCTGCATCTTGCCGGCATTGACCGTCACCGGCGCAATGCCGCCCGGCGGTAGCTGGTTGATGTGGAAATCACGTACTTCGGTAGAAAACAGCGCAGCATTCAATTGCGCCTTGCCGTCGTTGAACGCGGATTTCACCCCCAGCTCGAAGGAGGTCGAGGTTTCCTGATGGAACGGTCGCAGGGCCAGCGCCGCATAATCTGCTTCCAGCGGAAAGCCGCCACTCTTGAAGCCCCGGGCAAGCCGGCCATACACCGTCAGGCCGGGACGCGCCTGATACGACAGGGCGACGGTAGGGGTCGTGGCGGCAAAGCTGGCACGCGCCCCCTGTGCGGCGAAATCGCGGTACTGCTCGAGTGCCGGCTGACCAAGCGGCCCCCAGGTACTCCACACATCGCCCTTCTTTTCTTCCCAGCTACGCCGCAAACCCAGCGTACCGGTCAGGGCGGAGGTGAGCTTGTAATCGAGCTGGCCATAAACGGCACGGGCATTGGAGCGGGTACGGTAGCCAAACCAGCGCTCTTTCGCCGGCGCGAAGCCGAAGGTGAAATACTGGCCGCTTTGGTCAGAAAACGTATTGCCATCATCACGGAACAAATACAGACCAGCCACCCAGTTCAGCCGCTCGCGCTGACCAATCCATTGCAGCTCATGGGAGGTCGTGGCATAAACAGTGTCCTTGCTGGCATTCAGCACATCGACCGGCGTACCGTCGAGATCGAGCATCTCCTGATACCGCATGCGACGCTGGGCGAGCAGATACTTGAAGGTATCACCTGAAGCCAGCGCATAACTGGCCGTCAGCGACTGGCCGTTGACATCGAGCCGGGTACCGTAGTGCCGACCGGGATTGCTGCTGACGGCAGTGGGATAGCCCGATTGGGCATACGGTGCCATGGCCGGCCGCAAACGCATGCCAAAAATGGGATCCAGTGTGCCGGCATAGGTGGTGGGATAGAGCGCGGCATAACCGGACGGATTGAGCAGGCTGAGGGCCGTCGGCGTTTCGTTGATGTGGGTATGGTCGTAGGCGTAATCGACCTTGAAAGCCGGACTGATGTCGACACCGGCCGTCAGCCGCTGTGCCTGGCGGTTACGGTTGTTCCAGGGGCGACCCGGGTCGCTCGGATTGGCGACGGTGCCATCGCGCTGCTCGTCGCGGGCAGAAATGCCCAGCCGCACCATGCCCATGCGCGGCAGGTCGAGGCTGGCCTGCAATACCTGCTGGCCGTGATTGCCAACATCGATGCCGACCTTGCCACCAAATTCGCCTGCTGGCCTGCGGGTAATGAAATTGATTGCCCCGCCTTCGGTATTCTTGCCAAACAAGGTACCCTGCGGCCCGCGCAGTACCTCGACCCGCTCCAGATCAAGCATGTCGAGCAGCCCGCCCTGAGTCTTGCCAATATAGATGCCATCCAGATAGAGCGCCACTGCACCATCCGACCAGATGCCTGGCTGGCCGCTGCCAACACCACGGATAGTGACCGCCGCCGTCAGCGAAGAGCCCGGTTGGGCTGCCTTGACCGAGACATTCGGTGCCAGGGCATTCAGGTTGGCCGCCCCCAGAATGCCCCGATTCTCCAGCTGGCTGCCCGAAATGGCCGTCACCGACAGCGGCACGTCCTGCAGGCGCTCAGTGCGTTTCTGGGCAGTCACTACGACTTCCTCGAGGGTTTCATCCGCCGCCAGCACGGCATTCGAAAAAACTGCCCCCAACAACAGGGGTAGTAAACGGACAGTGCGACGATTATGGTGACGGATACGCATGGAGGATTCCTCTGCAAGACGGGTTGGACAAGAGACGCAGGTAGCTACTCAGCAACATTCAGTGCAAAAGACGGCTCAAACCATGAGCAGGGCAGAATCAGGCAACACCAAACATATCCGATCCGGACATCCGGTACAAATGGTGGAAGCTGCGCCAGTGGGTGGAAGCTGCGCCAGTGCCAGTGTGCCCCACCCACCATCCCATCAGCATTCGCGGGCCGCATCCTTGCCGCCACCCTCGCGCTGCTCGAGACGGGCTTCCAGACGCGCCAGTTGTTCCTGGCAACGTGCCAGCAGAGCGGTTTGTACCTCGAATTCCTCACGCGTCACCAGATCGAGCCGGGCCAGGGCACTGGTCAGCAAGGCACGCAGGTTTTTTTCAATGTCCCGGGCCGGACTGTTGGCGATCAGGCCCGCCAGATGGCCAGTGACTTCATCGAGCAATTTCGGGTTGAGCATGATCCTGTCCATGACAATACAAGGGAGATGGGCAGTTTATCAGCGCCCTTCCCGGATGCGTGCGATACATGCACGAACGCAGAAAAAACGTCCGGCGCAGCCCCCCCTGAAAATAGCAAAATCATTCGACTGGACAAAGGCTTAGCGTATTGCACCCATGCCGTGTGTACGCTATTATTGGCAGTCTTTGCCGCCAGCTCCAGCCAGGGTCTGGCGTTTTCCTTTGCTGAAAGCCGATCATGAGCAAGCAACCCGATATCACCATTCCCCCGCTGGACACCTGGGCCAAGGCCGCCGCCAAATCCGCCCCTGAAGGCGATCTGAACAAGCTGAACTGGGAAACGCCCGAGGGGCTGACCGTCAAGCCGCTCTACACCAAGGCGGACACCGAAAATCTGCCCTATGCCGACACGCTGCCCGGCTTTGCGCCCTTTTTGCGCGGCCCGCAGGCGACGATGTACGCGGTGAAGCCGTGGACCATCCGCCAGTACGCCGGCTTCTCGACCGCCGAAGCCTCCAACGCCTTCTACCGCAAGGCGCTGGCCGCCGGCGGCCAGGGCGTGTCGGTGGCCTTCGATCTGGCCACGCATCGCGGCTACGACTCGGACAACGCCCGCGTGGTGGGCGACGTCGGCAAGGCGGGTGTGGCGATCGACTCGGTCGAAGACATGAAAATCCTCTTCGACGGCATTCCGCTCGACAAGATTTCCGTCTCCATGACCATGAATGGTGCGGTGCTGCCGATTCTTGCCGGCTACATCGTCGCCGCCGAAGAGCAAGGCGTGAAACAGGAACAGCTCACCGGAACCATCCAGAACGACATTCTCAAAGAGTTCATGGTTCGCAACACCTACATCTACCCGCCCAAGCCGTCGATGAAAATCATCGCCGACATCTTCAGCTACACGGCGCAGAACATGCCGAAGTTCAACTCGATCTCGATTTCCGGTTATCACATCCAGGAAGCCGGGGCGAATCAGGCGATCGAGCTGGCCTTCACGCTCGCCGACGGTATGGAATATGTGCGTACCGGTGTGGCCTCGGGAATGGACGTCGACACCTTTGCCGGTCGCCTGTCCTTCTTCTGGGCGGTGGGGATGAACTTCTATCTGGAAATCGCCAAGATGCGTGCCGCGCGCCTCTTGTGGCATCGCATCATGAGTGGCTTCAACGCCAAGAATCCGAAGTCGATGATGCTGCGCACGCACAGCCAGACCTCCGGCTGGTCGCTGACCGAGCAGGACCCGTACAACAACGTCGTGCGGACCACCATCGAAGCCATGGCCGCCGTATTCGGTGGCACGCAGTCGCTGCACACCAACGCGCTGGATGAAGCCATCGCGCTGCCGACCGAATTCTCGGCGCGTATCGCCCGCAACACCCAGCTCATCATTCAGGAAGAAACCCACATCTGCAACGTCGTCGACCCCTGGGCCGGTTCCTACATGATGGAAAAGCTGACGCAGGATATGGCCGACAAAGCCTGGAGCATCATCGAGGAAATCGAAGCCATGGGCGGCATGACCAAGGCGGTTGAGTCTGGCTGGGCGAAGATGCAGGTGGAAACCTGTGCCGCCGACAAGCAGGCACGCATCGACTCGGGCAAGGATGTCATCGTCGGCGTGAATAAATACAAGCTGGCCAAGGAAGATGCCATCGAGATTCTCGACATCGACAACCACGCCGTGCGTGAGGCGCAAATTGCCCGTTTGCAGAAAATCCGCGCCACCCGCGATGCGGCGGCGGTGCAAGCCGCTCTCGATGCGCTGACGGAATCTGCCAAGACGGGCGAGGGCAATCTGCTCGACCTGTCGGTCAAAGCCATGCGCCTGCGTGCCACGCTGGGCGAGGTGTCGGACGCACTGGAAAAGGTCTTCGGCCGTTTCCGCGCCAATAACCAGACCATTTCTGGCGTGTACGGAGGTGTCGTGGAAGGACAGGACAGCTGGGAATCGCTCAAAGCCGACATCGAAAAATTCAAGGAAGAAGAAGGTCGCCGCCCGCGCGTGATGATCGCCAAGCTCGGTCAGGACGGTCACGACCGTGGCGCCAAGGTCGTCGCCACGGCCTTTGCCGACCTCGGCTTCGACATCGACGTCGGCCCGCTCTTCCAGACCCCGGAAGAAGCCGCCCGGCTGGCCATCGAAAACGACGTGCATGCCATCGGCTGCTCGTCCTTGGCCGCTGGCCACAAGACCCTCGTGCCGCAGCTAATCCAGGCGCTGAAGGCGCAAGGTGCCGACGACATCATCGTCTTCGCCGGCGGCGTCATCCCGGCGCAGGATTACGATGCCCTGTTCGCCGCCGGTGCCAAAGCCATCTTCGGCCCGGGCACGCGCATCGAGGACTCGGCCAAAAAGGTACTGGAAGAAATCCGCCGGGCGCGGGGCTGAACGTTCAGCCGTACTCATGCGTAACCCCGTTTGCTCCGCCCCCTTCAGCAATGCTCAGGACAGGCTTGTCGAAGGGTATATGGCACTCGCCTGCATGACCCGAATCGCATACAGCGAATACCCAGGTTCGCGATGCGAACGGCCTTGGATACGCCCGAACTGCCCTTCGGCAGGTTCAGGCCGGGCTGGTAGCGGGCTCCCGGCGTGCAATGACGAGGGGCGATGAGCGTGGAACGAAACGCACCAACGAAATGCCCCCTCGCCAATCACCGACGCGCAGCGTCGCGTTCAGTTACAGCCCTGTTCCCCTCCGTTCGCCCTGAGCCTGTCGAAGGGCAAAAGCCCCCCGGAACTGGCAGTCAAGTGGGCCGCTCATGAAGCCGTTTTGGGTTTATCTGCTTCGCTGTGCCGATGGATCGTATTACTGCGGCCATACCGACAATCTGGATGCGCGCCTGCAACAGCATGAAGCAGGGAACGTTGGGTACACGGCCACACGCAAGCCGGTCCACCTGGTGTGGCAAGGCGAGTTCGAAAAGCGTGAGGAGGCGATTGCCTTCGAACAGAAGATCAAGGGCTGGACACGAGCGAAGAAGGAAGCATTGATTGCGGGTGATTGGAATCGAATCAGCGAATTGGCAAAATCGAAAGTTGACGCTACGGGCAGTCAGCAGAGCGCCGTTCATCCCTTCGACAAGCTCAGGGCGAACGGAAGTTGAAGATGGTGCCTGAACATCTCGCCGCCACCGACCAGCACCTCGTTGACGCCATCCTCAAGGGTGGCGCGGCGCAGCGACGCGCGCTGGCGAAGACCATCACCCTGCTCGAATCGACGCGGCCGGATCATCAGCCACGTGCCCAGCAGGTACTCGACACCCTCCTGCCACATACCGGCAATGCGGTTCGCATTGGCATTTCGGGTGTCCCGGGGGCGGGCAAATCGACCTTCATCGAAGCCCTGGGACTGTGGCTGATCCAGCAGGGACACCGTGTGGCTGTGCTGGCAGTCGATCCTTCTTCCTCGGTTTCCGGCGGCTCCATCCTCGGTGACAAGACCCGCATGGAGCTGCTATGCCAGCGCGAGGAAGCCTTCATCCGCCCCAGTCCTTCGGCCGGCTCGCTGGGCGGGGTGGCCGCCAGAACCCGTGAAGCCATGCTGGTGTGCGAGGCCGCCGGCTTTGACATCATCATCGTCGAGACGGTGGGGGTGGGTCAAAGCGAGACCGCCGTGGCGGGGATGGTGGACATGTTCTGCCTGCTGCAACTACCGAACGCCGGTGATGATCTGCAGGCCATCAAGAAAGGCATCGTCGAGATGGCCGACATGGTGGTCATCAACAAGGCCGACATCGACCCCAGGGCCACCGCCGTGGCGCGGGCGCAGTGGAAAAAGGCACTGCACTTTGTCCGCCCGGCCAGCCCCCACTGGACACCACCGGTGATCGCCCTGTCAGCCCTGCACAAAGAAGGCATCACCGATTTCTGGCAGCAGGTGGAACATTATTGTGCTGCCCTCAGACCAACCGGTGAATTTGCCGCGCGGCGGCAACGACAGGCACTCGACTGGATGTGGAGCCTGATTGAAACCGGCCTGCACCAGCTGTTCCGTAACCACCCGGAAGTACGTGCGACATTGCCAGAACTCAGCCGCTCGGTAGCGGCGGGACAAACCAATCCGGGTGCAGCGGCTTGCCGGCTGCTGGCTGCCTTGCAGCATAATGCCCGGCTTTCTGTTTCGATGGACTGCCCCGCACGGGGAAACAAGGAGTAACGCTCATGCATGACATCATCCGCCAGCTTGACGACAAGCGTGCGGCAGCCCGTTTGGGCGGCGGCGAAAAACGCATTGCCGCCCAGCATTCCAAAGGCAAGCTGACCGCCCGTGAACGTATCGAGCTGCTGCTCGATCCAGGTTCTTTCGAAGAATGGGACATGTTCGTCGAACATCGCTGCACCGATTTCGACATGGCCGACACCAAGATTCCTGGCGACGGGGTAGTGATCGGTTACGGCACCATCAATGGCCGCATGGTGTTCGTCTTCTCGCAGGACTTCACGGTATTCGGCGGTGCGCTGTCGGAAGCCCATGCCGAAAAGATCTGCAAGGTGATGGACCATGCCATGAAGGTCGGCGCACCGGTGATCGGCCTCAACGACTCGGGCGGCGCGCGCATCCAGGAAGGCGTGGCCTCGCTCGGCGGTTATGCCGACGTGTTCCAGCGCAATGTCATGGCCTCCGGCGTGGTGCCACAGATTTCCCTCATCATGGGGCCTTGCGCCGGCGGCGCGGTGTATTCGCCGGCGATGACCGACTTCATCTTCATGGTCAAGGACACCTCCTACATGTTCGTCACCGGCCCGGACGTGGTCAAGACCGTGACCCATGAGGAAGTGACGGCCGAGGAGCTGGGCGGGGCGGTGACGCACAACACCAAATCCGGTGTGGCCGATCTGGCCTTCGAAAACGATGTCGATGCCCTGCTGATGCTGCGCCGCTTCGTCAATTTCCTGCCGCTCAACAACAAGGAAAAGGCACCGCACCGCGATACCTCAGACCCGGCCGATCGCCTCGACCGCTCGCTCGACACGCTGGTGCCAGACAATCCCAATGTGCCGTATGACATGAAGGAGCTGGTGGGCAAGATCGTCGATGACGGCGAATTCTTTGAGCTGCAGCCGGACTACGCCAAAAACATCCTCATCGGCTTTGCCCGCATGGAAGGCGAAACGGTGGGGATCGTGGCCAATCAGCCGATGGTGCTGGCCGGCTGCCTGGACATCAAATCCTCGATCAAGGCGGCGCGTTTCGTGCGCTTTTGCGATGCCTTCAACATTCCGGTCATCACCCTCGTCGATGTGCCCGGCTTTATGCCCGGCACCTCGCAGGAATACGGCGGCATCATCAAGCACGGCGCCAAGCTGCTCTATGCCTACGCCGAGTGCACCGTACCCAAGGTGACCGTCATTACCCGCAAAGCCTATGGTGGCGCGTATGACGTGATGTCCTCCAAGCATCTGCGCGGCGATGTGAACTTTGCCTGGCCCTCGGCAGAAATCGCCGTCATGGGCCCCAAGGGCGCGGTCGAGATCATCTTCCGCAAGGACATCGGTGACCCACAAAAAATCGCCGAGCGTACCGAGGAATATCGCCAGAAATTCGCCAATCCCTTCATCGCCGGCAGCCGTGGCTTCATCGACGACGTCATCATGCCGCACGAAACACGCAAGCGTATCTGCCGTTCACTGGCCATGCTGCGCGGCAAGAAGCTCGACAACCCGTGGCGCAAGCACGGCAACATCCCGCTGTAATCCGCTGCGCTCAGGAGATCATCAAATGTTCAAGAAAATACTGATTGCCAATCGCGGCGAGATTGCGTGTCGCGTCATCAAGACCGCCCGCAAGATGGGCATCCAGACGGTTGCTGTCTATTCCGATGCCGACCGCAATGCCCGCCACGTCGAACTGGCAGATGAGGCCGTACACATCGGCCCGCCGCCATCGAAAGAATCCTACCTGTGCATGGACAAGATCATCGCCGCCTGTAAGCAAACCGGCGCCGAGGCAGTGCATCCAGGCTACGGCTTCCTGTCCGAAAATGAGGAGTTTTCGCGCACCCTCGAAGAAAACGGCATCATCTTCATCGGCCCCAAGCATTATTCCGTCGCCGCCATGGGCGACAAGATCGCCTCGAAAAAACTGGCCAAGGAAGCCAACGTCAACATCATTCCCGGCTACAACGATCCCATCCAGTCGCCGGAACAGGCGGTGGAAATCGCCCGTGGGGTCGGCTATCCGGTGATGATTAAGGCCTCCGCCGGCGGCGGGGGCAAGGGCTTGCGCGTCGCCTTCAACGACCAGGAATGTCACGAAGGCTTTTCCTCCTGCCGCAACGAAGCCCGCAACAGCTTCGGCGATGACCGCGTCTTCATGGAAAAGTACGTCGAGGAGCCACGCCACATCGAAATCCAGGTGCTCGGCGACGGCCACGGCAATGTCATTTATCTGGGCGAGCGCGAATGTTCCTTGCAGCGCCGCCACCAGAAAGTCGTCGAAGAAGCGCCCAGCCCCTTCCTCGACGAAGCCACCCGCCGCGCCATGGGCGAGCAGGCCGTGGCGCTGGCCAAGGCCGTGAAATACCAGAGTGCCGGCACGGTCGAATTCGTCGTCGGCGGCAAGGACAAGCAGTTCTACTTTCTGGAAATGAACACCCGCCTGCAGGTCGAACACCCGGTGACAGAAATGGTCACTGGCTTCGATCTGGTCGAGCTGATGATTCGTGTGGCCGCCGGCGAAAAACTACCCGTCGCGCAAAGCGACATCAAACTGAACGGCTGGGCCATCGAATGCCGCATCAATGCCGAGGACTCCCGTCGTAACTTCCTGCCGTCCACCGGCCGTCTGGTGAAATATCTGCCGCCACAGGAGGTCCCCGGCGCGATCCGCGTCGACACCGGCGTCTATGAGGGTGGCGAAATCTCGATGTATTACGATTCGATGATCGCCAAGCTGATCGTTCATGCCGCCACACGCGACGAGGCGATCCATCGCATGCGTGAAGCCCTCAACGAATTCGTCATCCGCGGAATTGCCTCCAACATCCCTTTCCAGTCCGCCCTGATGCAAAACGAGCGGTTCAAGGCAGGCAATTTCAATACCGGCCTGATCGGCGAGGAATATCCCAAGGGCTTCAACGCCACCGAGCGTGTCCATCCGCAGCCGATCATGCTGGTGGCGGTGGGTGCGGCCATCCAGCGCGGCGTGCTGAGCTGCAATGCCACCATCACCGGCCCCATGCCCGGCCACGCCTATCGGCCAGGAGATGAGTTCGTGGTGTTGCTGGGCGAAACCCCTTATCCGGTCATCGCCCACCCGGTTGCCGGCGGCTACGACATCACGCATGAGGGTCAAACATACGAAGTGCGCAGCCAATGGTGTTACGGCGACCCGCTCTACCAGGGCACCCTAAACGGCCAGCCGATCTGCATGCAGGTCGAACGGGCCGGCCTGAAATATCGGCTGACCCACTGGGGCAGCCAGGCCGACCTGATGGTCGTCACCGCCCGGGTGGCCGAGCTGCAAGCCCTGATGCCGCACAAAGCCCCACCCGATCTGTCTCGTTTCCTGCTCTCACCCATGCCTGGCCTGCTGCGCGAAGTCAGTGTGAGTGTCGGACAGGAGGTCAAGGCCGGTGAAAAACTGGCCGTCATCGAGGCCATGAAGATGGAAAACGTCCTCAAGGCCGAACAGGATTGCGTGGTCGCCAAACTCGCCGCCAAGGTCGGCGACAGCCTGGCCGTCGATCAGGTCATCATCGAGTTCAAGTAAAAACCCCTGCCGGAGCCCCTACAAGGACTCTGGCAGGATGAACCGCCAACGCCTCAGGCCAGCACCGGATAATCCGTGTAACCCTGCGCACCGGCTGTGTACAGTGTGGCCGGATCGAAGGCGGCCAGTGCCGCGCCGCGCCGGAAACGCTCGACCAGGTCGGGGTTGCCGATGAAGGGGCGGCCGAAGGAGACTGCCTCGGCCACACCGCTGGCGACCGTCTGGCTGGCCGTCTCGAAGGTCAGGCTGTCGTTGAGCACCAGCGCACCACGGTAATGCTGCTGCACCAGCTGCAGGCCATCGACCGCCAGCTGCGGCAGGTAGACCAGATGCAGATAGGCCAGCTTGAGCGGCGTGGCGGCGGCCAGCAGGCCGGCAAAGGTCGCTGCCGGATCATCGTCATGCAGGTCGTTGAACGGGTTGCCCGGGCAGATGCGCAGCCCAACCCGCCCCGCCCCGGCCTCTGCACACATGGCCTGCAACGTCTCGAGGACGAAACGCAGACGGTTGTCGAGCGTGCCACCATATTCATCCGTGCGCTGGTTGCTGCCCGTCGACAGAAACTGTGCCGGCAGGTAGCCACTGGTGCCATGCAGCTCAACACCGTCGAAGCCGGCAGCCAGGGCGTTGCGCGTGGCCTGACGGTATTCGTCGATGACCAGGGGGATGTCATCACGGCTCAGGGCGCGCGGCAGGGCAAAGTCCTGCATGCCGCCTTCGGTGTACATCTTGCCTCGGGCGCGGATGGCCGAGGGCGCCACGGTTTCGGCGTCGGCATCCTTGTTGGCCGGGTGCGCGATGCGACCGCAGTGCATCAGCTGCAAAACGATACGACTGCCGCCGGCATGCACGGCCTCGGTGACACGTTGCCAGGCCTCGATCTGCGCCGTACTGTGGATGCCCGGAGTGCGACAGTAGCCCTTGCCTGCCGGGCTGGGCTGGGTGCCTTCGGTGATGATCAGGCCGGCACTGGCACGCTGCCCGTAATAGGCGACATGCAGCTCGGTCGGTACATCTCCGGCCGCAGCGCGACTACGGGTCATGGGAGCCATGATGATGCGGTTGGGCAACGTCAGATCGCCCAGCGAGACAGGATCGAACAGGGTTGTCATACGGCAGACTCCGGCAAAGATCGCCCGAAGGCGAAGACAAAATACAAAATACAGCGAAATATTCAGGTACCGCCGAATACCGGCTTGCGCTTTTCCTTGAAGGCGCGCATGCCTTCGCGGGCATCATCGGAGGCCAGCACTTCCCAGCCCAGGACTTCTTCGTTGGCCAGCGCCTCTTTCTCACTCAGCCAGTGGCCATTCTCGCGCAATGAGCGGGTGATGGCACGCACCGACAGCGGCGCACATTCGCACAGCTGTGCGGCCATCTGCAAGGCCTCGGCCAATGCCTGCCCCTTGGCCACCACCTTATTCACCAGACCGAAGCGCAAGGCTTCGGCCGCCGTGATGTGCCGCCCCAGCAACAGCATTTCGGCGGCCAGGCAATAGGGAATCTGGCGACGCAGGCGAATGGTCGAGCCACCCAGCGGGAACAGGCCGCGCTGGACTTCCGTGATGCCGAGAACGGCATCCTCGGCCACCACACGCAGGTCGGTGCCTTGCAGAATTTCCGTGCCACCGGCCAGCGCGTAGCCTTCGACGGCCAGGATCACCGGCTTCATCGGCGGGTTGTGGCGCAGCAGCGCCTGCCAGTGCAGGTCAGGAATCTCCTGCATCAGGCGGCGGATCTCGTCAGCATCCTCGCCCCCCTCGGGGCCGGCCTTGAGGTCCATGCCGGAGCAGAAGGTATCACCCTGTCCGGTCAGCACGGCACACATCAGCGTGTCATCGCTGTCGAGCAGACGCCAGGCCCGGTACAGGCCGATCAGCATGGCCGGAGTGATGGCGTTCTTGGCCTCGGGACGTGCCAGGGTGACCACCAGTACCCGCCCCTGTTTTTCGATGAGGCAATTTTTGGTACTGATGTCGAGCTGCGTCATGATGGGTTCCTCGTGAAAAGATCAGACGGCCGGGCCATGCAACCGTTTTTGCCAATCCTCGACCGCGCCCCGTGCCAGACGCTGTTCGACGATCTTGCGCCAGCCGGGCACCAGCGGCAGGGTAAGTGCCTGCTCCAGCAGTTGCGGATCGAGACAGCGCCGGTACAGAAGCGCCATCAGGCGTGCCACCGACCAGTCCGGATGGGGGCGCTCGAGCAGGAAAATATCTGCCCCCGCCGCCAGCGTGCCGGTACGCTGCACGCGGCAATACCAGCCAGTGCGCAAGGTGTCCTGCAGACGGCGCGCCATGTCCGGCACGCCGAAACGGTCATTGAGCTTCCAGCAGGGCTGGCGGCCCTGGGCAATTTCCAGCACGACCTCGCCGATCTGCAGGCGGTCACCCAGGCAGAGAGTGTGTTCGTCGACGCCTTCGGTGCTCAGGTTTTCGCCAAAAGCACCCGGTGCATCGAGCAGCGGCAACGCCCCCAGCTCCGTGCGCCAGACGGCGTAGTGTTCATGGGCATAAAGATGGATGGCCTTGTCCGGCCCGCCGTGGGCATGGGTATCGCCCTGCTCATCCCCTGCCAGCCCCAGCGCACTCGCATGAATATGGCCGCTGACGGCCTGCTTGGCAATGGCGCTGCGCACGCCGGGGCGCGTGTACGGAACCGCCGGCCCGACAAGCACCGCCCGGACGCGACCGATACAACCCACGGTCGTCATGACCTGCCGCCTCAGGTGTTCTGGACGACGATGGCCGGGAATTTGGTACCCAGATCCTTGGCCTGCTGGGCAATCCTGACCGCCACACGGCGGGCGATGGCCTTGTAGAGGCCGGCAACATGGCTGTCCGGTGCCACCACCACGCTGGGCGCACCGCTATCGGTACTTTCGCGGATGCCGATGTCCAGTGGCAGATGACCCAGCACTTCGACCTCGCATGTCTGTGCCATGCGCTCGGCACCGCCCGTCCCGAAGATGTGTTCCTCATGGCCGCACTTCGAACAGACGTGGGTGCTCATGTTCTCGACGATGCCGAGAATCGGAATGCCGACCTTCTCGAGCATCTTGAGCCCCTTGCGGGCATCCAGCAGGGCGATGTCCTGCGGCGTGGTGACGATGACGGCACCGGTCACGGGCACCTTCTGTGCCAAGGTCAGCTGGGTATCCCCGGTGCCCGGTGGCAGATCGATGACCAGATAGTCGAGGTCGTCCCAGCGGGTATCGTTGAGCAGCTGTTGCAGCGCCTGGGTGACCATCGGGCCGCGCCAGACCATGGGCGTTTCCTGGTCGATGAGAAAACCGATCGACATCACCTGCAGGCCATGCGCCTTCATCGGCAGCATGCTCTTGCCATCAGGCGACTCCGGCTGGCCGGCAACCCCCAGCATGGTCGGCTGCGACGGACCATAGATGTCGGCATCGAGCAGGCCGACACGCGCCCCCTCGGCCTGCAGTGCCAATGCCAGATTGACTGCCGTGGTCGATTTTCCCACGCCGCCCTTACCCGAGGCGACGGCAATGATGTTGCGCACTCCGTCGATCCGCTTGAGTCCCTTCTGCACGGCGTGCGCCACGATCTTCGCCTGCACCTGCACCGTTACCTGGCCGATGCCCGGCAGGGTTTTCAGTTTATCCGTCACCTGGGCACGGATCGGTTCGAGCTGGCTTTGTGCCGGATAACCCAGTTCGATGACCAGCGATACATCGTTCCCGGCAACCTTGAGCTGACGCACACTGCGGCCGGCAACGAAATCCTTGCCGGTATTCGGGTCGATGAGGGTTTTCAGGGCTTCTTGTACCTGGGTGTCGCTGATGCTCATGGTCTATCTCCAAACCGGTGCTTGAGGGGGAATCCGTGGGGGAACGAGGGAGGAATTCGGTGAATAGCCGATAATTTTAATCCACTTCTGCAACGCCACCGCAGACCATCTTCCCGAAAAGGAAGCGCATGCGATAATCTGCCGCCTTCGCGCAGGACTCATCGACGACTCACCGACTTCAGGAGACGGCTTACATGGCAGGAGATTTCAACAAGACCACCGATCTGGGTAATGTTCTGGTCACGGGGGGTTCGGGTTTTGTCGGTTGCAATTTCGTCAAGACGCTGCTGGCCAAAGGCTACAAGGTACGCAGTTTCGATCTCGCCCCCTCACCACTGCCGGCACAGGAAAATCTCGAAGTCATCCAGGGCAATATCTGCGATGCCGCTCTCGTCAAGAAAGCTGTCGAAGGCATCGACACCATCTTCCACACCGCCGCCATCATCGAACTCAAGGGCGGCAGCGCCGTCACCCAGGAATATCGCGACCGCTCCTACGCCATCAACGTCGAAGCCACCAAGAATCTCCTGCAGACCGGCCGCGCCAGCGGCGTCAAACGCTTCGTCTACACCGCCAGCAACAGCGTGGTGATCGGCGGCCAGCCCATCGTCAATGGCGACGAAACCCTGCCCTACACCGAGCGCTTCAACGATCTCTACACCGAAACCAAGGTGGTGGCGGAAAAATGGGTGCTCGAACAAAACGGCCAGCAAGGTCTGCTGACCTGCGCCATCCGTCCCAGCGGCATCTGGGGGCCGGGTGACCAGACCATGTTCCGCCACATGTTCAACCAGATGATTGCCGGCCTGCTGCAAGCCCAGGTCGGCTCCGGCAAGGCGCGCCTCGACAACAGCTACGTGCACAACCTCATCCACGGCCACATCCTGGCCGCCCAGCATCTCGTCGAAGGGGGGACTTCTCCCGGCCAGGCCTACTTCATCAACGATGGCGAGCCCATCAACATGTTCACCTTCTCGCGTCCCATCGTCGAAGCCGTCGGTTATCCCTTCCCGAAGATGCGCGTACCCGCCGCCCTGGTCAAGGTCATCATGGCCTTCTGGCAGATGCTGCACTTCCGGTTCGGCATCCAGGAGCCCCCCGTCCCGCCGCTGGCCGTCGAACGCATCGCCATCGACAACTTCTTCAGCATCGCCAAGGCGCGCCGCGACCTCGGCTACGAGCCGCTCTACAACACCGAGCAGGGCATGAAGGAGTGCATCCCCTATTACAAGGAGATGTACCAGAAGATGAAGCTGGCCGCCGGCAAGTGAGCCAGTGAATCAATGGGCCAGCCAGACGACTGCCATCCTTCCGGTGCACAACCTCGCCCCGGAACAAAATAACCGGACTACAATTCCCCGCCCGATCGTCGTCCTGGCTGACAGGGTTACCTGACAGTCGCCAAGGCATTCCGCACTGAACCCCCATCCCGGGAGATACCGTCATGTTTGGAGCAAAGACCCGTCAAGCACTTGCCGCCGCCCAGGAAGAAAATCTCCGCCTCAAGGCACGCCTGCAGGCACTGGAGAACCAGCTGGCCGATACCCAGCGACAGATGGACGATCAGGCGCTGCATTGCGATGACTGCACCGGCAAAAAAAATGTGCTGGAAGGTGTGGTCGCCAATCTGCCCCATTTTGGCGACAGTATTGCCAGCATCCAGGCCTCCTTTGCCAACCTGTCGCAACGTCTCGACAATGACAAGGCAGCGGCAGAAGCAGCGGCCAGTGAATCCGGAACCAACCGGGATGCCCTGAAAAAAATCTCCGAAAATTTCGACACCATGTCCGGCCGTATCCGGGCGGCCAGCGTGAGTGTCGATGACTTGTCCAAACGGGCGGGTGAGATCGGCGGCATTGTCCAGCTGATTCGCGAAATTGCCGAACAGACCAACCTGCTGGCCCTCAACGCTGCCATCGAAGCCGCACGCGCCGGGGAATCCGGCCGCGGCTTCGCCGTCGTCGCCGATGAAGTTCGCAAACTGGCCGAGCGTACCTCCAAGGCCACGGCCGAAATCGGTGGCCTGGTCACCGGCATCCAGGAAGAAACCGGCAAGGCCCGTGAAATCATGGAACTGGGGGCCGGCGATGCCTCCTCCAGCAGCACGGACAGCGCCAGCGCCGTTGCCGGCATGGAGCGCCTGATCGACCTGGCTGGCCAGATGCAGCAGAACATCATCTCCTCCTCGCATCTGGCCAACATCGAGCTGGCCAACCTGCAGGAGCTAGCACTCAAGCTGGAGGTGTACAAAACCCTGCTGGGGCTGTCCAATCTGCGCCCCGAAGATGTTCCCTCGGAAACCCAGTGCCTGCTGGGCAACTGGTACTACAAGGGCGAAGGACGTGAAGAATTCGGCAACATGCCCGGCTTCCGTGAAATGGAAGCCCCCCACAAGGCGGTGCATGACTACGCCCGCCGCGCCGTGGCCTGCCATCATCAGGGTGATAGTGTCGGCGCACTGGAAGCACTGACCCAGATGGAGCTCTCCAACCTCAAGGTCATGCAGGGGCTGACGCAAATGCTGGGGCAGTACAGCATGCGCCCGCTCGCGGCATAAAACTGCCGCCCGTACTCACCCTCAGTTCTCACCCTCAGTTCTCGCCCTCAGTTCAGCGCGGGAAACCGCGCACCGGTCAATTGCTCCGACACCGTCCAGAGCTTGCGGGCATTTGCCTCGTTCAGGCCGGCGGCATGGATCTTCGCCGGAGCCGGTGCGCCGCGCGTCTCACCGATGCCATCCGGCCCATAAAAACCGCCTGGAGCCACCTCAGGCGCGGTGCAGGCATACAGCGTCGGCCAGCCACCACCGGCAGCCGATTGTCCGAATGCGGACATCACCAGCCCCAGTGCCACTGAAATCAGGTTGTCGATGAGGTGAAAGCGGCCCAGCGACTTGCGCGAATTGCCAATATTGGTGCGCGATACCCCGGGGTGGACCGCCAGGCTCAGCAGCGGCAAGCCGGCTGCCTGGGCACGACGCTGCAGCTCACGGGCAAACAGCAGATTGGCCAGTTTGGTCTGGTTGTACGGCCGCTGGGCGAAATAGTTACGCGCCATCTGCAGATCGTCCCAATCGAAAGTACCCAGCCGATGCACCAGGCTGGAGACGGTGACGACGCGCGGCGCCGGACTATTCAGCAGCAGCGGAAACAATCCGGCCGTCAGGGTGAAATGGCCGAGATGACCGATACCAAACGTCAGTTCGAAGCCATCACCGGTAGTGCGCCGTTCACTGATGGGCTGGATGCCGGCGTTATTGACGAGGATGTCCAGCGGACGCGCCGGGTCTTCGGCCACCAACTGCGCCGCAAATTCACGAACGGCCTGCTGGCGCGACAGATCCAGTGGCAAAAAGCGCAGCCGGGCATCGGCACGCAACGCCAGGATTTTCTGCAATGCTTCGGCACCGGCCTGTTCATTGCGATCGACCAGCAAAACCTCTGCCCCGTGCTGCGCCAACCCGCGTGCCGCTTCAAAGCCGATGCCGCTGGCCGCCCCGGTCACCAGCGCGCGCTTGCCGGTCAGGTCAGGAATATCGCGTTCACTCCACTTGGCCACAGACCCACCCTCTCTTCATCCTTCATCCTTCATTCGTGGCGACGGCCGGGGAGCTTGCACTCGCCGGCCGCCGCTGGTCAGACCCAGACCAGGAAACGATCAGTGCCCGGCCGCTGCCGCCGGCACCTGATAGCCGCCCTGTTTGCGCTTCACCGGCTCGATGCCGGTCAGCTTGGCAAGATTGAGGCCGAGAATCTTGGCCTTGTCTTCCTCGGTGACCTGCTGATAGCCCCACTTCTCCTGCAGTTCGGCGGGCATGTCGAGATTGACGATGTAATCGACCACGCGACCGAGATCATCGAAAGGCAGGTCGAAACCCAGCACGATCTTGTCGGCCGGCATCCATTGCAGCGCGGTGCCGATGGCGTGATAGCCGCGATACGGCGCACGCTGGTACCAACCGATGATGCCCGACAGGCTCATGTAAAGATTGCGGTGTTTGCCGCACAGACCGATCAGCTCTTCCGACTGCGGCCAGCCGGCGTGGTAGGCGATGATCTTGAGATCGGGGAAATCGAGCAACACGTCGTCGAGCTGGCCGACCTGGCAATGGCTACTCGGCTGCGGCACGACATAGCTGAAGCCCGTGTGCACCGTCAGCGTGATACCCAGCTCCTGCGCCTTTTCGTAGAACGGCCACAGACGTTTGTCATTGAGCGGGCCGTCATCTTCCGGCGTGTACAGCTTGCACAGCTTGGCACCTTTTTCCTTGAACAGGTATTCCAGCTCCCAGTTGGCTTCCTTGATGCCACGCTTGATGACCGGGCCGACGTTGGCTTCGAGGTACATGCGCTCGGGATAGGGGGCGATCTGTTGCATCATGAAGCCGTTGGTCGACAGCGACACCACACCGCCAGTGACATCCATCATCGGCTCACGCAGGCAGAAGGCGACATCGACATCGGTCTTGTCCATGTACTTGATGAGCTCGCTGGCAATCGGGTGCGGCCACTCGCCCGTCAGGTCACGTCCCGACCAGGCGCGCATCACGCCATCCACACTACCCCACCAGCGCTGCACGTTCGGATAATAGGCAATCTCCGACATGGTCTGCGGATTCATGAAGTGGAATTCGGTCATCGCAATGAAATAATCCTTGGCAGTCTTGGCCATGCTGCGCTCCTCGCAAACGGGTTGAAAGATCAAGAGATGAAGCTGCGGTGAAGTGGGGGATTGTATTGGAAATCCGCAGCCTGTGTAGCCAGCCGGAGCCAGCCTGGCCAGCCGGTCACTATGCCACGACGGCATCCGGCCGCAGCAGCCCTTGCTGCAGGCAGGTGCTCAAGGCCGCAGGCAGCGGGCAGGCACCCCCGTGGGCCACATGCACCGTGACCGCCCGGGACAGGCTGATGCAAGCCCCATCCTGAAACAGGGCCATGGCGATCTCGAAGGAAGCCGTGCCGATGCGCACCACGCCCACACCGGCTGTGAGCGGATGCGGATAACCGGCCGGCCGCAGATAGTCATAGCGTACCTTGACCGGCAGCATGCGGTAAGCGCGTGTGCCATCGAGAAAGTTGGCACCGAACAGATGCACCATGAAACGGGTTCTGGATTCTTCGTGATATTCCGCCAGGGCGCGCCAGCCCAGAAAGCCGCTGGCATCCAGATCATCATGGCGCGGTTGCAGCGTCATATGAAAGGGGTACGAGGCCAGCCGTTCATACATGGCCTCCGGAAATGCCTCGCTCAATGCCTCGCTCATAAGGTGACCATATCGGGTAGTACCTTGCAAGAATCCGGAGAACTTCCACTAAAATCAAAAATTTTCGTGTCAATCGGGACATATCGTTACTGTCCCGTCGCCGCCCCTAGGAAGGAGTCAGTATGGCCTCTGTCAAACGCACCGATTGTAACCGCGACTACCCCCGTCGCACCTCATTGCACGCACGCACACACTGGCTGATTGGCCTGGCCAGCGCCCTGGTCATCGGCGTGACGGGCTGCTCGACCGCTGTTGGCACCGACATGCCGCAACGGGAGCCGGTTCTGAAGACTATCCGCGACCAGGGCTGGCTGTTCAACAAGCACGTCATCGACACCGCCGTGGGTGGCGACCCGAATCAGGTGATCGTCAGCGGCCCGCTGGCCGAGCGCACGCCCGACAGCCGCCACGTTCCCAATGGCTGGAAAGTGACCCAATACAGCAGCGTGACCTTGCAGAACAACAATGGCACTTGGCAGGTTGTCTCGAAAACCCCCGTCATTCGCGAGCCGATCAGCACACGCGAACGCTGGCTCCGCTAATTCCTTCCTACAGGCGTCCTATCATGCACAACAAGACCACACAACTCGAGCCAACCTACGGCTACACGCTGGACAACCCTGACCGCGGCAAGCGCGTTTTCTATCTCGCCATGCTGGGCGCACTGGGCATCCCCATCATGATGTTTGCCCTGCGCCTGATTTACGGCCCCGACCAGATGCAGGTCTGGTGGGAAACGGCCAAGACCACCCCGCTCACCCAACCACAAGTGCTCTCGGGCATGTGGATGACCATGGGCGGTGTCGCCATCGTCATCTGGCA
>JAGOSV010000128.1 GCA_018062105.1 Sterolibacterium sp. | reverse complement strand
CCCAGCACGCTTGACTCGGCTTCGATCGAATGCGGAGGGATGCGCAGCTGCGCCACCTGCCGGTCGAGCGGGAAATCATCAACGTCACCGGGGAAGTCCGTGGAGAAAACAGCCGACATGGAGGAATCCTTCTAGGGGGAAATGCTACGCTGACTGGCGCCATCCGTCACCGGACAAGTCTGTGGACAAGATGTGGAATCAACGCGGTTTTCGAACCCTTGCCTGTGGGCAACCGGGGCACCCAAGAAAAAGGCCGCCGGGATTGCACCCGGCGGCCTTTTGGGAGAGCGAGTCCGATCAGGCCGATTCGCCGTAAACGGTGACGTTGATCTCCACCACCACATCGGTGTGCAGGGCAACGTTGACGGCGCTTTCGCCCACGAGCTTGATCGGGCCATTCGGCATGCGAACCTGGGCCTTGGCCACTTTGTAGCCCTGCTTGGTCAGCTCCTCAGCAATGTCGTGGTTGGTCACGGAACCGAACAGGCGACCGTCGACGCCAGCCTTCTGGGTCAGCTTGATCGTGCTGCCAGCGAGCTTTTCACCCTGGGCTTGCGCTTCGGCCAGCTTGGCAGCAGCGACTTTTTCCAGTTCGGCACGGCGGGCTTCGAAAGCCGCCTTGTTGGCTTCGGTGGCACGGCGGGCGCGACCACCCGGGATCAGGAAGTTGCGGGCATAGCCGTCCTTGACCTTGACGATTTCGCCGAGATCACCGAGGTTGACAACCTTTTCGAGCAGAATGATTTGCATGGTTGTTCTCCTTAGATGCGATGCTGGTCGCTGTACGGAAGCATCGCGAGGAAACGCGCGCGCTTGATGGCCGTATTGAGCTGACGCTGGAAGATGGCACGGGTGCCTGTCAGACGTGCCGGAATGATCTTGCCGTTTTCGGCAATGAAGTCACGCAGCGTGTCCATGTCCTTGTAATCGATCTCGACCACGCCGGTCACTGTGAAGCGGCAGAAGCGCTTGCGCTTGAACAGCAGGTTCTGGGCGGGGCGCTTCGGGCGCTTGTCTTTGTTGAAACGTTTTGGTCCGGCCATGTTGGACTCCTAATAAATTAATCTTGCTGATACTCTTGAATATGGAGCACGACGAGCTTGCCATTGCGCGGGGTGGCCAGAAAGCCACTGAACCTGAAGACACTGCCGATGGGCTGGATGCCGAGCTTCTCGGCGATGGTTCCCAGGGCTACTGCCTTGATCACTGCCTTGACCTGCCTGCTGCTTCCCGCCTCTTCGACACTGGACTCGTGTTCGAGTCGAAGGTCCAGGGCGGGCAGACCGGCCGGGGTATAGCGCAGAGGCTTGGCCTCAACGATACCGGCGGACAGGACAACGTGGTTCACTCCGCGCCGACAGGCCGCGTCAGGCTGCGTAATCGGCTTGGTTGGACTTGCGGGCTTCTTCGCGCTCGACCGTCTTCATCATCGAAGACGGGCCGGTCTCGGCCTTCTTCTTCTGAACGGTCAGGTGGCGCAGCACGGCATCATTGAATTTGAACGCATGTTCCAGTTCGCCCATGACGGCTTGGTCAGCTTCGATGTTGACGCACAGGTAGTGGGCCTTGCCCAGTTTGTTGATCTGGTACGCCAGCTGACGGCGACCCCAGTCTTCCACACGGTGCACTTTGCCGCCACCGGCCGTGATCATGCCCTTGTAGCGTTCCAGCATGGCCGGAACCTGTTCGCTCTGATCCGGATGGATCAGCAAGATGATTTCATAGTGACGCATCGATACTCCTTTTGGATAACCCGGTAAGGGCTTGGATTGAGCTGCCTCCGGCGTCGAATCGGAGTGCAGCAAGGTAGAACCGCGCATTATAGCGCGTCCTGCGGCAGATTTCACCCGCTAAGCCGTCAGCGGTCGTTGCGGCAGGGGTAGCGCAGGTCCTCCACCAGGTTTTCGACCTCCCGTCCAGGCTTCGGCGTGACCAGGCTGACCAGGAAGATGACTGCAAACCCCAGCGCGACGCCAAAGACGCCCGCCGATATCGGTTGGATGCCCCACCACAGTTCGACGGGCTTCGTCACTCTGAAGATCTCGCGCAACCACGGCTGCGTCATCAGCATGTAATAGAAGGTGATGCCGAGTCCCGCAGCCATGCCGAGCGACGCTGCGACGCCGGTGGCGCGTTTCCAGAAGATGCCCAGCGTCAGAGCCGGAAAGAACGCAGCTGCGGCAAAGGAAAAGGCCGCCGACACCAGAAAGAGGATATCGGCGGGCTTCTGGGCGGCGAGATAGGCCGCGCAAAGGGCTACGATCAAGAGCAGGACTTTTGAAATGGTCACCCGGCGTGCCGTGGAGGCGTTCGGGTCGATCATCTTGTAGTACAGGTCGTGGCTGAGCGCGCTTGCGATGGTAAGCAGCAGTCCGTCGGCGGTCGACAGCGCCGCGGCAAGCCCCCCTGCGGCCACCAACGCCGAAATGACATAGGGCAAACCGCCGATTTCCGGCATCGCCAGCACAATGATGTCACCGCCGATCGACAATTCGTTGAGTTGCAGGATGTTGTCGCGATTCACGTCCACCACCGACAGCAGGTTGGGATCGACCTTGCTCCACGCCGTCATCCATTGCGGCAACTGGTCGAACGGCGTACCCACCAGCACGTGGAAGACCTCGTACTTGACCAGCACGGCCAGCGCTGGCGCCGTGACGTACAGCAGAAAGATGAAAAACAGCGACCACGTGACCGATTCGCGCGCCTCCTTGACGCTCGGCGTCGTGTAGTAGCGCATGAGGATGTGCGGCAACGCAGCTGTCCCCAGCATGAGGCAGACGACCAGTGCCAGGAAATTGCGGCGCGAATTTTCGTATTCGGCCTTCTCGGAAGCGTCTCCATCGGGATCGCCGGAAAACTGCTGGGCGTGGCGGGGCATCCCGTTCAGAGGCTTGGCCTTGGTATCGGCAACCGCCCGGGCGGCGGTCCAGCTCCGGCGGGCGGCGGCCTCATCCTTGGGCAATCCATACAGCGCCTTTTCTGCCGCCACGATATCGGCGTCCGGCGCATGGGCGGATTTCAGATCGGCGGACTTCCTGGCGGCTTCGGCTTTGTCAATGGCCAGCGCCGCACGCGGGTCCTTCAGCTTCTCGGCCAGTTCCACCGAACGCCGGCGAAAGATCTCGCGAACCTCGATCTCGGACGGATCGTCCATCAGCCGCTGCTCCATGGCCGACACCTTCTCCAGCTGGAAGCCATAGACGGCCTGGGGTATGGGCGTGCCCACCTGCTTCATGGACAACCACATCACCGGGATCAGATAGGCCACGATCAGGATGATGTATTGCGTGACCTGCGTCCAGGTCACCGCCCGCATGCCGCCGAGAAACGAGCACACCAGGATGCCGCCCAGGCCCAGAAAAATGCCCAGCTCAAACGCGACACCCGTGAGGCGCGACGTGATCAGGCCCACGCCATAGATCTGCGCCACCACGTAGGTGAACGAACACAGGATGGCCGCAAGAATGCCCAGCAGGCGCGGCAGGTTGCCGCCGTAGCGCGCCCCAAGGAAGTCCGGAATCGTGAACTGCCCGAACTTGCGCAGGTAGGGTGCCAGCAACAACGCCACCAGACAGTAGCCCCCGGTCCACCCCATGATGAAGGCCAGGCCGTTGTAGCCCGTCAGGTAAAGGGTTCCCGCCAGACTGATGAATGAGGCTGCCGACATCCAGTCGGCACCGGTCGCCATTCCGTTGTAAATGGCCGGCACCCTGCGGCCGGCCACGTAGTACTCGGCGGCGTCCGTGGTTCGGCTCATGATGCCGATGCCGGCATACAGCAGTATCGTGGCCAGCAGGAAGACAATGCCGATCCAGCGCCTCGACAGCCCGAACTGCTCCAGCACCGCCAGCACCAGCACGAAGACGACAAATCCGCCCGTGTACCAACCGTACACCTTGTC
>JAGOSV010000127.1 GCA_018062105.1 Sterolibacterium sp. | reverse complement strand
GTAATAGGTATTCTTCTGGGTGCTGATGGGATGGGTGGGATGTTGCCGTGGCGCTGTCTGTCCAGTGCTTTTTCATCGACAGGGAAAGAAATGCATCCCTTGTCCAGGCAGCACATCTGAGCCAGGATCACGGAAGGAGGGATGCTATACGCAGAGCGGATAAATTGTCATGGTATTTTTTCACGGAGTCCACTGCAAATTCCGGTCTGATGGATCGGTTGGGTTGGGAAAACTCTTTCTGCACGACCGACTGTCGCTCGAGGTGCAAGAAAATGCCGTTATTTTTTCCGGAAATGAAAACGGGGTCATCCGACCCCGTTTTTGCTTGCTCCTGATTGGATGCATGGATCGTTCAGTGATCCAGCCCCGTCAGCCGGATGCCGGCGTGGCATTCGTACTGTTTATTGATGAAGATCAGCAGCGAAGTCAGGGCCTCCACCGCGGCGGCGTTGGCTCCGCTGCCGGCGTGGAAGCCGCGCATGCCGGCGGCTTCGACCAGCTTGATGACCTCGGCGCGGGCATCCTTGCTGTCGCCACAGACCAGCACGTCGCAATCGAGCCCCATGCCTTCTTGCAGGTGGTGGGCGGCGACGTTCTGGAAGGCGGAGACGACCTTGACGTTCTCACCCAGCAACGCCTGGGCGATCTGGCCGGCGGAGCCTTCGGGCGGCAGCTGCACGCGGGCGACCTTGGGGGGTACGAGCGGCACGGTGACGTCGATGAGGATTTTGCCCTGGAGGGCTTCCTTCACGGATTCCAGCGTGCTTTTCTGGTGGCTGAAGGGGACAGTCATGGCGACGATGTCAGCGGCTTGCGCGGCGGCGAGGTTGTCGGCGGCGCGTACGGTGACGCTCTTCACGCCGCGCTCGGCCATCAGTTTCTGCAGATCGGCGGCAGCGGCCTCGGCCTTGTCGATGGTGCGCGAGCCGATGATGACTTCATAACCGGCCTGTGCCCAGCGACGGGCAAGCCCTGTGCCGAGATCACCGGTGCCGCCGAGGATGGCGAGGGTGGGGAGTTTTTCGCTCATGGGATTTTTGTCCAGTAAGAGTTGTTCAATCGGAAACTATCTGGGAAAACAAATACCGTTCGCGGTGAGCCTGTCGAACCGCAGATCCCGTGCCTCGATGTGCGTTCTCCGCGTCACTGACACAGGCCTTCGACAAGCTCAGGCCGAACGGTGGTTCATAGCGCGCAGCTCAACGCCCGGTGAAATTCGGTTTGCGTTTTTCGGCGAAGGCGCGCGGGCCTTCCTTGGCGTCTTCGGAGTTGAACACGCGCGGGGCGATGCTCTTTTCGAGCACGAATTTCGGTTCGTTGTTGAGGGCGCGGACGGCGATTTCCTTGGCGGTACGCACCGCCAGCGGGCCGTTTTCGCAGATTTTCTCGGCCCAGGCCAGGGCTTCCTCGAGCACCTTGTCGGCCGGGACGACCTTGTTGACCAGACCGATGTCGTAGGCGCGCCTGGCGTCGATGTTCTGGCCGGTCAGCAGTAGTTCCATCGCCACGGCCCAGGGAATCTGCTGCGGCAGGCGGATGTGCGAACCGCCGGCAGGGATCACGCCCCACTTCACTTCGCCGAGGCCGAACTGGGCATGCTCGGAGGCGATGCGGATGTCCATGCCTTGCAGGAATTCCAGCCCGCCGGCGATGCAAAAGCCATTGACGGCAGCAATGATGGGCTTGAAGATATTCTGGAAGGGACGCTTGGCGGGATCATCGTAGCCCATCTGGTCACCGGCGGCGATGGCCGGCAGGGCATCCTTGATGTCCATGCCGGTACAGAAGGCCTTGTTGCCGGCGCCGGTGATGACGGCCACCCAAAGATTCGGGTCGGCATTGAAGTCGTCAAAGGCGGCATCCATGCCGACCAGCATCTCGCGTGTGAAGGAATTGTAGGCATCGGGACGGTTGATGGTCATCAGGGCGATGCGGCCGCGCTTTTCGTAGGTAAAGGTGGCAGGCAGATTCAGGGACATGAGGGTTCCTCTGGTGGGATGTTGGGTTGAAAGGGGAAATCAGGCGCGCTTGAAGTAGGGCAGGGTGACTTCCGGTGTGACGGCCTTGAAATCAACCACCACCGGCATGCCGATCTGCAAGTCCTTGGGTGCGACATCGGAGAGCTGTGTCAAAAGGCGCACGCCGCCTTCGAGCTCGATCACTACCGGAGCATAGGGCGTGGAGGTGGCGAAGGCCGGGTGCAGGGCGCGTTCGACCACCGTCCAGGTGTAGACCGTGCCCTGGCCGCTGGATTTGGCCCATTCCCACTTGAAGGAGCTGCAGCGCGGGCAGATTTCGCGGGGGATGTGACGCCAGGTGCCGCAGTCGGTGCAACGCTGGAAGCGCAACTCGCCTTTTGCACACCAGTCGTAGAACTCCTTGGTCAGCCCTTCGAGCAGGGGCAAGGGCTTGTTGTAAGCAGTTTCTGTCATGTTCTTCCCCTTCTTAGCGGCGCAGGATGGCGATGCTGCCATCGCCGAAATCGCCCCAGCCGGTGACCACGCCGATTTCGGCGTCCTTGACCTGACGTTCGCCGCATTCACCGCGCAACTGACGCACGGCTTCGACCAGATGGCCCACGCCCAGCGAGTGGGCATGCGACAGCAGGCCGCCGTGGGTGTTGACCGGCAGACACCCGCCCAGCTCGATGCCGCCATTTTCGACAAAGGCACCGCCTTCGCCGCGTTTGCAGAAGCCGGCTTCTTCGAGCTGCTGGATCACCTCGAAGGTGAAGCAGTCGTAAATCTGGGCGAAATCGGCATCCGCCGGGGTCACGCCGGCCATACGGAAGGCCTCCGGCGCGGCGATGGACAGACCGACCTGATGTATGTCGGGGCGGTTGGGAATCTCGTCGGCGGGATAGGGCTGGCCGGCGGCCGCGCCCATGACATAAATGGGCTTTTGCTGCAGATCCCGTGCTCGCTCCGTGCTGGTGACGACGAAGGCCGCGCCGCCGTCCGTTTCCAGACAGCAGTCGAGCAGTTTGTACGGGTCGGCAATCATCATGGAAGCCAGATAGTCTTCCATGGTCAGCGGCTTGCCGTGCATGAGGGCAGCCGGGTTGAGATTGGCGTGCTTCCTCATGGCGATGGCAACCGCACCAAGCTGTTCATGGGTCGTGCCGAATTCGTGCATGTGGCGACGTGCCATCAGCGCGTACCACTGCGGCGGGGCGGTGTAGCCGTAGGGAATGTAAAAATCGCGGGCAATCGCGCCGCCGGGGATGGAATGAACATCCTGGCTGGTGGTTTCACGCACCCGCGCGCCGGAAAAGCCGTTCCACGCGCCGGGTACCAGCACATAGTCTGCCGCACCGGAAGTCACGGCCAGCGCAGCCAGCCGCAGACCAGCCACGGGGGCGGCACCACCCATGTGGAGCGTGGCGGCAAAGCGCAGGTTGTTACAGCCGAGGCTGGCAGCCATGGCTTCGGCCTTGCCGAGATTGGGGAAGGGCAGGATGCCGTCGATCTGGCTGGCTTTCAGGCCGGCGTCTTCGATGGCGGCGAGGGCGGCCTTGAGCTGCAGCGCAGCTTCCGACATGCCCGAGCCCGGTTTGCGGCAGTAGGGCGTATCCCCGATGCCGACGATACAGGCCTTGTCCTTGAACATGCTGTCTCCTGTCTTGCTGGTGAAGGCTCCCGATGAACGGGAGGAGTGAAATTACTTGCCCGCCTTGCGGGTAGCCTGGATTTCTTCGTATTCCTTGAGCAGCTCAGCCTGGGCTTCGGCCTCGCGATTACGGATGCTCCAGAATTCCGGTGTGCGCTTTTCGACGAAGGCGGAACCGCCTTCCTTGCCTTCGGGGCTGTCGAACCAGTCCGGATACATGTTGGCGGAGATGATGCAGGATTCTTTGTAGCCATCCATTTCCTGATCGAAAGCCGCTTTCAGCACCTCCAGGCAGCCCGGGCTCT
>JAGOSV010000067.1 GCA_018062105.1 Sterolibacterium sp. | reverse complement strand
CACGGATATGGCATTGACAGCCTGACTGAAACCCGGCAAAATCTCGCCCTTTCATCGGGTACGCAATATTTTCTGCGCCCTTGAAATTGGGGAGTCGCCAAGCTGGTTAAGGCACCGGATTTTGATTCCGGCATGCGAAGGTTCGAATCCTTCCTCCCCAGCCAGCCTGTCGGCCTTCCCGCCGGCCTTCCCGTCTTACCGCTTCCATCCACGCACCACACACGCGAGTCCCTCATGGCCTACGATAGCCTGATGGTATTTACCGGTAATGCCAACCCAAAACTGGCTGCCGATGTCGTCAAGCCGCTCAACATCTCGCTGGGACGCGCCACCATCGGACGTTTCTCCGATGGCGAGGTAAATGTCGAAATCCTCGAAAACGTGCGCGGTCGCGACGTCTTCATCGTCCAGTCGACCTGCGCGCCGACCAACGACAACCTGATGGAACTGCTCATCATGGTGGATGCGCTGAAGCGTGCTTCGGCCGGCCGCATCACCGCCGTGATTCCCTATTTCGGCTATGCCCGCCAGGATCGCCGCCCGCGCTCGGCGCGGGTTGCCATCACCGCCAAGGTCGTGGCCAACATGCTGCAGGCCGCCGGCGTGCAGCGTGTGCTGACGGTCGACCTGCATGCCGACCAGATCCAGGGCTTCTTCGACATTCCGGTCGACAACATCTACGCCGGCCCCATCCTGCTGGGCGACATCTGGCGTCAGAGCCACGAAGAACTGCTGGTCGTCTCACCCGACATCGGCGGCGTGGTGCGCGCCCGTGCGCTGGCCAAACATCTGGGCTCCGACCTGGCGATCATCGACAAGCGTCGCCCCAAGGCCAACGTCTCGGAAGTCATGAACATCATCGGCGAAGTCAAAGGGCGTACCTGCGTCATCATGGATGACATGGTCGACACCGCCGGCACCCTGTGCAAGGCGGCTCAGGCGCTCAAGGAACGCGGTGCCCTCAAGGTGCTGGCCTACTGCACCCATCCGGTACTGTCCGGTGCCGCTATCTCACGCATCAGCGAATCCGACCTGGATGAACTGGTTGTCACCGACACCATCCCGCTGCGGGAAGATGCCCGCGCCTGCCCGCGCATCCGCCAGGTATCCATCGGCGGTCTGCTGGCAGAAACCATGCTGCGCATCAGCAACGAGGATTCCGTGTCATCACTTTTCATGGAGTAACCGAGCGCCCGGTCACACTGGTCATCTCGGACACTCACCACCCCTCTGCCTGGTCGCGGGCAGATTTTTTCAGGAGCTGCAAATGCAATATGAATTCAATGCGCAACCGCGCACCCTGCAGGGCACCGGAGCGAGCCGCCGCCTGCGCAAGGCTGGCCGCGTGCCGGGCGTTGTGTATGGTGGAGAAAAATCGGCGCAAGCCATCGATATCGATCACAACGAAATCTGGCACAAGCTGCGCAAAGAAGCGTTCCATTCCTCCGTCCTCAACATGAACCTCGGCGGTGCCAGCGAAACCGTGCTGCTGCGCGACATCCAGATGCATCCCTTCAAGCGCCAGATCCTGCATCTGGACTTCCAGCGCATCGACGCCACCCATCAGATCCACCAAAAGGTGCCGCTGCACTTCATCAATGCCGACATCGCCCCGGGCGTCAAGCTGCAAGGCGGCATCGTCTCGCACGTCATCAACGAACTCGACGTCAAGTGCCTGCCGGGTGACCTGCCCGAGTTCATCGAAGTCGACCTGAAGGAACTCTCCGCCGGTCACTCGATCCACGTCACCGCCCTGAAGCTGCCGAAGGGTGTTGAAGTCGCGCTGCACAAGGGTGAAGACCCGGTCATCGTGACCATCACCATCCCGCGTGGCGGCCTGACCGAAGAAGCCGCACCGGCAGCAGCAGCGGCTCCGGCCGAAAAGAAGTAAGAGAAGCAAGCGGCAAACCTGCCGGACAATGGCGGTCTGACACATTCTGGCAACGCGCCACATGCAACGACCGCCTCGTCTCATCATCGGCCTGGGTAACCCCGGGGATGAATACACCCGAACCCGGCACAACGCCGGGTTCTGGTTTTGTGAGCGCCTGGCGCATCAGCTCGGCATCTCCCTGAGCCGGGAAACGCGATTTCACGGCATCGCCGGCAGCCTCCGACAAGGCGCTGGCACCCTCTGGCTGCTGCTGCCACAAACCTTCATGAACCGCTCTGGCCAGGCCGTCCGTGCCCTGGCACAGTTCTACCGCATCGAGCCAGACGAAATGCTGGTGGTGCACGACGAGCTGGACATCCCTCCCGGGCAACTGCGGCTCAAATTCGGCGGCGGGCTGGGCGGCCACAATGGTCTAAAGGACATCACCGCCCATCTGGGCACCCAGGACTACTGGCGACTGCGTGTGGGCATCGGCCACCCGGGCGAGCGCAACGAAGTGGTGAATTTCGTTCTCAAGCCGCCACAACGTGCCGAACAGGAAGCCATCGACACGGCACTCGACCGCGCCCTGCTGGCCTGGCCGACACTGGCTAGCGGCGACTGGCCGGTCGCCATGCAAAAACTCAACGCCAAACCAGCCGCCACTGGCCTGTAAGCCCGCCGCCGGTCATGACGACCCGGCGGCCAGGCAGTCCAGCAACGGGCTGCGTTCCAGCCCCCGCGCCAGCCAGCCCTGCATACCGGGCGGCAATGCAGCGTATGCCCTGTGCGCTGCGTCTTCACTGGGAAACTCAGCAAAGACACAGGCCCCCGAGCCACTCATGCGGGCCGGGGCGAACTGGCGCAACCAGGCCAGATGCTCGGCGATGGCCGGATAAAGCGCACAGGCCACCGGCTCCAGATCATTACCGCCCATGCCAGCACGCCAGTCGGCCGCGATCATGGCCGGCGTATCACGGCGCAACTGCGGCGCAGCGAAGATCTGCGCGGTGGGCACACTCACCGGCGGCAACAGCACCAGATACCAGGCCGGCGGCAAGGACACCGGCTGGAAACACTCGCCAACACCCTCGGCAAAAGCGGCCTGGCCGTGAATGAAAATGGGCACATCCGCCCCCAGGCTGAGGCCGATGGCCTGTAATTGCGCGCCTGTCAGGCCGGTCTGCCACAGATGATTGAGCGCCTGCAGCACCGTGGCGGCATCCGAGCTGCCACCACCCAGCCCACCGCCCATGGGCAGGCGTTTGGTGAGATGAATCTCGACACCCTGCCGGCAACCTGTCACCTGCTGCAAGGCCCGCGCCGCGCGGTAACACAGATCCTGCTCGACCGGCACCCCGGGTAGCGGATGGGCCAGCACGATGCGATCATCATGACGTGGCTGAAAGCGCAGACCGTCGGCCCGGTCAATGAAGCGAAAAACCGTTTGCAGCAAATGCAGCCCATCTGCGCGACGACCGACGACATGCAAGAACAGATTGAGCTTGGCCGGAGCCGGCCAGTCACGCGACCAATCCTGCTGCAACCAGTGATTCATGATTCGGCGCCACGGACATCAAATTGCCATTCGTCGATTTTCAGACGGATATCGAGATCACCGCGATGCAGCTCGATACGCGTCGGCATGGCCTGCGGGTGATCACTCTCGTAATCCAGATAGTCGATCTGCCAATCCTGAAAAATTGCCGAACGCGGCCGCCCCAGTGCATCCCGTTGCACTCGCCGGGCCTCACCAGGCAGATCGGCCGTGAGCCAGCGCGGCAAGGAAGAAAGTGGCAGCGACAGGCCAGAAAACTGCTGTGCCAACGCCTCCCAGTCGGTCGCAACGAACTCACGCTGATCGGCCAGCCGCAAGCGCGCACCAGCGGCATCACGGCTCAGCTCGGCCAGGCCCTGCCCCAGGGGATTGGTCAGCAGCAGATCATCACGCCCAGGGCGATGCTGCCAGCTCAACCGCGCAGCCAGCTGACGCTCACCCTGATGTGCCGCCAGCCGGCCCTCGATGCTGAAAACAGATACGGTGCGCCGCTCGACATATGCCCTGTCCGGAGACACGACAGGTGCCGACCCTGGCAACGTGCCACAGGCCGCCAGCACAGCGATACCCCCGGCCAGCAGCCCGATGTGGCCTATAGGCTGCCAGCGGAAGGCCATCAATCAATGTACCGTGGTCGTGGCAGGGACTGCCGGTACTGCTGTTGTCGCAGCCGGAACCGGAGCAGCGCCCGCTTCGCTGCTCCCGGACTGGCCAGTGAAGCGCATCATGGTCTTGCCCAGCAGGGCATTGCCCGGGTTGCTGCGCGCCGATTCACGCCATGTCCGGAGCGCTTCATCCGGCTGACCACTGACCCACAGGACCTCACCCAGATGTGCCGCAATTTCCGGATCGGCACGCAATTCATACGCCTTACGCAACACGGCCAGCGCTTCCTTGTGGGCTCCGCGCCGGTAAAGCAGCCAACCCTTGCTGTCCAGAATGAAGGCATCATCCGGTGCCAGGCTCAACGCCTTGTCGATGAATTTCTCGGCCTCCCCCAATTGCCGGCCATGGTCGGCCAGCGTATACCCCAGCGCATTGTAAGCATGGGCATCCTCCGGCTTGACCCGGATCAGGCGACGCAAATGACGCTCCGCCACATCGAGATGATTGAGCCGCTCGGCCAGCAATGACGTCTCATACAGCAGTTCCGGCTGATCGGGCTGTTGCCGCAGATGGCCATCGAGTAGCTGGTAGGCATCGGCCAGACGGTCTGCATTGACGAGCAGCTGCGACTCGGCAATCAGTAGGGGAATGCGCTCCTGGGGCTGTTCCTGACCGGCCTTTTGCAGCAGTTCCCGGCCGCGCTCAAACCGTCCCTGACGCGCCAGCAAGGTGGCCGCACGACCATAAGCCGGCAGGAACTGCTCTCCCGGTGTCACCTGCTGGTACCAGCGCAAGGCCTCATCAGGCCGCCCGGTTGCCTCAGAAACCTGGCCCAGGTAATAGCGCAGCATATTGGCATTGCCCACCTGCAAATCGAGCAGACGCTTGAGATGCTGTTCGGCGGCAGGGAAATCATCAAGCTGGATCGACAGCAGGGCCACGGCATACAGCACTTCCGGATTGTCCGGGCTGGCCTGCAGCAAGGCATTGAACGCCTGCCGCGCCGCATCGTACTGTTTGTTCCCGATCAGCAACCGGGCATGGGCCAGACGCACTTCCCCCGCCTCGGGATGGGCGGCGAGATAGGTTTTCAGCGTGGCTTCAGCCTCGGTACTGCTGTTGCGCTGTTGCAATTGCGCCTTGAACAGGATCGCCGGCACCCAGTCCGGACGCAACGTCAGCACCCGTTCAACGGCGGCCATCGCGGCCGTCTCGTCACGCGCATCGGCCGCTGCCTGGGCCCGGACGAATTGCACTTCCGCAATGTTCTCGTAAGGCCGGGCCAGGCGCTCCACCACCTCACGCCCAGCCGCCTTGTCCGGATAGCGCGCAAGCAGCCGCTGTATCTGTTCGAATCGCAGAACCAGCAAGGCATCCGTCGTCAGCGGCACCGCCCCCTCCTGCGACACCGCCTGCGGCGGCAGGCTCAACAGGCGGGTCAGCAACGTCGTCGCCTCATCGGTCCGGCCCGCACTCAGCAACAGCCCGGAGGTCGCCTGCAAGGCCGCCGCCGAATCCGGATCACCAGCCACCCAGACACGCGCCGCTTCCAGGGCCAACGGCAGCTGTCCGGCGTAAATCGCCACTTCGGTTGCACGCTGGGCAATGCGCGGATCCTGCGTGCTCTGGGTCAGCTCGGCGTACAGACGGGCGGCCAGGAGCACATTACCGCGCTGCCCGGCAATTTCCGCCAGCAATACCTGATACAACAGCCGGGGCGTCAGGTTCTGCTTGGGCAAATGCTCCGCAGGCTCGGCCACCGTGGCCTGCGGAGCAGCAACGGCGGCAGCAGGTACCGTTGCAGAAGCCGGGACAGCCTCTGGCATTTCCTCCTGTGCGCTGACTGTCAGCGGCAAGGACAACGGCAACAACAGCAACAACGACGGCAACGACAGTACCGGCCCGAGCAGCCCCCGAGCCAACCGGCGAGACAAGGACAGCGGGCGAGAAAATGGCGGCAGACGGTATGAGAGATTCATAGAGCACATTCAAGAAATGCCGGCAGCACCGCCGGGAATACAATGATGCATGTTAGCAGTTTGATTCGGCGCAACAAAGGACTACAAAACAGGACTAAAAACTTTTACCCGAAAAATAACCGGCCCGGAAACGCCATGCCCGAATTGCCCGAAGTCGAAGTTACCCGCCGCGGAATCATCCCGCTACTGGTTGGCCACACCGTCACCCAGGTCACAGTACGCACCCCCAAACTGCGCTACCCCATTCCGGAGGCCCTGGCACAGCTGCTATGCGGCCACTGCCTGCAAGCCATCGAGCGACGTGCCAAATACCTGTTGCTGCGTTTTCACCATGGCACGCTGCTCATCCATCTGGGCATGTCAGGCAGCCTGCGCGTCCTGATGCCCCCTGAGGGCAGTACAACGGCCTTTCGCAAGCACGAACATCTCGAACTGGCTTTTGGCACACGCTGCCTGCGGCTGCATGACCCACGTCGCTTCGGAGCGGTGCTGTGGTGGCCACAGGAGGAAGGCGGGAAAAATACGGCGAGCCATCCTCACGACAGCGAACCGCCACTGCTAGCCGGGCTGGGGCTGGAGCCGCTGGACGAGGGGTTCACGGGTGCCTGGCTGCATCAAGCCACGCGCGGCAGCAGCAGCGCCATCAAACCCTGGCTGATGAATCATCACCGGGTGGTCGGAATTGGCAACATTTACGCCTCGGAAAGCCTGTTCCGGGCGGCCATCGACCCGCGCTGCCCCGCTGGCCGCCTCGGCCCGCAGCGCTGCACCCGGCTGGTTCAGGAGATTCGTGCCACCCTCAATGAAGCCATTGCCGCCGGCGGCAGTAGCCTGCGCGACTTCACACAGGCCGATGGCCATGCCGGATACTTCCAGCAGCACTACTTCGTCTATGGCCGGACGGGGCAGCCCTGCCGCCACTGCGCCCACCCCATACGCACGCTGCGGCAAGGGCAGCGAGCCAGCTTCTACTGCCCGCACTGCCAGCACCGCTGAGCATCGAAAAAGACCACAAAGAGCGATGAAAAGCGACAGTGCGACAATGCGGCAGCGGATTATTTGTCGGCGGTCAGCTTGAGGAATTTTTCCATCAGCTGTTCCTTGGTCTCGACGCGATCCGGGTCATTGGGGATGCAATCGACCGGGCAAACTTCGCGGCACTGCGGCGTGTCGAAGTGCCCCACACACTCCGTGCACTTGTCCGGATCGATCTGGTAAATCTCTTCACCCTGCGAAATGGCATTGTTCGGACATTCAGGCTCGCACACATCGCAGTTGATGCATTCGTCAGTAATCAGCAAGGCCATGATCGGCTTCCTTTCAAGGATTCATCGGGAGTTTTTTGTTGATGCGCTCGACCACCAGGGGCGGGACGAATTTTTCGACCTGACCGCCCAGCAGGGCGATCTCGCGCACCATGGTGGCGGAAATGAACATGTACTTTTCCGCCGGTGTCAGAAAGACGGTTTCGACATCCGGATAGAGAATGCGGTTCATGCCGGCCATCTGGAATTCATACTCGAAGTCGGAGACGGCGCGCAGACCACGAAGAATGATGCTGGCATTCTTCTGCTTGAGAAATTCCATCAGCAGACAATCAAAACCGCAGACCTCGACGTTGTCGAACTCGGCCAGCACCTCACGCGCCATGGACACCCGCTCATCGAGGTTAAAAAATGGCTGCTTGGCCTTGCTCTGGGCCACTCCGACGATGACACGGTCGAACAGCCTGGCCGCACGACGCACGAGGTCCTCATGCCCCTTGGTCAGCGGATCGAAAGTCCCCGGATAAACAGCCGTCCGATTGCTCATGCTTGCTCCAGAAGTTGATAGAACACCTGCCCGGCCTGGCCACACTTCACCTGCTGCCACGACCCGAGCGCCGTTACGGGATGCTCGGCCTCGACATACAACCGTGCGTCTGGCCGAGCCAGCCGGGGCAGATGCACCGCCAGACGCTCAAGCCAGCCCTGGTGATAAGGCGGATCAAGAAAAATCAGGTCATACGGCTCAGTCACCGCAGCCGCGAATTTTAGCGCATCCGAGCGGATCAGCTCCAGTTGGGCACTGACCTGACCGCCCGGCAGAGGGCCTGCCAGCGCCCGTGCACTTTGTTGCAGGGCACGGAAGACGGCCGGATGCTGCTCGACCAAGGTCACCCGGGTCGCCCCGCGCGAAGCCGCCTCAAAGCCCAGCACACCACTGCCGGCATACAGATCGAGACAGCGTAACCCTGTCAGGTCCTGCCCCAGCCAGTTGAACAGTGTCTGGCGCACCCGGTCGGGCGTTGGGCGCAAACCGGGAACTTCCTCCGTCACCTGCAGCAGACGGCTGCGCCATGCACCGCCACCGATACGTATCCGGGCCATGTCGCACTGCTCTCCCTGCTCAGTCCGCCGCCACCATCAGGGTCACCATATGTGCCGGCACCACATGGCGGGCAAAAGCTGCCCGTACCTGAGCCGCCGTAACCGCCTCAACCCGCTCTGCATAACGATCGAGGTAGTCGAGCGGCAGATGATAAAAACCAATCACCGCCAGATACCCCAGTATCTTGGCATTGCTGTCGATCTTGAGTGCCAGGCCATCGACAAGGTTCTGCTTGGCGGCCTTCAGTTCCCCGGCCGTCGGTCCATCCCGGAGAAAGCCGGTCAGCGTATCTTCGACCACCCGCACAGCCTCGGCTGCCTGGGTGCGCCGGGTTTGCAGGCCGATCTCGAACGGCCCTTCGAGCAGATGAGGGTCAAAATAGCTATAGACACTGTAGGCATAGCCGCGCTTCTCCCGCACTTCCTTCATCAGCCGTGAAACGAAGCCGCCGCCGCCCAGCACATAGTTCCCCACCAGCAGCGGAAAGAAATCGGCATCATCGCGCCGAATGGCCGGCAACCCGATATGAATATGGCTTTGCATCGCCGGATGAGGCAGTTTGAGCACCGCCGCCTGCGGCAGGTGCACCACCGGCAAAGCTTCGGCCGGCGCTACCTCGGGTAATCCACTGGTCAGACGAGCTGCCAGCGCTTCCGCCTCGGCCCGCGAGACATCGCCGATGATGGACACTACCGCCCGCTGCGCGCCGAAATGCGTACGCCAGTACGTCACGACATCGGCACGGGTCAAAGCCGCCACGCTGTCGACCGTGGCCGAAACACCATAGGGATGACCCGGATAGATGGCCTGCATAAAGCGCTTGGCCGCCAGCGCATCCGGGTGCGTATCGGCTTCCTGGATGGCTGCGATGGTTCGCTTCTTTTCTCGCACCAGGACTTCCTCCGGGAACTCCGGTGCGGCCAGCAAGGCGTGCATGAGGTCCAGCGCCGCCTCACGCTCGCGCGGAGCCACCAGCGTGCGCAGACTGATGCCGGCACGATCGTTGTCAACCGAGGCCGAGAGCTGGGCAGCGATGTCGGCCAGTTTCTCGGCCACCTGTTCTTCATTAAGCCCGTTCTGCCCCAACCCTGCTCCGACTCCGGTATCGAGCAGATGCGTGGTGAGGCTTGCCAATCCTGCTTTACCGGCCGGCTCGTAGGCGCTGCCAGCGCTGAAATCGATGCGCACATCAAGAATGGGCAAAGCCGGGCTGGCAACGAAATACACCTGCGCACCGGACGGTGTCGTCCAGTGCTCGATCTTCACACCAGCCTGGGCCGCCCAAGGCCAAAACGCCAGCAACAAGAAGGAAAGGGAAAAGACACGCAGCAGGTTCATGGGGATGCTTCCGGAAATATGAGAGAGAAAATTGCGAAGGATGCCGGACAGGCAAGGAACCATCTCAATGTGCCGGCGGCGCTACCGCCCCGGTTTCTTGAGCGGTGGATGTGGATACCGTAGATACCGTAGATACCGCCGACGCAGCTGGCACCGCCGGAGCAAGCGGCTGCGGATCGAGGGTTGCCACGGTCAGGGCATCCTCACCGAAATAGCGGCGAGCCACGTCCTGGACTTCGGCTGCCGTCACCGACTGCAACTGCACCCGCATACGTTCATCATCGCGCCAGCTCATGCCGAGCACTTCCAGACCACCAATTTCCATGGCCTGTCCCATCATCGAATCACGCTTGTAGATTTTTCCGGCTACCAGCTGGGTACGCACACGCACCAGCTCCTCGTCGCTGATGCCCTGCTCCTGGATGAGACGGAGTTCCTGACGCAGCGCCGCTTCCAGTTCCACCACGCTGTGTCCCTCGGCCGGCTGTCCGTCGAGAATGAATTGTGCCTCACCGCGCAGCACCGGGTCGTACCCCGCCCCGGCCGACTGGGCGATTTTCTGGCCGCGCACCAGATGCCGCGCCAGACGTGCCGCATCATGACCATCGAGCACCGCCGCCAGCATCTGCAGGGCATACGGATCACGATCCCGCGCCACATCCTGCAACTTCGGCATCTTCCAGGCCATCAGCAGGTAAGGCAGCCGGGCCGGTGCCTTGACCACCAGCCGCTTGATGCCCAGCTGCTTCGGCTCCTTCTGGATACGACGCGGCGGTACAGCACGCGCCTTGAGGGTGCCGTAGTATTTTCTGGCCAGCCGGAACACCTCTTGATGGTCGACATCACCGACCACGACCAGGGTGGCATTACCCGGGGTGTACCAGCGCCGGTACCAGTCCTGCGCATCCTGCCAGGTCATGTGTTCGAGATCATCCATCCAGCCGATCACCGGCCGGCGGTAAGGGTGCTCCTGAAAAGCTACTGAATTCATGCGCTCATAGACCAGCGCCTGCGGATTGTCCTCGGTACGCATGCGCCGCTCTTCCATGACCACCTTGAGCTCCGGCGCAAATTCCTTGGCATCGAGCTTGAGATGCGTCATGCGATCGGCCTCCAGCAGCATCATCTCCGGCAGCGCCCGCTTCGGAATCTGCTGGAAATAGGCCGTGTAATCCTGGCTGGTAAAGGCATTGTCCCGCCCGCCGGCCGCCGCCACACGGCGCGAAAACTCGCCCGGGCCGAATTTTTCCGTCCCTTTGAACATCATGTGTTCGAGCATGTGCGCCAGTCCCGACGAACCATCCGTCTCGTCGATGGCTCCAGTGCGATACCAGACCATCTGCACCACGGTCGGTGCCCGATGATCCTCCTTCACGACCACCCGCAGACCATTGTCCAGCGTGGTTTCATAAGGATTCGCCCAGGCCAGTCGCGGCACCATCGCGCCAGCCAGCAACACAGAACAGAGGAATGGCGCAAAGGAGCGCAAATGCAGACGGGTCAGGTTCATGAGCAATGATAAAATCCACGGTTCGTTCAAGATTCAGAAGCGGCATCATAAATCCACCCTTCGTGCCGCGCCAGTCGCTGCCCGTTTCACTCCGCTACCCGAAGCGGTCCCGCTGCCCGAAGCGATCATTCTGTCGCTTCCATTCCAGCACACTCCAGTACATTCCAGCACACTCCGCTCGCCCCGACAGTCCGGACTTCCTTTGAAACCCACCGCCATGTTTAGTTTCCTCAAGAAAAAATTCGGCACCACAGAACAAGCGCCCGCGAGTCCCCACGAGCCTCACGCCCCAGCCGTATCGGAATCCCCGAACGTCATACCACCTGCCCCACCAGAGGCACCCACTCCAGCAATACCCACCCCGCCCACGGAACCTCACGCCACAGAAAAGAAGCCCAGCTGGAAAGATCGCCTGAAAAGCGGCCTGGCCCGCACACGCAGCCAGCTCAGCGGCATCTTCAGCCGGGCGAAGATCGACGACGAGCTGCTCGAAGAACTGGAAACCACCCTGCTGATGGCCGATGTCGGCATCGACGGCAGCCAGTATCTGCTCGACGAACTGAAAAAGCGCGTCAAGCGAGACAAGCTCGAAACTCCGGCACAGTTACAAATCGCCCTGGCCGAATTGCTCGAAGGCCTGCTGCGCCCACTCGAAGCACCGCTCGACCTGAGCACCCACAAGCCTTTCGTCATCATGCTGGCCGGTGTCAATGGTGCCGGCAAGACGACCTCCATCGGCAAGCTGGCGCGGCGCTTCCAGGCCGAAGGAAAATCCGTGCTGCTGGCCGCCGGCGACACCTTCCGCGCCGCCGCCCGCGAACAGCTGCTGGCCTGGGGCGAACGCAACAATGTGGCCGTCATCGCCCAGGAATCCGGAGATCCGGCCGCCGTGATCTTCGATGCCATCCACGCTGCCCAGGCACGCGGCATCGACGTAGTGCTGGCCGATACTGCCGGCCGCCTGCCGACCCAGCTGCACCTGATGGAAGAAATCGCCAAGGTCAAACGCGTCATCCAGAAGGTCGATGCCAGCGCCCCGCACGAAGTCCTGCTGGTACTCGATGCCAACATCGGCCAGAATGCCCTGGCCCAGCTGCAAGCCTTCGACAAGGCCATCGGCATCACCGGCCTGATTGTCACCAAGCTCGACGGTACTGCCAAGGGCGGCGTCATCGCCGCCATCGCCCGCCAGCAGCCAACTGGCAAGCCCCTTGCCCTGCGCTACATCGGCGTGGGCGAAGGCATCGAAGACCTGCAACCCTTCGTCGCCCGTGAATTTGCCACCGCCCTGTTTGAGTCCCACTGAACCATGCCGGACACCGCCGCATGATCCGCTTCGAACACGTCAGCCGCCGCTACCCGCCCGACCAGCACGCACTGAGCGATGTCAGCTTCACCATCGAAGCCGGCGAACTGGTGCTGATCGGCGGTCACTCCGGAGCTGGCAAGACCACCCTGCTGCGCCTCATCGCCGCCATCGAGCGCCCCAGTGGCGGCACGGTACATGTCAATGGCCAGAACATCGGCACCCTGAAGCCCCGCTCGATTCCCTATCTGCGCCGCAATCTCGGCCTGGTCTTTCAGGACCAGAAACTACTATTCGACCGCAGCATCTTTGACAACGTCCTGCTGCCTATGGCCATCGCCGGTTTCGAGCCACGCGAGGCCGCCCAGCGCGTGCGCGCCGCCCTCGACAAGGTCGGCCTGCTGGCCCGCGAACGCGCCATGCCCGTCAGCCTGTCGGGCGGCGAACAGCAGCGGCTGGCCATCGCCCGCGCCGTCGTCTGCCGTCCGGCCATCCTGCTGGCAGACGAACCCACGGCGCACCTCGACCCACAGACCGCCCAGGATGTCGCCGGCATTTTTACCGAATTCCACCGGGTCGGCGTCACCACCCTGATCGCCACCCACGATAACCCGCTCTTTACCGCCAGTAATCCGCGACAGCTGACACTGGCCCAGGGCCGATTGACCACATGAAATCCTGGCTGCGCCAACACTACTCCGCCCTGCTCTGGGCGCTCCAGCGGCTGCTCGATGCCCCCGTGAACACTTTGCTGTCGCTGCTGGCCATCGGCACCGCCCTGGCCCTGCCTGCCAGCGGCCAGATGCTACTGAACAACGTCCTGCACGACCTGCCCCAGGCCAGCAGCGAAGACAGCGGCTCCGGGTTACGCCTAGCCAGTCCGCAACTATCCCTCTTCCTGAATACCGATGCCGACCGCAAGACCGTAGATGCCGTCGCCGGCAAGCTGCGCAAACACGAAGGTATCGCCAGCCAGCGCTTCATCTCACGGGCGGATACCCTCAAGCGCATGCAGGCCGACCCCGGCATGCGCGACCTGCTCGCCGCCCTGCCGGAAAATCCCTACCCCGACACCTTCATTCTCACTCCGAAAAGCGATGCCCCGGCCGCCCTCGACCGGCTGCGCGACGAGCTGAAATCCTGGCCCGGTGTCGAACATGTCCAGCTAGATTCCGCCTGGGTGCGTCGCCTCGACGCTCTGCTGCGCATCGGACGCAGCGGCCTGCTGGTACTGGCCACCCTGTTGGGTGTCGGCCTGATCGCCATCACCTTCACCACCCTGCGCCTGCAAATCCTGGTGCAACGCAACGAAATCGAAATCAGCCGCCTGCTGGGCGCCACCCACGCCTACATCCGCCGCCCCTTCCTCTATCTCGGTGCCCTGCAAGGTCTGGCCGGCGGCATGACCGCCTGGTTGATCGTCCTCGCCGTCACCCTGACCCTGCGCGGCCCCACCCTGCAACTGACCAGCCTCTACGGCAACCGCCTGATCCTGCAATCCCTGCCACTGACCGACACCCTGCTGCTGCTGACCCTGGCCACCGCCCTCGGCGCCCTGGGCGCCGCCCTCTCGCTGGTACGTCACCTGCATGAAACCGCCCCGGAAATTCAGGAAACTGCTTCCTCATGAAGCCGCAACACCAAGTTTGATGCTAGAATCCTGCGCTTCGGAGAGGTGGCAGAGTGGTCGAATGTACCTGACTCGAAATCAGGCGTAGGTGCAAGCCTACCGTGGGTTCGAATCCCACCCTCTCCGCCAGGATTATAAGAAAACCGCCTATCCAGGCGGTTTTTTTTCGCCTACACCCGCGTGTCTGCGCGGGTTACTGCGGGTTCATGTTTACTTCGCTGTTCCAACAGCTAGCCCTAGTACATGTCAATTGTAGCGGCGCGAGATAATTGGCACCGTTTTGCGCGATAAATGGCACAGTTGCCTGTTTTGTCTGTTGCAACAAAATTCCGCCTGTTAGAACATGCGGCCGAAGACGTGATGTTGCAGGCAGAAGGACCGTGCGGCGCGCTGGATGTCGTTGAGTACCTCGACCGGGGCGGACACCTGGCGCAGAAAATACAGGGCAGCAGCACCGCAGAGTAGCTCGACGTAGCGCTCATGGAGTGGAAACAGGGGGATCGGGCAGGGCAATCGCATGAATGCCAATGTCGTTGACCGCTCGAAATAGTTGTTTACGATCAAGACGTTGGATAGGGGGGCTGTTCACAGCACCTTGATTTGTGTAGTTTTCTGTCTTTTTGGGGTGATCCATGGAGACAGAAAACAAGCTGCGCCTGGCTGATGTATTCGTCGCGATCAATGATCCGTGTACCGCCCCCAATTAATTGGACACGCTTTTGCAACTCAGGCTGCCTTTCGCATGGCATAGGCCTGACGGGCTTCGAGGGGTGACATGAAGCCCAGTTTTTCGAGACGCCAGTGGCGATTGTAA
>JAGOSV010000066.1 GCA_018062105.1 Sterolibacterium sp. | reverse complement strand
TCGAGCCCGGCCTTGAAATAGCCCTGGTGTTCCCAGTGTTCATACCAGCGCCGCTCGATCGTGGCGGGCTCGAAGCTTTTGGCGAGTTCCATCGGAAAAATAAGGTGTTCGTGCGCAAGAAAAGAACCGCGCATTATACTGGACGGCTCTCTTGCAGGAGGGGTCAGGCTCAGGAATGGGCGCGATGGGTGATTGCGTGAGCCAGGTCTGCCGGGCACCATGGTGCCCCCCTGCATATCCGCATATCCGCATATCCGCATATCCGCATATCCGCATATCCGGATGGCTGGTTGTGCGTGGGCAGCCTGGTGGGCATGGCGAGCCTGGTGAAAGGAAAAGGAAAGGATGCTGTTGAAAGAAATACCGTTCTTGCCTTCTTTTGTCCGTTCCCCCCTGCGCCAGGCCTTTTTTGTCCAGGGCTTGGCCGGCGGGCTGGTGGCGGGCGGGCTGTGGCTGTTGCCGGAGGGCGCTGTCCCTCTGCTGGGGGCGGCGGTACTGCAAGGTATTGTGGCGGCGTTGTTCAGCAGGTATTGGGGGGTGCCGCGCTGGTGGCACGGAATCCATCTGTTTTTTTTGCCGGCCGCTGTCTTGCTGGGACGTCTGGCGATTGCTCCGGGCTGGTATCTGGCGGCTTTCTTCCTGTTGTGGCTGACATATGGGCGCACCGATCGCAGCCAGGTGCCGCTTTATCTGTCAAATGCCCGGACGGCGCAGGCCGTGCTGCAACTGCTACCTGCACGGCCTTGCCGTGTTCTCGATCTGGGTTGCGGCCAGGGGGGGCTGTTGCGGCGGCTGGCGCGGGCGCGACCGGACAGCACTTTCGTCGGCATCGAACATGCCGTGCTGCCGTGGCTGTGGGGTTGGCTGACGAGCATCGGCATGAGGAATCTGCAGATTCGTTACGGTGATTTCTGGCGTGAATCCTGGGCATCCTATGATGTGATCTATGCGTTCCTCTCGCCAGTGCCGATGCCGCGCCTGTGGCAGCAGGCCCGGTTGCAGATGCGGCCGACGGCCTGGCTGGTCAGCAATACTTTTGCCATCCCTGAGGTTTTTCCGCACCAGGTGGTCGAAGTCGCCGATCACCGGGCGACGCGGCTGTATTGTTATCGCCTGGCTTCATCAAGCCCTGCCGCGGCCGGGATGCACTTCCCCTGAAAATAAGCCCCCGATTTCCGCGCATTTCGCGGCATTGCCCGTGGTGCGACTCGCCATAATCCCTGCCTGCACGGCAAGCTGTGTGACGGTCATGCGGAGAAAGGTGATATGGCGGACATTATTTGTGTCATTGGTGACAAGGGCGGGACGGGCAAGACCACCTTGTCCCACATGCTCTGTCAAGGGCTGGGCTTGTTGGGGCAGCGCTCTGTCTGTGTTTTGACCGATGCTTCGCGTGAGCCGCTCGATGCCCTGCATCGCCGTTATCTGACGGCAGATGCCCGTTCGCGCGAAATGCTGAGCCGGCTGGTCGATACGGTTCGTCCGCTGCATTCCTGGCTGGGGGTGATCGATGGCGGCGGAAATCGTGCCGAGATGGATCGTCGTCTGTATCATCTGGCCGACTTGGTACTGCTCCCGTTTCGTGATTCGCACGAAGACTTGCGTACCGTGGCGCGTGACATGGAGCAGTTTCCTTATGCTTATGCCGTGCCGATGCAATGGCCGGGTAATCTGCGGCAGCTCGCCCAGGCAGATCGCGCCATGAGTGATTTTCTGGGGCGCTACCATGACCGTATCCTCGATCCGGTGCAAACCTTGTCCGCCAGCAAGTTGCTGCTGCAAAAGCAGCTTCCTTCGACCTTGCCCGCACCGTTGAACGAAGCCTGCCGACGGGTGGCTACCCAGATCATCGAATTGTTGCAGCTGGAAGCTGGTGCCGAGCCGGTGGCACGCAGTGGGCAGATGCCGGGTTATCGAAACATGGAAGCGGTGCACCCCATTTTCTCTGCATTGTCCTGAGCTACAACGGTTGCAGCAGCATTGCCGGGATTGTTGATCCGGTAACGGATGATCAAGTCAGCATCCAGGCTGTGTCGAACCAGCCCAGCCTCAAGCCTCAAGTATTGCTCCACCGGTGGGCATGTTGGAGAATCACGCCTTACCTTCAGGGAAAGATAGGGGTGGTTTGAAAAATCCGGACATCAAACGACGGGTGCTGTTTGTGGCGCTGGTGCCGGCGCTGATCATCTGTATCGCCTTGTCGTCTTACCTGCTCATCCAGCGGCTCAATGAAGCCGATACCGGGTTGCAACGGCGTGGCCTGTCACTGGTGCGGCAATTGGCACCGGCGGCGGAATACGGGGCGTTTTCTGCCAATGTTCCGGAGCTGCAGCGTTTGGCAACGGCAGTGTTGCGTGAAGCCGATGTCACCGCTGTCGTGTTCTATGACCGTGAAGGGCGGCCGTTCGTTCAGGTGGGCACTGGCCAGAGTCTGGGGCGCCCCGAGCAGTTTCTGGGAGGGGAGCAGCGCCTTGCGGAGCATGGGCACCTGTTGCTGTTTCATGCCCGGATCCAGCGTCAGGCGGCGTTGTTCGAGGATACTTTCCAGTCCCGTGAGCCAGTGCCCCTGGCGACTGAGCCACTGGGCAGTGTTACCGTGGCAATGTCGCGGGCCGGGGTGATTGCTGCCAAGCAGGAAGCTTTTTTGGTGACCATACTGATCTCCATGGTCGCGCTGGTCGCGGGGATTTTGCTCTCGCGCCGCCTTGGCCGTGATGTGACGCAGCCCATCGTCAATCTGCAGCAGATGGTGGGCCGCATACACCGTGGTGATCTGGCTGCACGGGTCGATCATCATCCTGGCCAGGCATTGCACGATCTCGAAGCCGGCTTCAATGAAATGGCGGAAGCCTTGCAGGAAGGGCGTGACCGGCTGGAGCAGCGTATCAGCACAGCGACACGGGAATTGCGCGAGAAGAAGGAAGAGGCCGAGTCCACCAGTCTGGCCAAGTCCCGTTTTCTGGCTGCCGCCAGTCATGACCTGCGCCAGCCCTTGCATGCCCTGTCGCTGTTTGTCGACGAATTGGGGCCATGTGTGGAAAACTCACCGCAGCAGCACCTGCGTGCAAAGATCGTCAGTGCTGTTCATGCGCTCAATGAGCAATTGAATGCCTTGCTCGATATTTCGCGGCTGGATCTGGGCAATATCCGGGTCGAAACGCAGCCGGTGGCCCTGGGGGCGCTCATGCAGCGGGTGCTGGCCATTCATGCCCCGGATGCTTGTATCAAGGGTTTGCGGCTGCGTTGTGTACCTACCCGTCTATGGGGACAGACTGATCCGGTGTTGCTGGAACGCATGTTGGGCAATTTTGTCGCCAATGCCGTGCGATACACAGAGCGTGGTGGCATTGTCGTGGGCGTGCGCCGGCGTGCTGGACGGTTGCGGCTGGAGGTGTGGGATAGCGGGCCGGGCCTTAATGAAGAGCAGATTCCGATGATTTTTCAGGAGTTCTATCAGGTTGATAATCCGGAACGGGATGCCCGCAAGGGGTTGGGGCTGGGTCTGTCCATCGTGGCGCGTCTGGCCCAGATGTTGGGGCATTTCATCGATGTGCGCTCGCAGCCGGGACGCGGTTCCTTGTTTGCCCTTGAGCTGCCGTGCGCCCCGGCATTACCCGCGGGTACGCATGCTGCCCCGCGTGTGACGATGGTCAGTGCCCTGCCGTCCTTTGATCTTGCTGCTAACGTGCTGGTGGTAGACCGGGATGAGCAAGCGCGTGATGAGCTGTGCCAGCTGCTGACAGGCTGGGGTTGTCGTACCGTGGGGCTGGAATATGTGACGGATTACGAGCAAGGTGTTCAGGCAATGGCGCGGACATGTGTTGATGCGCTGATTTTCGAGTCGCACCAATATCCGGATGTGACGCTGCTGGCCAGTCGAAGCGTGCTGCCCGACGCGCTCATCATGCTGGTCGAGCCGGGTGCTGTGCCATTTTCTTCCAGCATGGATCACCGCGTATCCTGTGCCTGGCTGTCCCGGCCGCTGCGGCCAGCACGATTACGTGCCTTGTTGCAACATCTGCTTCAGCTCCGATCCTGACGGGGAGAGGGGGAGCGGGGGAGAGATAGTACCCGCAGAAGGTGGCTGCTTGCGTGCTGGTGCTTACAGCTTGATGGATTTGTGGTTTTTGACCAGCAGCAGGGCTTGTGAACGGTTGCCTACCCCCAGCGCCTTGAGGATGGCCGAGACATGTACCTTGACGGTGCCTTCGGTCAGGCCGAGCAGGTCACCGATCTCACGGTTGGTCTTTCCTTGTACCAGAGGTTCCAGTACCCGCATCTGTGCAGAAGTCAGGCCGTATTCTTCGGCCAGCGACTGGGGTGGGCGACGTTTGCGCGCTCCTTGTTCCTGGTCATGTGGGGGTTGCAGCGTGGCCGGCAGGCAGATATCACCGGCCAGCACTTGACGCAGGGCAGCCAGCAGAACTTCGCCGGGGCTGGATTTGCTGACGAAGCCGGAAGCGCCGGCTTTCATGGCGCGCTCGACGGTGTTGGGGTCATCCCGTGCTGAAATGATGACCACCGGCATGGCCGGGAAACGCTTGCGCAGGATGCCCAGACAACCCATGCCGTTCAGGCCGGGCAGCATCAGGTCGAGCAGGCACAGGTCGTAGTGTTCGCTACCCTCACGGGTTAGCAGGGTCAGGGCTTCTTCGGCGTCCCGCACGCCATTGCAGACGATATCCGGTTCCAGCTTTCTCAGGGTTTGCAGCAGTCCTTCGCGGACCAGGGCATGATCTTCCACCACCAGCACATTCAGCATGCGACGACCTTCTGTTCATTGCGGGAAATTGCAAAGGTACCATGCTAGCGCAAGTGCGGCAGAAAACAAGGCCGAAGGCCGTGTGGATGCGGTAACATCGGCGGGAGTGTGCGTTTTTTCCGTTTTTTGCGAGGTGTGTCATGTCAAATGAATCGAATTCCAGTCATGCTCAAGGCTCCGGCAATGCGGCCGATCCCATGGAGCTTCTGAAGTCCATGTGGGGCAGCATGGGGTTTTCACTGCCCGGCATGGTGACACCGACGCTGGATACCGATGAACTGGGCAAGCGGATTGCCGACATGAAGGCGGTCGAGGGCTGGCTGAAGATGAACCTCAACACTTTGCAGATGACCATCCAGGGGCTGGAAATCCAGCGGGCCACATTGATGGCCTTGCAGACAATGGCTCAAACTGCACAAGGCAATGCGGCTGCGGCAGAACCGGCAGTCTCACCTTTCGCCGGCCTGGACCTCAATCAGGCTTTCAGCCAGGCCCAGGCACTGTGGCCGTGGAATTTCGCCCAGCCGCCGGCCGCTCCGGAAGCCGCCGCCCCTGCTGCGGCCGCTCGCAAAAAGAAGGCTGACCCGGCCTGAAGGGGGCGCCCTGAGTGTTCAGGGTGCGCACTTGCCCACTTCCCGTTTGTTGCCTTCGCTGTCCGTGGCGACATAGGTCAGCGTGGCTTCGGTCACCTTGACCAGCAGCGGCTTCTCCTGACAGGGGCGGTAACGTTCGGCATACACCTGAACATCGACCGTGATGGAGGTGCGGCCGACGCAATTGACCGAGCCGTAAAAGCTGACCACATCGCCCACGGAAATCGGTTGCTTGAACTGGAAGGCGTTGACGGCCACGGTGGCAATGCGCCCCCGTGCGACCTGGAAGGCCACCACGCCTCCGGCGATGTCGACCTGTGACATCACCCAGCCGCCAAAGATATCTCCAGCCGCGTTGACATCGGCCGGCATGGGCACCACGCGCAGCGTTGGCTGCCGGTCGGGCAGGGTAATTTCCGTTTCTTGCATGTTGCTCATCTTGCGTCTTTCCCAGTGGTTGCAGGTGGGTTGCAGGTGACAGAACGCGCCAGTATAGGGCGTGTTTGTGACAAAACGGTTGCGCCTATAATCCGCTGATCGTCGTTCCTGCCCCCTGTCATGTCCCTTGCCGTCCTCAGATCACGCGCCATTGCCGGCATGGAAGCGCCGGAAGTCATCGTCGAGGTGCACCTGGCCGGGGGATTGCCGGCATTCACGCTGGTGGGCTTGCCGGATACCGAGGTCAAGGAGGCGCGTGACCGGGTGCGTGCTGCTATCCAGAACTGCCGTTTCGAGTTTCCACAGCGGCGCATCACGGTCAATCTCGCCCCGGCCGATCTACCCAAGGAATCCGGCCGTTTCGATCTGCCCATTGCCCTGGGGATACTGATTGCTTCCGGCCAGCTCCAGGCAAAGGATCTCGAGACTTATGAGTTTGCTGGCGAATTGTCGCTGGGGGGCGAATTGCGCGCGGTGCGCGGGGCGCTGGCGATGGTGGCGGCGATGTGCCACCAGGCCGAGGCCGCCGGGCGTACCTGTGTGTTGCCTGCAGAGAGTGCGCCGGAGGCGGCGCTGGTGCGTTCGGCCACCATCCTGCCGGCCAGGAACCTGCTCGAAGTCTGTGCCCATCTGGGGGGACAGCAGGCACTGATGCCGTTTGTCGGGCAGCCGCTGGTGCAGGCAGCGCATTATCCTGATCTGGCCGAGGTCAAGGGGCAGTCACAGGCACGTCGGGCGCTGGAGGTGGCGGCGGCGGGCGGCCACAGCCTGCTGATGTCGGGGCCGCCGGGCACCGGCAAATCGATGCTGGCCAGCCGTTTTGCCGGCATCCTGCCGCCGATGACGGAGCAGGAAGCATTGCAGACGGCGGCCGTACATTCGCTGGCCGGGCGTTTCCGTATCGAACACTGGGGGCAGCGGCCTTTTCGTGCGCCCCATCATTCCGCTTCCAGTGCCGCGCTGGTCGGTGGTGGCGGGGTGCCGCAGCCGGGCGAGATTTCACTAGCGCATCATGGCGTGCTGTTTCTCGATGAGCTCACCGAATTCGACCGGCGCGTGCTGGAGGCGCTGCGCGAGCCGCTGGAGACCGGGCATATCTGCATTGCCCGGGCAGCCCGTCGTGCCGATTTTCCGGCGCGCTTCCAGCTGGTCGCGGCGATGAATCCTTGTCCGTGCGGCTGGCTGGGTCATGCCAATGGCAAATGCCGGTGCACGCCGGATCAAGTGCAGCGTTACCGGGGAAAACTGTCCGGGCCGTTGCTCGACCGCATCGACCTGATGATCGAGGTGCCGGCGCTGGCCGAGGGCGAATTGCAGGACACGCGACCGGGCGAGAGCAGTGCTGTCGTGCGGCAACGGGTGGTGGTGGCGCATGCATGCCAGTGGCAACGTCAGGGCAAGCCCAATGCGCAGCTTGGGCCGGCTGAGATCGACCAGTACTGCACGCCGGATGCTCAGGGTGTGCAAATGTTGCGGCAGGCCATCCAGCGTCTGTCCCTGTCGGCGCGTGCGTATCACCGCATCCTCAAGGTGGCACGCAGTTGCGCCGATCTTGCCGGCAGTTCTGCGGTACTCACTGCCCATGTGGCCGAAGCCATCCATTACCGGCGTGCAGCGGCAGATTAAGATTTGTCGCCCGCCCCGACCCCCTTGGAGTATTGAATCATCATGACCCCTGAAATCCCCAGCATTGCCGCCCGGCGTCCTTTCCTGATGCGCTGGCAGGTTTATGTCGTCGGTGTGCCCTTGCTGGCAGTAGCGCTGTTTGTCGCCTATATCTGGCTGGCCTTGAGCTGGAGTTATTCGGAAGGCGAGCGTGCCGGTTATGTGCAGGGCTTCTCGAAGCAGGGCTGGGTATGCAAGACCTGGGAAGGCGAGTTGGCCATGGTTTCCCTGCCGGGCACGTTGTCCGAGAAATTTCCCTTTACCGTGCGCGATGAGCGGGTGGCCGAGAAAATCAACAAGACCATGGGCAAGCGGGTTTCGGTTGTCTACCAGCAGCATGCTGGCATCCCCAGCCGCTGCTTTGGCGAAACCAGCCGTTATGTGGTGGATGTCCGGCTGGTGGATTGAGCCGTCCCCGGGAAGCCCGGGGGTGCGTTGAAACCCCAGTCAGGACAAGGGTTTGTTGTGAGCTGGCGGCAGGTTTGAGGAGGGGCGCATGGTAAAATTCCCCTCTTGTTCACATCCGGCGCACCCTTGATGCGTCCCGCCCAGCCATGCAAGCCGATCAAAGCCAGGAACTCCATCGATTACTTCGCCAGCGCATCCTGATTCTCGATGGCGCCATGGGGACGATGATCCAGTGTCATGGCCTGACGGAAGCCGATTATCGCGGTACCCGTTTCACCGATCACGGCAAGGATCTCAAGGGCAATAACGACCTGCTGCTGCTGACCCGGCCGGAGATCATCCGGGGCATCCACGAGGAATATCTGGCGGCTGGTGCCGATATCATCGAGACCAACACCTTCAATGCCACGGCCCTCTCACAGGCCGATTATGGGCTGGAGTCGCTGGTGTATGAGCTCAATGTGGCCGGTGCCCGGCTGGCGCGTGCAGCTTGTGATGAATACTCGAGGCGCACACCGGACAAGCCGCGCTTTGTCGCCGGCGTGTTGGGGCCGACCTCGCGCACGGCTTCGATCTCGCCGGATGTCAATGATCCGGGGTTTCGCAATGTGCAGTTTGACGAACTGGTAACCAACTACCTCGAAGCCATCCACGGACTGACGGAAGGTGGAGCAGACCTGCTGCTGGTCGAGACGGTATTTGACACGCTGAATGCCAAGGCTGCGCTGTTTGCCATCGAACAGTATTTTGAAACCGCCGGGCGACGCTGGCCGGTGATGATTTCCGGCACCATCACCGACGCTTCCGGTCGCACCCTGTCCGGGCAGACGGCGCAAGCCTTCTGGAATTCCCTGCGCCATGCCCGACCGCTGACCTTCGGCCTGAATTGTGCGCTGGGTGCGGCCGAGCTGCGCCAGTATGTGGCCGAGCTGTCGGGGCTGTGTGACTGTTTTGTTTCCGCCCATCCCAATGCCGGCTTGCCGAATGCCTTCGGGGGTTATGACGAAACACCGCAGGCGCTGGCCGGAGCCATCCGCGAATGGGCCGAGGCCGGCATCATCAACGTGGCCGGCGGCTGCTGTGGCACCACGCCCGAACACATCCGCGCCATCGCCGAGGCGCTGGCAGATTGCCCGCCGCGCCGTCCGCCGGAAGTCGCACCTGCCCTGCGCCTGTCCGGTCTTGAACCATTCAATGTCGACGCTGATTCATTGTTCGTCAATATCGGCGAGCGTACCAATGTGACGGGTTCGAAGGCCTTTGCCCGACTCATCCTCAATGGGGAATATGCCAAGGCGGTGGATGTGGCACGCACCCAGGTCGAGGCCGGTGCCCAGGTCATCGACATCAACATGGACGAGGCCATGCTCGATGCCCGCGCGGCCATGGTGAAGTTCCTCAACCTGATTGCCAGCGAGCCGGACATTGCCCGTGTGCCCATCATGATCGACTCGTCGAAATGGACGGTGCTGGAAGATGGCCTGAAATGCCTGCAAGGCAAAGGTATCGTCAATTCCATTTCGCTCAAGGAAGGGGTTGCACCGTTTCTCGAGCAGGCGCGTCTGGTGCGCCGTTACGGTGCGGCAGCCATCGTCATGGCTTTCGACGAACAGGGGCAGGCCGACAGTTTCCAGCGCAAGACAGAAATCTGCCAGCGGGCCTACCGGTTGCTGACTGAAGATGGCTTCCCGCCGGAAGACATCATCTTCGACCCCAACGTCTTTGCCATCGCCACCGGCATCGAGGAGCACAACAATTACGCCGTCGATTTCATCGAGGCGGCCCACTGGATCCGCAGCCACCTGCCGTTTGCCGGTATTTCTGGCGGGATTTCGAACGTCTCTTTTTCCTTCCGTGGCAATGATCCGGTGCGCGAGGCGATCCATACGGTCTTTCTTTATCACGCCATCCAGGCCGGCCTCAACATGGGCATCGTCAATGCCGGGCAGCTCGGGGTGTATGACGAGCTTGATCCCGCCCTGCGGGCACGGGTCGAGGCGGTGGTGCTCAACCAGTCGCCGGAGGCTGGCGAGCGGCTCGTTGAATTTGCCCAGACCGTCAAGGGAACGGCGCGGGAACAGGTGGTGGATCTGGCCTGGCGTGCAGCACCCGTAGCGGAGCGCCTGGCGCATGCGCTGGTCAAGGGTATTACCGAATTCATCGTTGCGGATACCGAGGAAGCCCGCCAGCAGAGCGAGGCGCGGGGTGACAAGCCCCTGTCAGTGATCGAAGGGCCGCTGATGGACGGCATGAACCGGGTCGGCGACCTGTTTGGTGCCGGCAAGATGTTCCTGCCGCAGGTGGTGAAATCGGCACGAGTCATGAAACAGGCCGTGGCACATCTACTGCCTTACATCGAGGCCGAGAAACAACGCTCGGGCGCTGTCGCCAAGGGGCGTGTGGTGATGGCCACAGTGAAGGGCGACGTTCATGACATCGGTAAAAACATCGTCGGTGTGGTGCTCGGCTGCAATGGCTATGAGGTGTTCGATCTGGGCGTTATGGTGCCGGCCGACAAAATCCTGGCTGCTGCGCGCGAGCAGCAGGCCGACATCATTGGTCTGTCCGGTCTGATCACGCCCTCGCTGGAAGAAATGGCGCATGTCGCTGGCGAGATGGAACGCCAGGGCTACACCCTGCCGCTGTTGATCGGCGGGGCGACCACCAGCCGCGCCCACACAGCCATCAAGATTGCCCCCAACTATCGCCAGCCGGTGGTCTATGTGCCGGATGCCTCGCGGGCGGTCGGGGTCGTGTCGCGGCTGCTGTCGGAGACACTGGCAGAAGCCTTCAAGGCAGAAGTGGCGGCGGATTATGAAAAGCTGCGTCTCCAGCATGCCAACAAGAAGGGTGTGGCACTGGTGACGCTGGCCGAAGCACGCGCCAACCGGGCGCGGCTGGAATATGCGCCGCTTGCTCCGCGTCGCCCCGGTTTGGCGGTGTTGCGGGATATCGACCTGGCCGAGCTGGCCGGCTTCATCGACTGGGGGCCGTATTTTCAGACCTGGGATCTTTCCGGCAGCTATCCGGGCATCCTCGATGCAGCCAAGGTGGGCCCGGAAGTGGCCGAGCAGGCGCGCAATGTGTTCGACGACGCGCAGACCATGCTACGCCAGATCATCGCCGAAAAATGGCTGACGGCGCACGCCGTTTTCGGCCTGTTCCCGGCCAATGCCGAGGATGATGACATCCTCGTCTACACCGATGAGACGCGCACGGCGCGGCGTGCCACGCTGCACGGCCTGCGTCAGCAGCAGAAGCGGCCGGAGGGTAAGCCGAACCAGTGCCTGTCCGACTACGTCGCTCCTGTTGGCACACCGGACTGGATTGGCGCTTTCGCCTGCACTGCCGGTATCGGCATCGAAAGCAAGCTGGCCGAATTCATGGCAGCGCATGATGACTATCGCGCCATCATGCTGAAATCCCTGGCTGACCGGCTGGCCGAGGCCTGCGCCGAATGGCTGCACCTGCGGGTACGGCGCGAGGACTGGGGTTATGCGGCGAATGAAAATTTGCCGCTGGAGGCCATGCTCAAGGAGGAATACTGCGGCATCCGCCCAGCCGCCGGTTATCCGGCCTGTCCCGACCATACCGAGAAAGGCACCCTGTTTGCGCTGCTCGATGCCACTACCCATGCCAGCATGGTGCTCACCGAAAGCTACGCCATGATGCCGGCCGCCGCTGTCTCCGGCCTGTATTTTGCCCATCCGCAGGCGCACTACTTCGCCATCAGCAAGATCGACCGTGATCAGCTCGAAGATTGGGCAGCACGCAAGGGCATGGATATTGCGACTGCGGAACGCTGGCTGGCGCCGATACTCTAAGCACGCATCCCCGGTTTTTTCATCCCGAAGGAGGCACCTCATGAAAAAGACTGCATCGTCTGTATCGTTCAGGGTGAAGCGCATTTATGACCCGGTGGAGGCCGGGGATGGCCTGCGTGTGCTGATCGACCGGCTGTGGCCGCGCGGCGTCAGCAGGGAGCGGGCGGCCGTCGGGTTGTGGCTGAAGGAGGTCACGCCCTCGACGGAGCTGCGCCAGTGGTTGCACAGCGAACCCGAAGGCTGGCCCGAGTTTGCCCGCCGCTATCGGCTGGAGCTGGCCCAGCAGCCAGAGGCCGTAGCGCAGCTGCTCAAGGCTGCCCGGAGCAGCCCGGTCACTTTGCTGTCCACCGTCAAGGACTTCGAGCACAGCCATGTCAGCGTGCTGGTCGGGTTCTTGCAGAAGGCGGCAGAGCAGGATTAGTCAGACCGAGCGTGCTGTTGCAGCCACGTGTGGCATTTCGGCAGATGCGAAAGCAAGAACGGGTGAATTCCGGCTCCAATATCCGGCAAAGGCGTGTGGATCAAGGAAGCGCAACGCGTCAAAATTGGGGTTGTCGCACGTCAATGACCGACGATGTCATCCAGCCAAGGGGTTCCGGACAATTCGGGTTGTGCTTCCAGGAGTGTGATGTTCGCACCGGTGCTGCTACGGATCGAGCGCACGGTATCGAGGAAGGTTTTTTCGGTCCATTCTTCTGGGGAGCCGACCATTGCACTGGCCATGTCGCGGCTGATTTGCAGCAGGCCACCTTCTTGTTTGGTGAATTGGGCGTACAGGTCGAGGTGGTAGCCCCCCTGATACTGGAACAGGCAAGCGGACAGGTTCAAGGTATTGCTGTTGGCAACACGCCTTTCTGCCTTTGCCGTCCAGACGGCGCCGTCACAGGTCGCCATGCGTAACCCAAGCGAGCCGGCCCCACCAGCTAGAGCTGCGAGTTTTGATCCCTCGAACGGATTGACGAGTTTGAATCTGCCCGGGATTTCTGGAATGTCTGCGGAGGCAGGAATGGGCATGACTTCTTGGGCGTTGTTGACGTTGCGCCCCAATCCCTTGCCGGCAGCCTTCGCTACGGCTTGTCGGGTTGCCGTCGTCTTGATGTCAAAGATGCGGTAGTACTCGACCGTTTGGTGTTTTTCTACCAGATAGTTGTGTGTGGTCGAACATCCGGCTGTGCCAAGAATTGCGATGGAGAGGAAGGAGATCAGGGTCTTCATGCTGTTGAGTTATTTATTATGTATGTCAATGAAACAGATGATTATAGCTAAAGATCATATTCCCTGAGCTGGTTGAGGATGTTTTGAGCCTCGATGGTGTGTGATGATGTCGGGGTATGACATGTTTCATGGGATACATTCAGCGTGCCCGGCCGCGCAGTTCGTGGATGCGCTCGTGCAGGCGTTCCGGTGTGATTTCGGTGGCGCTGAGTGGCTTGCCGATAACCAGGCGCACGGCGCGGAAGGGGCGCAGGCGTTCCCAGCGGGTCATGGCTGGGCCGTCCTTGCGTGAGAAGAAGCTGTGCCACAGCCCGCGTAGCGCCATGGGAATGACGGGTACGGGGGTCTGTTCGAGGATGCGCGTGACACCGCCCTTGAAGGGCATGAGGTTACCGGACCAGGTGATGCCCCCTTCGGGGAAGAGGCACACCAGATCACCGTCGGCCAGTGCCTGGGCGATGTCGGCATAGGCTTGTTCCAGCAGGGCCGGGTTTTCCTTGGCCGGGGCGATCGGGATGGTGCGGCTGTGGCGGAAAATCAGGTGGAGCAGCGGAATCCGGTAGATGCGGTGGTCCATGATGAAGCGGATGGGACGCGGGCAGACGGCAGCGATGATGAGGGCATCGATGAAGCTGACGTGATTGCAGGTGAGCAGGGCTGGACCTTCCTGTGGCAGGTGTTCCAGCCCTTCGTTTTTCAGTTTGTACAGGCTGTGCATGAGCGCCCAGAACACGAAGCGCAGCAGGTATTCTGGCACTAGCGTGTAGATGTAGAGTGCGACTACGGCATTGAACAGCGCGGTGGCGAGAAAGAGCTGCGGGATGCTCAGGCCAAGGGCGAACAGCAGCATCGAGACAGTGGCCGAGAGCACCATGAAGAGGGCATTCATGATGTTGTTGGCGGCGATGACGCGCGACTGGTGGCGGGTGTCGCTGCGGGTCTGGATGAGGGCGTACATCGGCACGATGTAGAAGCCGCCGAACAGGCCCAGCAGGGTGATGTCGGCCAGCAGACGCAGGTGGGGCAGGGTGCCGGAGAAGGTGCGGAAATCCTGGAGTGGCTGGCCGGCCATCGCGCCGTGCAGTACGCTGGCGGTGGCTGTGTTGGCGATACTGGTGCTGGCGAAATACAGGTCGATGCCGAACAGGGTCAGGCCGATCGCGCCGAAGGGTACCAGGCCGATTTCGACCTGGCGTGCCGAGAGTTTTTCACACAGCAGCGAGCCGCTGCCGATGCCAAAGGAAAAGACGGCCAGTAGCAGGATGAAAACGGTTTCATCGCCGCCGAGCACGTCCTTGGCATAGCTCGGGAACTGGGCCAGCAGGGTGGCACCGTAAAACCAGAACCAGGAGATGCCGAGGATGGACAGCCAGACCGTGCGGTTGTGGCGGATGGTGGCCAGGTTGCGCCAGGTTTCCGTGAGCGGATTCCAGTTGATTCTGAGCTGCGGGTCTGCCGCCGGGGTGAGCGGAATGCCACGGCTGGCAAGGTAGCCGAGAACCGCCAGGCCGATGATGGTGAGGGCGGTCAGACTGTTGCCCTGCGGGGTGGTGGCCAGCCAGGCGCCGAGGACTTCACCGAGCAGGATGGCGACGAAGGTGCCCATTTCGATCATGCCGTTACCGCCGATCAGTTCTTCTTTTTTCAGCTGCTGCGGCAGGTAGGCGTATTTGACCGGGCCAAACAGGGTCGAGTGCATGCCCATCAGGAACAGGGCGGTCACCAGCGGCCACAGCAGGTTGGCCATGAAGCCCCAGGCGGCAAAGCACATGATGCCGATTTCAAACAGCTTGACCAGCCGTGCCAGGCGGGATTTTTCGTATTTGTCGGCGAGCTGGCCGCAGGTGGCGGAGAAGAGGAAGAAGGGCAGGATGAACAGCCCGGGCAGCAGGGTGGCCAGCGTCTTGCCATCGAGGGTGGTGAGCTGACCGGCGCGGAAGGTCACCAGGGTGATCAGTGCCGTCTTGAAGACGTTGTCATTGAAGGCACCGAGGAACTGGGTGAAGAAGAAGGGACGGAAGCGACGCTCGCGCAGGAGCTGGAACTGGCTGCTCATGGGGTCCTTCCAGGTGGGGTGTGAAT
>JAGOSV010000126.1 GCA_018062105.1 Sterolibacterium sp. | reverse complement strand
AAGTCCTCGGTATCCAGCAAATCGCCATTGGCGGCCCCGACAAACTCAAACTGCGCCAGCTCTGGGTCGACATGCTCGGCCTCGAAATCACCGGCAACTTCGTCAGCGAACGCGAGAACGTGGATGAAGACATTGTCGCCATGGGCAAGGGTCCGTTCAAGGTCGAAGTCGACCTGATGCAGCCGGTCGATCCCGACAGGAAGCCGGCGGTGCACGCCACACCGCTCAATCACGTCGGTCTGTGGATCGACGACCTGCCAAAGGCCGTTGAATGGCTGACTGCCAACGGCGTTCGCTTCGCTCCCGGTGGAATCCGCAAGGGAGCTGCCGGCTTCGACATCACCTTCCTGCACCCAAAGGCAAGTGCCGAGTTCCCGATTGCCGGCGAAGGCGTGCTCATCGAAATGGTGCAAGCGCCGCCTGAAGTCGTGGAAGCCTTCGCCAAGCTCGCCTGAGCACACACGCGGCACTGGCAGCCCCTGCGGCTGCCAGTGCCGCGCGCAGCAAGCTCTAGGGCACCGCGGCGCGGCCGAACTGCCGGCCCCGGTGTTCTTCTGCAGCCCCTCCCGCACTGCCGGCCCGCCCGGGCTATTCAGCTCCGCTGGCGACCGCCACAGTTCCCTCGCAGCACTCGTCCCGAGTGCCAGGAATCGCCAGGGGGTCTTGCCGGTGCCGCAATCGTTTGCACGTTTCATGCGTCGAATTGTTCTTTTTTGCGACAAAATGGACGATAATTCCGGTCCCGGAGAATTCCGGTGCAGAGAGCACGAACGCCATGCCCACAATTCAAGGCCGTTTTCAGCCACCACACCCAGGAGGCATCAATGAGTGAAGTCAAAGCCGCGCAAGAAGCAACCGTACCGGAAGGCGATCAAGCCCAAGCCGAACAGGTGACTGAGGAGCACGCCGCAGCGCCAGGCGCCAGCGCAAGCAAGCAAGAATCCAGGGCGTCTGCAAAGGCAGACGCAAAGAACGCCGAGCAGAAAACAGATGCGAAGCCGGAAAAGGGCAAAACCGAAAAAGCAGCGAAAGGGAAAAAGGCCGAAACCAGGGCGGCGGCCACCCCAGCCACGGTGAACCTGAACGCGCACGTGCATGGCGCCCGCAAGCCAACGCTGAAGAACAAGGATTACGAAGATGCCCTGTCCAAGATGCAGATCGAACTCGTCAAGCTACAGGAGTGGATCAAGTTCAAGAAGCTGAAAGTGGTCGTTGTTTTCGAAGGGCGCGACGCGGCCGGCAAGGGCGGCACCATCAAGCGCATCACCGAGAGCCTCAGTCCGCGCGTCACCCGGGTTGCCGCGCTGCCCGCGCCGACCGACCGCGAACAGACGCAATGGTATTTCCAGCGCTACGTTCAGCACCTGCCCGCCGGCGGCGAGATGGTGCTCTTCGATCGCAGCTGGTACAACCGCGCGGGTGTCGAACGGGTGATGGGCTTTTGTAGCGAAGACGAGTACCGTGAGTTTCTGCGCGCTTGCCCCGAATTCGAGCGCATGCTCGTTCGCAGCGGCGTCATCCTGATCAAGTACTGGTTCTCGGTCAGCAACGAGGAGCAGGAACGCCGTTTCCAGAAGCGCATCTTTCATCCGGAAAAGCACTGGAAGCTCAGCCCGATGGATCTGGAATCGCGTGCGCGCTGGGTGGAATACTCCAAGGCGAAGGATGCGATGTTCGCCCATACCGACATCAAGCAGGCACCCTGGTATGTGGTCGATGGCGACGACAAGAAGCGCGCCCGCCTGAACGTCATTACGCATCTGCTCAACATGATCGACTACGAAGATCTGACGCCGCAGCCGATCATCCTGCCGCCCCGTCAGGATGAGGGCGGCTATGTACGCCCGCCGATCTCCGACCAGACCTTCATTCCGGAAGTGTACTGAGCCAGCCGCTGATCAAGAGCTGAAGCCCCGAAAAAAACCCCGCAGGTGCGGGGTCTTCTTTGGGGCGGCGCGGCGAAACCGCGAGGTCCTCTCTCTTACCGGCTGACTACTTGTAGTAGCCGACCGCACACACCTGGTCGCCAACCTTGGTCACAAAAGCAACCTTGGTCACCGGGTCAGTCTGACCAGGACGCGGCCACATGTACACCACCTCGGCAATCGACCCGTCCTTGGCGGCAGCGTAGACTTCTTCACCCAAAGGCTTGCCGGCCTTGTCCTTGAGGTCCTTCAGACTCTTGCCGACAAGGGTCGGATGCGCGGTGAAGTTCCCATCCGGACCGCCGCAATAGGGATACAAATCACGATCCTTGAAACCACCTTCGCCCTTGGTGAACATCACCAGCGCCTTGGCCTTGTCAGCCTTGACGGCCACCACGGCCTTGTCAAGCATGGCTTTCGCCTCGGCTGACGTGCCATATTCCGCTGCCGCAGCGGCACCGACTGATCCGAAAAAAGCGAGTGTTGAATACACAGCTAATCTACGTAGCATCGAAAGTCTCCTGGTCAAGTTATCGGACAGCAAACGAGGAGACAAGTCCCCCCGCCAGGCATGGTAACGCAAAAACCCCTGCAGATGATCGACATCCCGATCTTGCAGTTCCTGCTGCAACGCTAGCGGACGGGCGCGAGATCGGTGGAGGCTTCGGCAGCGGCGGCGCTGGCAAGGTAGTGACTGCTGCGCAACAGGAAACGCTTTTCAACCAGGTGCCACATGGCCATCGCGCCAATTCCGGTCAGCAGAATCACGGCTGCCAGAAAAAGCCCGGGCCTGTCGCGTAAGCTGCCCGTGGCTACGAGGATCTGGATTACCGGGAAATGAATGATGTAAACCCCGTACGAGAAATCCCCGTACTTTGCGAAGTTGCCGACGTACAGGAACAGTGCGAAAAAGGCGACCACTGTCGCCAGCGCCAGAGGTTCCAGGAGTGGCAGGGGGTAAGCCATATGGAACGTCAGGGTCAGAGCGGCTGCCGCTAGAAACCAGACACGGCGGCGCTCAAAAATCGGCAGGAAATAATAGAAGAAGGCGCCCGCCATGAAATACGAGAGCTGCCCCGGCAGCTGCCGGGCAAGTTCCAGGTAGGTTCCGGAACCGGTGCGCGCCGCTGCAGCTGTCAGCAGTTCAGCATAGGCCACCGACGCGCAATAAACGAGCAGCAGCACCGGCAACGGAGAAAGTCGCCGCAAGAGAAAAACCCAGAGCGGGACACTGAAGTAAAACATCACCTCGATCTTCAGCGTCCACAGGGCACCGTTGACCGCGGTAATGGCGTTGTCGGTAAAGACACCAGGCAGGCCAGGTTGGAGAAAATTCAGGAAAACGAGATTGGCAAGAACGTACCTGCCCCAGGCCAGCGAGAAATAGTCAGCAGCGCCTTGCGAGCTGACTGCGACCAGGCCCACTGCGCAGAGCATGACGACCGTGAAATAAGCCGGGTAGATTCGCCGCATCCGCTTGCGGGCGTAAGTGGCAAGCGACGACGACCTTTCATAACTCATGAAGATCAGGAAACCGCTGACCACAAAAAAACTCTTCACCGCGACCGCCGGAGAAAGGATACGGCCAAGGAACGCCAGTTGCGGCAAGCCGGAAAGGTCGTACGAATGAACCAGACAAACGCTTCCAGCAAACAGCAGCCGCAACAGGTCAAAGTTGTTCCGGGTCAGTCGCGGATTGTCCAGTTGCGGCACTGCACGCTCCGGATCAGGGTTTACGATTCGCCTCGGCCGCCATGGCGAAACTGCGCGCAGCGATCTTCCGCTTCGCCAGGGCTTCACCCAACCTGGCGCGCAAATCGCGAAACAGGTGGGTGATCCCCCCGTGCGGCAGCATGCTGGTCTCCAACAACTATTAGCGAATGCCTGGCTCAGACAATGCCGGTCGCGTAGTACACGCCGATGATCACGAACACCGCCATCGTCTTGATGAGGGTAATCGCAAAAATGTCCTTGTAGGACTGTTTGTGCGTCAGACCGGTCACCGCCAGCAGCGTGATCACGGCACCGTTGTGCGGCAGGGTATCCATGCCGC
>JAGOSV010000065.1 GCA_018062105.1 Sterolibacterium sp. | reverse complement strand
TAAATTGGAAGGGGAAGCGAAGTTGAAGAAGATACAAAAAGATACAAGGCACCAAAAATCGTCGCTGATTTGAAACAACCGGAAGCATCATGTGGACGCGGTGGACGCGGACGCGGGCTCGATTCCTGATTCGGTACAATCGCGAACAAACCTGTTTCGGAGGAAAGAAAGAATGGCTGCTTTTGTGACTTCGTTTCAAACCGCGGAGCAGCTTAGCGAGGCACTTCGCACGGTCGATGGTGCTTATGGCAAAAGTGCCATTGCGCTGGGGTGGACGGCGTTCGATCGTGCCAACTATCAATCCCCCAGCAGCTATTCCCTGGTCTCCAGCAGCATGATTTCGGTGCGCTATTCCAATGGTGACAGCGCGACGATCTACGGCAAGGGACTGACGAGCACCACCCGCAGCATTTCTCGGCTCGACTATAAGTTTCAGGATGGAACGGAAGTTTCCCTCCAGGGGGCGGTCACTTCGACGACGGGGAAGTCGCCGACGGGGACGATCAGCCAGGTGACCCTGACCAAAACAGGCAAGGGAACGACGACGTTCTATGGCAGTTCGGATATTTCCGGGCAGAACATCTCCCTGTCAAAGCAGGTCACCGATCTCAATGGTGTCCATTACGAAGAAAATGGCACCACCACCGGGTACCTGCTGAACAGTGGCAGCAATTACCGGTTGTGGTACGAAACGACCACGTCTTCCATCAGCGTCAGTACGGCTGGCCAGTCTGCCACCATTTCCGGTCTGTCGTTCCAAACGAGCGCACAGATCCCCTCCATGGCACCGGAAGCCCTGTTGTCTACCCTGCTGTCCGGTAGCGACACCCTGGCATCGTCCGGATCGGCGGGTGCGGCATTGTTCGGTTATGGCGGGAATGACACGCTGTCTGGCGGAGCGGGCATCGATACGGCCATCTACCACGGGTCGCGTGCCAATTATGTGATCACGAAAACGGCTACCGGTTATCAGATCACCGATACCCGGGGCACCGAGGGGGCGGATACACTGAAGAATGTCGAGCGTCTCAAGTTTTACGATAGCAAGGTTGCCCTCGATCTCGAACCCGCTTACGGCCGGGCGGCTCAGACAGCCAAGATACTGGGGGCGGTTTTTGGGGCAGAGTCCCTCACGAACAAGTCGTATGTCGGGACGGGGCTCAGTCTGCTCGACTCGGGCATGAGTTATCCCGACCTGATGAAATTCGCGCTCGAAGCCAGGCTTGGAAAGGGCTATTCGAACGCCGATGAGGTCAAGCTTCTCTATACCAATCTGGTGGGTGCCGCGCCCTCGGCCGAAGAGCTTGGCTATTGGGTCAAAACCATCACCTCCGGGCAGTTCACACAGACGACGCTGGCCATCATGGCGGCCGATCTGGACCTGAACCAGACCAACATTGGCCTGACCGGGCTGGCGAATACGGGGCTTGAGTACGTGTAGGTGTCGGTGTAGGTGTCGGTGGCAGCTAGTGCCGTGCGCTTCAGACTTCCTCGACCGGACGAGGCCGGGTTGGGAATGCTCGCCATCGGTGGTAGAGGATTTACGCCGGCAGGCTGCGGTAGCGGTACTGCCCGTTGGTATCCTGCTGGCGTTGCATCCGGCCACGACGGGTTAGCCAGATGAGATGCGCCAGGGCTTCGCCCATGGCCATCATTTCTTCCATGGGGGCTTCAAGGCTGCGGTGGTGGAATAGCTGGTGGGCGGCTTCGTAAGCGGTCAGTGCCTGGTTGGTGCAGAGCCGTTCCAGGGCTTCGAATTGCCGTTCATGGTGGTGCTGCAGCTGAGCCACGCGCTGGTGCAGTCCGTGGTAGGGCAGATCATGGGCGGGCAGGATCAGGGTGTCGGCGGGCAGCTGGCTCAACCGTTCCAGGGTATCGAACCAGCCGGCCAGGAGATCGGCTTCGGGCTCGCTGGGCAGCACGCTGACATTGGAGGTGATGCGCGGCAGTAGCTGGTCGCCGGCGATCAGGATGCCTTCTTTGGCACAGTGCAGCAGCATGTGTTCGGCGACGTGACCTTCACCCAGGTGGAGCTGCCAGACGTGTTCACCCAGGGTCAGGCTTTCGCCGTGACGCAGGCGGCGGAAGCTGGCCGGCGGCGGGCTGAGCAGCTGGCCGGCGGCACACAGCATGGCGTGGATGGCGGGCAGGCGGTTTTCGGGCATGCCGGCGCGATGGAAGTAATCCCGGTGTGCCCAGGGGAGCTCGTTTCCTTGTTGCGTACTCGCCGCCAGGTCGCGCAGAGTGTAGTACTCGCCAAGGCTGATGTAGAAGGGTACGCGCCATTGCTCGACCAGCCAGCCGGCGAGACCGGCGTGGTCGAAATGGTGGTGGGTGCTGAGAACGCCGGTCAGTTTGCAGCCGGCCAGCGGGCCGGCAAAAAGCTGTGTCCACAGGTGTCGGGTGCGTTCGTCGGCAATGCCGGTGTCAACCAGCAGCCAGCCGTTCCCGTGTCTTCCGTAGTCTCCGTAGTCTCCGTAGTCTCCGTAGTCTCCGTGGCTTTTGTCGCGGATCAGGTAGAGGTTGATGTGATCGAGCGCCAGCGGCAGCGGCATGCGTAGCCAGCGGACATTCGGCGTGAGGTCGACCACTACCCCGGGTTGGGGCGGGGTAGGGTGTGGGTAGTGCAGGCTGGCCGGGCTCAATGCACGGGCTCAGCGCGAGCGTGGCATACGAAGGCCAAACTGAGCGATGAGATCACGTTGCAGTTCATTCACGCCACCGCCGAAGGTGTTGATGGTGGCGGCGCGGTATTCCTCTTCTAGCAGCCCCTTGAATTCCGCCGCTTCGCTGCCGAGCCGGTACAGGCCGCCCTGGCCAACGATTTCCAGCAGACGACGGAAGACGAAAATCATGGTTTCCGAGCCGTAGACCTTGGAGGCCGAGGCCAGGCCGACATCCATGCGACCGGCATTGAGGTCGCAGGAGATGCGGTAGTTGAGCAGACGCATGGCTTCGATCTGGCTGTAGGCCTCGGCCAGGGCGCGGCGAACCCAGGGCTCGTCGACGGCACGACGGCCGTTTTCGTCCGGCGTTTTGGCCCAGGTGAGCACCTTCTGGAATGCGCCGGTGGCCTTGACGCCGAAAGCGCCGAGCCCCACGCGCTCGTGGTTGAGTTGCGAGGTGATGAGTTTCCAGCCGCCGTGGAGTTGGCCGACCAGCATGTTGGCAGGCACCTTGACGTTATCGTAGTAGGTGGCGTTGGTGCGGTGGCCGACGGTGTGGATGGGTGTCAGCGAATAACCGGGCAGCTTGGTGTCGACGATCAGGATGGAAATGCCTTTGTGGCGTTTTTCTTCCGGATGGGTGCGACAGGCCAGCCAGATGTAGTCGGCAGACTCAGCATCCGAGGTGAAGAGCTTGCTGCCGTTGACGATGAAGTGGTCGCCTTCTTGCACTGCGCTGGTGGAGAGCGTGGCCAGATCGGTGCCGGCATTGCCTTCGGTGTAGCCAATGGCGAAATGCAGTTCGCCGGCGGCGATGCCGGGCAGGAATTTTTTCTTGTGTTCTTCGGAGCCGTTGGCCATCAGCGCCGGGCCGACGGTATTGACGGTGACGAAGGGCAGAGTGGCACCGGCCAGGAACACTTCTTCGAAGAAGATCAGCTGTTCGATCGGGGTGTAGCCACGGCCGCCGTATTCCTTGGGCCAGCCGACGGCCAGCCAGCCGTCCTGGCCCATCTGGCGACAAAGGTTCTTGTAGGCATCATGACGTTCGTCGCCGTCTTCACGACGCAGGGCGACACGAATTTCTTCGGTCATGATCTTGTTGAAATAGGCGCGGATTTCCTTGCGCAGCGCCTTTTGTTCCGGGGTCAAATCGACGAACATGATGGATCTTTCGCGGTCAGTTTGGGCAGGTTGGCAAGGGAATCAGAGCTCGACGCCGACGGTTTCGGGCTTGGCGAGCCAGTCGCCGAGCGCTTGCAGGTCGGCGGTGGCGCCGCCCAGCGTGAGTTCCAGCGCGCGGCTCCAGTAGAGGAAACGATGGATCGGATAGCTGACGTCGGAGCCCATGCCACCGTGCATGTGCGAGCAGGCGTGGGAGACGCGATGCGCCGATTCACAGGCCCAGTATTTGGCCACCCGTGCGGCACCTTCGGCATCGAGGCCGTTATCCAGCCGCCAGCACAGTTGCCACAGCGTCGAGCGCAGGGCTTCGATGTCGATGTAGCAGTCGGCGGATCGCGCCCCGATCACCTGAAAGCTGCCGATGGGGCGGTCGAACTGGATGCGCTGGCTGGTGTATTCGACGGTGCGGCGCAGGTCTTCGGCGACCACGCCCAGTTGCAAGGCGGCCAGACAGGCCAGGGCACGCTGCTCCAGCCAGGACAGGGCCTCGGCGGGCAGGGCGTGGTCGTTGCCCAGCGTAACGTTTTTGAAGACGAGATCGGCGGCCGGTTCGGCGTGGGTCAGTGTACCGGTGATGGTCGTGATGCCAGCAGCGGCCAGGTCGATGATGAACAGGCGCGCCCCCTGTTCGGTATTGGCCACGATCAGGGCCAGGGCAGCGCTGCCGGCCAGTGGCACGGCCACGGCACGGCCATCGAGCTGCCAGCCGCCCGCCGTAGTTTTGGCGTGCAGTGTCAGGCCGCGCGCGGCCGACAGGCCGTCAAGCGAGAGCGTGGCCAGGGCGGTGCCCGCGACCAGTTTTTCCAGCCAGGCACTCTTGAGCGTGGCTGGTGCAAATTTTGCCAGTGCCGCCGCGACGAGCTGTTGACGCCACAGGGGCACCGGCGCGACGTGACGCCCCTGCTGTTCGAGTGCCAGCATCAGTTCGAGCATGCCCAGCCCGCTACCGCCATCGGCCTCGGGCACGATCAGTCCCATGAGGCCGGTGTCGACAAGTTGCTGCCAGAGGGGGGCATCGTAGTCCTTGCCGCTGTCCCAGAAGATGCGTATCTGGTCGTCATTGCAGTAGTCGGCGAACACGCTGCCGGCCATGTCGGCGATGGCGCGCTGTTCTTCGCTGAGGTCAAAATTCATGTTCCTGATCCTTGTGTGGACAGTGTGACGGGAGAATGCAAAGCGTTGGCTTATTCGATGAAGGTGTGGCCAGGCCCCAGATGGGTCTGTGCGGCATTGTCGGCCAGCACGAAATGAGCGATGCGCTGCTTGTGCCAGGCCTTGTCACCCCAGGCGGCGGCCAGCACCCAGGCGCGCTTCATGAAAATCTGCAAATCGACTTCCCAGGTGTAGCCCATGGCACCATGCACCTGCATGCCCTTCTTGGCGGCATACAGCGCGGCTTCCAGCGCGGCGAGGAAGGCGTGCGAGCAATGCACATCCGCCCGTTGCTGGCCTTGCGCCAGCGCATAAGCGGCGCGGTGCAATACCGGGCGGGCGAACTCGATTTTCACGGCGACATCGGCCATGTAGTGTTTGAGGGCCTGGAAAGAGCCGATGGGTTTGCCGAACTGCTTGCGGTTGACGCTGTAATCGACGGAAATATCCAGCATGCGACCGGCCAGACCGAATAGCTGTGCGGCATTGGCCAGCGCGGCGCGATTATTGGTCTTGGCCCAGATGGTCGTACCTGCCGTGGCATCGGCTACGCGAGTGGCCTCCGACGGTGTCCATTCGACGTGGAACAGGCGACGCGACGGATCGATGCTCGGGTTGGCGGTGAGCTTGACGGCGGCACGCGGTACGGCATGCACTTCGCTGTTGTGGTGCAACAGCAGCAGATCGGCGACATGGGCATCGGCCACCAGTGGATTCAAGGGGCCGCCAATGGCGATGCGTGCGCTGCCTTCGGCGATGCGGCTCAGCCATTCATCGCGCAGCACAGCGGCACTATCGGGCAGGGCGCGCAGCAGCGCCACACCCAGCCAGGCGGTGTCGAGCAGCGGTTCGGGCAGGCCGAAGTAGCCGACTTCCTGGGCGATCAACACCCAATCGACATCGCCAAGCCCCAAGCCACCGGCGGCTTCGGGAACGGAAAAAGCGGTCAGACCCTGCTCGGCGAGCAGTTGCCACAATGTGTCGGAGCGGCCGGTTTCCGTTTCCCATTGCTCGCGCAGCAATTCTGGCGCGACTTCCTTGAGAAAAATGCTGCGGATATTGTCGGCAAACAGTTTCTGGTCTTCAGTAAAGGTAAAGTCCATGGTCACTTCCTCGCTGCCCTTAGACGCGCGGCATGCCCAGCATGCGCTCGGCGATGATGTTGCGCTGGATTTCATTGGTGCCGGCGTAGATCGGGCCGGCCTGAGCGAACAGGAAACCCTCCAGCCAGTCGCCGACCCCGGCCGCATCCGGCGCATGCGGCAACAATTCGGCGCGTGCGGAAAGAATGTCCAGCGCGGTTTCGTGCATGGCCTGATCGAGCTCCGACCAGAAAATCTTGTTGGTGCTCGATTCCACGCCGATTTTCTTGCCCTTCATCAGCTCGCAGGCGGTGCGGTAGGTCGCCAGCGTATAAGCCTCCGCGCCCATCCATGCCTTCAGCACGGCCTCGCGGATGGCTGGGTCGCGGTCGGCCTCTTCGCGGTTGGCCCGGTACAGGGCCACCAGCTGCTGGGCTGTTTTCTGGAAGCGGGCCGGCGAGCGCAGCATCAGGCCGCGTTCGAAACCAGCGGTGGCCATGGCTACCTGCCAGCCCGCTCCCGTTTCGCCGAGGCGGTTTTCCACCGGGACTTTCACATCGTCGAAAAATATTTCGGCAAAACCCGGCAAGCCGTTGAGCTGCTTGATCGGCCGCACGGTGATGCCCGGCGTGTTGAGCGGCACGAGAATGAAGGTCAGACCGCGATGCGCCGTAGATTCCGGGTCGGTACGGAACAGGCCGAAGCACCAGTCGGCCCAGACGGCGCGCGTCGACCAGATTTTCTGGCCGTTGATGGTGTAGGTCTTGCCGTCGGCATCGAGGATGGCCTTGGTGCGCACCGCCGCCATGTCGGAGCCGGCATTCGGCTCGGACCAGCCCTGTGCCCAGACTTCCTCGCCATTGGCCATCTTGGGCAGGATGCGTTTTTTCTGTTCTTCTGTACCGTACTCCATCAGCGTCGGGCCGAGCAGGAAGATGCCGTTCTGGTTGACGCGCAGGGGCGCCCCGGCACGCCAGTATTCTTCTTCGAAAATCAGCCACTCGATGAGGTCGCAACCGCGTCCGCCCAGTTCGGTCGGCCAGGTGACCATGCCCCAGTTGCCGGTGTTGAGTGTGGCTTCCCACTGGCGATGGGCAGCAAAACCTTCCTCGGTGTCAAAGCTCGGCAAGGGCTCGGCGGGAACATGCTGTTCCAGCCAGCTGCGGATTTCGGCACGGAAGGCGCGATGTTGATCGGTGTATTCCAGTTCCATCAAATAATCTCCGTCTCCGGTGATTCAGGTTAACTCGTCATTCCTGCGCAGGTGCCCCGAAGGAAATGCCCTTGGGGTACGGAAATCCACATGTTCCTGGATCCCCACCTGCGCGGGGATGACGGCGGTAAGTCAATGACGTTTGACCCTCAGAACTTCGCGTCGCGCTTTTCCACGAAAGCCCGGCGTGTTTCGGCGGATTCAGGATGCAGATAGGCTTGCAGCGTGAAGCCCTGCTCCCAGCGGTATTTGTCTTCGAGATCGCCATCCTCGACGCCGTTGAGCGACTCTTTGGCGATGGCGATCATGGCCGGGCTCTTGGCGGCGATCTTGCGGGCGATGGTGAGCGCGGCTTCGCGCAGCTCGTCCTTGTTTTTCACCAGCTTCTCGACTGCGCCCAGACGGTACGCCTCGGCGGCGGTGATGGCCTCGCCGGTGAAATACATGTGGCGCACCTTCTGCACCGGGAACATGCGCTGCAGGTGAGCCGCGCCGCCCATCGCGCCGCGGTCGACCTCGGGCACGCCGAAGGTCGCACATTCGGAAGCGACGATGATGTCGGCCGCGCCCGCCACACCGATGCCGCCGCCCAGCACGAAACCATGCACGGCGACGATCACCGGGCGCGGGTTGCGATGCACGGCGCGGAAGGTTTCATAGTTGGCGTGATTGACGACGACGATCAGATCCGGATTGGCGTCGAGTTCCTTGATGTCCACGCCCGCACAGAAGCCACGGCCTTCGGAACGGATGATGATGACGCGCACCTCATCGAGCGTGCCGAGACGGTCGATTTCCTGGGCCAGTGCCAGCTGGCTCTTGCTGTCCAGCGCATTGACCGGCGGACGATTGATGATCAGCTCGGCGATGCCATCAGCGATCTGGGTATGAAACGGGGTATTGAGTTGGCTCACGATGAGGCTCCTGTCTGGATTTATTTCTTGCAGAACGATTCGAGACGTGCGGTCGCCTGGGCGGCAATGCCGCTGATGACTTCCTCGCAGCTTTGCAGCTCGCGGATCATGGCCGCCACCTGCCCGCTGGGCATCAGCCCTTCATCGGGCACCCCTTCGACCATGGCGCGCTGGATCACCACCGGCGCATTGGCCGACATGATGGTTTCCGACACACTGCTGCCATCCTTCAGGGCCTTGAAGCCGAACTCGGCCATCTGCTTGATGGTCATGCCGGTGCGGCTGCGCCAGTGCCAGGCGTTCTGGGCGCTGATGAATACCCGCTTCACGGGGCTGGCCGCCTCCAGCGTGTGCAAGGTGGGGTTATCGAGGAAACGCTGCGGCAGGCCATCGACTGCCGTGGTGGTGCGAATCGCCGCCGGGTCTTTCACGGCCACGTAATGTTTGAGCGTCTCCTGCGGCACGGGGGACTCCTTGGTCATCAGGAAGCGTGTGCCCATGGCGATGCCTGCCGCGCCACAAGCCAGGGCCGAGGCCAGGCCGCGGCCATCGTAATACCCCCCCGCCGCCACCACCGGCACTTTCACCGCGTCGAGCACCTGCGGCAGCAGGATGGACGAGGGCACGCTGCCGGTGTGGCCGCCGCCTTCGCCGCCCTGCACCGTGACGATGTCCGCCCCCAGTTCAATGGCCTTGACCGCGTGCTTGACCGCGCCGACCGTGGGCATGCACAGGATGCCCGCGTCCTTGAAGCGCTGGATCATTTTTTTGTCCGGGCCACGGCCGTAGCTGACGGCGCGCACCTTGTCGCGGTGCTTGATGGCGATGTCGATGATCTCCATCGCGCCGGGCTGGAACATGTGAAAGTTCAGGCCGAAATTCTGGTCGGTGAGCGACTTGGTCTTGAGGATGGCGGCTTCCACCTCGGCGGGGGTCATCACCGCTCCGGCGAGAAAGCCGAAGCCCCCGGCGTTGCAGGTGCCGGCCACCATGTTGGCATCGGCCACCCAGCCCATGGCCGTCTGCACGATGGGATATTTGCAGCCGAGCAGGTCGCACAGCGGGGTGTGAAGGATGTTGCTCATGCAGGATTCCTTTTTCAGACGTCCCTGCCGCAACAAAATGGACAGAGACGATGAAGACGGAAGGCAAGGAAAAGGGGCTGCCGCCCCTTTTGCCTTTCTCCGCTCCGGATTATTTCTTGACGATCACCGACGAGCCGTGGCCGAACAGCCCCTGGTTGGCGGTAATGCCGACACGGGCATTCGGCACCTGACGCGCCCCGGCCTGGCCACGCAACTGCCAGGTCAGCTCGCACACCTGGGCAATGGCCTGCGCCGGGACAGCCTCGCCGAAACAGGCCAGCCCGCCGGAGGTATTCACCGGCAGTCGCCCACCCAGACGGGTCACGCCCTCGCGCACCAAGCGTGCGCCTTCGCCACGCGCGCAAAACTGCAGGTCTTCGTACCAGTCGAGTTCCAGCGCAGTGGACAGGTCATACACCTCGGCCACGCTGACGTCCCTGGGGCCAAGACCCGCTTCTTCGTAAGCCTTTTTCGGCAGCGCGGCGCGGAAGCGGTAGGCTTCCACGGCGGCGGCAGCAGCGGAATCATTGGCCAGATCGGGCATTTCCACCGATGCGGAGGCGAAAGTCGGTGTCACCGTGGAAATCGCCGCGATGCGCGGTGCATCGGCCTTGCCGATCTTCTTCGCGTATTCGGTGCTGCAAACGATCAGCGCGGCTCCGCCGTCGGACACGGCGCAAACGTCCATCAGGCGTAGCGGATCAGCCAGTGCGGCGGAGGCGGCGACATCTTCGGCGGTGAATTTCTTGCGATAACGCGCGTTCGGGTTCTCGAAGCCGTGTTCGGAATTTTTCACCTTCACCAGCGCGAAGTCGGCCTGCGTGTCGCCATACAAAGCCATACGGCGGCGGGCGTAGAGCGCGAAGTAGGTCGGATTGGTGATGCCCAGACGGAAGCGCACCCAGTCCGGATCGTCCGGCCGCTCGCCCTTTTGCGGCGCGAGAAAGCCCTTGGGTGTGGTGTCGGCACCGATGACTAGGGCAACTTCACATTCGCCGGCGAGAATCTTGGCGCGCGCTGCGGCCAGCGCTTGCGAACCCGAGGCACAGGCGGCGTAGGAGGTATTCACTTCCGCACCCTGCCAACCCAGCGCCTGACAGAAAGTTGCCCCGGCGACATAGCCGGGATAGCCGCAACGCATGGTGGCCGCCCCGGAGACGAACTGCACATCGCGCCAATGAATGCCGGCATCGGCGAGTGCCGCCCGCGCGGCAACCACGCCGTATTCCACGAAATTCTTGCCGAACTTGCCCCAGGGGTGCATGCCCGCGCCGATGATGGCGATTTCTTTGCTCATGCCTTAGCTCCTTTTGCCTTCGCCGGGCCGTCCCAAGAAGGCAAATATGTAGAAAATGGAGTCCCGCAGGGACGAACCGTCGTCACCCCTGCCCACGGGGCAGGGGATGGGGGATGGGCCGTCATAGTGGTTTCCATTTCCAAGTCGTCTTGGCCGTGGTTTCATCTTCGGAAAGCACGTCGATGACAAGTTCCATGGCCATGCCGACTTTCAGGGTGGCGAGATCGACACCCTTGACCAGTTGCCCGAGCACCACCATGCGCTCCTTATCGAGCTCCACGGCGGCGATGCCGAAGGGCTCGAAAGGCTCCGGGGCCACATAGGGCTCGGGCGGCTTGTAGGCCGCGTTGGTGTAAGACCACAGCGTGCCGGTGCGCGACAGGGGGACTTCCTCAAAGGTCTCCGAGGCGCAATCCGGGTTGCGACAGAAGGTCGTCAGCTTGGGGAAGTAGTAAGTCCCGCAGGCTTCGCAGCGCGAGCCGATCAGGTGCGCTTCCTTCTCGTCGGTCGAGAACCAGCCTTCGAGAACCGGTACGCGATTTTTGTCACTCATAAAGACACCTCAGCTTTCAGAGTTCGTCATCCCCACGAAAGTGGGGATCCATGGCTTACTGGATTCTCCGCCTTCGTGGGGATGACGTGCGTTGGATGTGGTGCATCGATCAGACGCAATGTTGGCGCCACAGCGTCAAGCCGCCTCGCGGATCGCTGGCGGATTGTTCTTGACGATCATGCCGCGCAGATTGTGTGGATCAAGACGACGGATGATCTCCAGTTGTTCGGCTGTCGGTAGCGGTGTTTCGCCCAGGCCATCGGCCTTCAGCAGCGGGAAACCCGTGGCGGCCTGCACCTGATCGAAGCTCACGCCAGGATGCAGCGATCTGACGCGGATAGCATGATCCGGGCCTTTGAAATCCATCACGCACAAATCGGTGACGATGAGGCGCAGATCGACGAAGCTCTTCATGCCAGGCTGCAGGCGCGCCGGGTTGTAGCCGGGGCCGGAAACCATATCCACTTCGTTCGCCACAAACACACGCGGGCCATGATTCGGCACGAAATAGGAATTGGCGTGATTGATGTTATTGCCCGGTAGGCCACGCACGCCGAGGACGGCAGACTTGGGCTTGGTGTAATCCGGGCCAACACAGGAAAGATTCGACTGGCCGAAACGGTCGATCTGGGTCGGGCCGATCATGGCGTGACGCTTGCCGCCCCAGACGCATTCAAAGACACGGTCGAAGCTCATGTAGCCTTCAAATTTGGCGACGTAATCGCCGCGCGCACCGAGCGGTACGGGCTCGGAAACCAGAAAGGTTTCGGAATCCGTCATCAGCAGTTCCGGCGAGTGCGTGAGCTTGGCCAGGCTGGCACCCAGACGCGGCACGGTGGTGATGCCGGAAGCGAGGACTTCGCCATCGTTACGCCAGGCTTCGGAGCAGGCCACGATCATCAACTCGGCCAACGTACAATCTTTGCAATCAGTAGTCATGTCCGGTCACCTCAGAAAATGGGCGTGCGCAGCTTATTGATGCGATCCATACCGCCATTTTTGGCGAGATAGTCTTCTTCGCTGCAGGCGATGAATTCGTCGTAATACTTCTGCCAGCCCCCTTCTTCGGTGGCCGATGCGTTGTATTTTTTCAGGTGGTCCATGTCCCAGCCGTAGCTCTTGCCGCAGTAGGTCGGATGGCCACCCCCCGGGACATGCACTACCCCCTTGACCAGATAACGCTCGAAGAAGTTGAGGCGAGCCTCGTCAGCCGTCAGGGCGAACTTGTCTTCGAGTTTCTCGGTGCAGACGAAGGCGGCATCGGCCGCGCGGGCAAACAGGCCATCGAACAGCGGATCGTTGCCGGTATTCAGCGTGTTGCCGAGTTTGTCGGCGGCATCGACATGCAGCAGTGCGACATCGAGCTTCAGGGCGGGCATGGCCAGCAGCACTTCGCCGTCGGCATAGGGCGACTGGATGGTCTGGATGCTGGGGTTGTGTTTCATCACATCCGTGCCAATGCCGCAGCGCGTTGGCAGAAAAGGCAGGCGCATGCCGGCGGCACGTAGTCCCCACTCGAACATGCCTTCGTCCAGTTCCATCACTTCCAGCTGCCCGGCCTCACGCGCTTTACGGTAATAGGGTTCGAGCGGGATAGCATCCATGGTGACAAAACCAAAAATCAGCTTTTTCACCTTGCCGGCCGCGCACAGCATGCCGACTTCCGGGCCGCCGTAAGCGACGATGGTCAGATCCTTGGCATCGGTACGCAGCAGCGCCCGCACTAGTGCCATCGGCTTGCGGCGCGGGCCCCAGCCGCCGATACCGACGGTCATGCCGCTCCGGATATGCGCTACCGCCTGGGCAGCCGTCATCTGTTTGTTGAGAGCTTGATTCCGTGGTTGATTCATTTGCCGAGCCTTGTCCTTTCCGGTAAGCCGTAGCCATCAGGGTTATGGTCTGTCGCGAGCGTAGCCCCGCACCATCAGGGCATTGTGGCGAGAAAGGAAGGGGCGTTCATCGTCCAACAGGACTACGCAACAGCCCGGCGTTGATATCCTAACTCTTTGTAAAACAGGAGTTTTCTGGAGAGGCTTCGGGATCGCCGAGGTGCCGTCAGAACATGAAGTGCTTGACGTCGCCGCGCTGCTCTTCCACGGTTGCCATGGCGGCCTTGAGATCGTCGAACTCCAGGCTCAGTCGGCTCAATGCATATTCCGACAGGCGCGGTGCCAGATCTTCCTTGTCATCGACGAACTGCAGCACATGTGCCAGGGCATTGGCGACATGAATCAGGCTGGTCAGTGTGCTGGCCGGGTGCTGTTCGGGATCATGATGCCCCGACACTGCCCGGCCGACCTCGGGGGCGAATTTCCACTCGTCGGCCACCTGGGCGCCGATTTCAGCATGAGTAAAGCCCAGCACGGCCTTTTCGGCCTTGGCCATGCGGCAATCCTCGGCACGCTGATGCACCAGCACCTGGGCGTAGTGTTCCTTGAAGCGTGCCGCCAGCACGAACTTGCCGATATCGTGGAGCAGACCGGTGGTGAAGGCGGTTTCCGGATTGAGTCGGGTGTGCCGCGCCAGCACGCGGGCGCACAGCGCCGTGCACACGCTGTGGATCCAGATGTCCTTCAGGGCGTGGTCATGCGTCGCCATGCCGGCGACACGGCTAGCTACGGCCAGTGACGAGACCATGGTGCTGACGGCCTGCTGGCCAATGACGGTGATGGCGTCCTGAATGGTCGAGACACGTTTGTTGAGACCATAGACCGAAGAGTTGGCGAGATTCACGCAACGTGCCGACAGCACCGGATCGCGGGTGATGAGATGCGCCACCTTCTTGGCATCGATATCTTCTCCCTGAAGATATCCGACAAGCTCGGTCATCACCGCCGGTACGGCCGGCAGATTGACCAGATCGGCCGCCACGGCCTGTAGGGTCAGGGGGGTCACTTGTTCTTTTCCAGTCGATATTGCAGCACCATCTCGAAAAATGCCCGTGCCGTCTCATCGGACTCCGATTTGCGGAACAGATGGCGGACTTCAGCGCGTATCGTCGCCTCATCGAGCTTGAGCCGGGCAGGGGTCACCGGCACTCTGGCAGGTTGCGGTTGTGCTGTTGCGGGCCGGCTGACGGAGGCCGACTCAAACTCCAGGGCGACATCTCCTGGCCGGGCGGCTGCGGCTGCGGAGGATGGCGCTGCCGATGGCGACGGGCGTCCAGCTTCTGTGGCTACCGGGCGCGCCGCCGCAGCCGGTGGTCGCGATGTTGATGTCGATGTCGATGCCCGCGGTGGCGGTGTTGCCTTGCGGCTGAAGAGCATGCCCAGCAGGCGGGAAAAAAATCCTTCCTCCGTGTGTTTTGGTACGGCGCCTTGCAGTGACGGATTTGGTTTGACCGGCTTGTTCATGTCAGGTTTTCCCGGAATGCTTGTAACCAGCTCGCGAAACAACAGGATGGATTATGACAAACGCAGGTAGAGCGGTGTGAGGCAGTGTGATGCAGATGCCTTGCGAGACGACGAGCCAGCCCCGTCAATCTATTTCGAAGTATATAGGAGCCCGGTGACTCCGGCGTAAATGAAATCGGTGAATGACGTCAATATGCACGACAGATTTTCCTGACGTCAACTGACCGATGCCACGCTGTTGAGCAACAGCCGGACCAGCATGGTCTGGCGGGTCACGCCGGTCTTGGAGAAGATCGAGCGCAAATGGGCACGGGCGGTGTTCTTGCGGATATTGAGTTCCACGGCTGCTTCGTCGAGCGTCAGGCCGTTGGTCAGCAACAGCGCTAGGGCTACTTCGGCCGAAGTGAAGCCGAACAGCCGCCGCACCAGCTCGTGCGAAGGTGCCGGCTGGTGGCGGGGGTCGCGGATGAACACGGCAATCTGCGGCCAGTCATTGCTTTCGGACAGGTCGTTGCAGGGGATCGAGCGCACCAGCACGCCCAGCTTGGGCTGGCCAGAGGGACGGGTCAGCGAGATGGCTTCCGTAACCACCGGGGTCGTGCGTGCGTCATGGCTCAGGCCGCTCTTGATGAGCCGTTGCAGTTCGCGGTCTTCGAGCGCGTATTCGGCATGCAGGCGACCCTTGACGATCTGGATGCCGTCCTTTTCATCGAGGATACCGTCGGCCACACTGTTGCTGCGGATGACCAGCCCCTGTTCGTTCAGCACCACCGTGCCGATCTGCATCCGGTCCATGGCTACGGCATACAGACGGCG
>JAGOSV010000125.1 GCA_018062105.1 Sterolibacterium sp. | reverse complement strand
AAACAAACCCCACCGACAATTTTTTTCGCACGCTCCTCATCGGCCTGGGCCCAGACCGAACCGGCCATCCCAAGCAAAGCCACCACGGCCAGAGACTTCATCGTTTTCATCTTGAAATTCAACGTCCTAACGGTTGACTGCTTCAAAAAAAAAGCCGCCGGCATCACAACCGGCGGCACGCCATGACCGGTCAGGCCAGCGTATCCGCCCAGATATTGCGGGCCCAGGCCAATGCATAGCCTCCTTCGAGTTCATTGGCTGCGCTGGAGACGCCGCCCGAGCCCGGCACCGTCAGCATGGTCTTCTGGGCAGCGTCGTAACGATGCACACTGGCCACATGCACCGCATCCTCGGCGCTGACAAAGCTGTAGCAGGTGTTGGTATAGATCGGCATCGCATTCGGCTGCTTGCCGGTCAGCAGGGCCACCACGGCCGCCGCGCAGGTTTTGCCATGCTGGTTGGCCATGTGCCCTGACTTGGGCATCAGCGGCGCGACCTGGATCGAATCGCCCAACACGTGGATATTCTTGGCGGCTTTGGCCTCGTGTGTGAGGTAGTCAATCTCACACCAGCGCTTGTTGGCCGTGGCCAGGCCCGACTTGACGGCAATGTCGCCAGCGCGCATGGCGGGCAGGACATTGAGCACAGACGCCTTGACATCGTCGTTGAACTCGAACTTGAGCGTGTTGGTGGCAGCATCCACATCAACGACGTTGTGCTTGGGTCGGTATTCGATCATGCCCTTGTAGCGATCTGCCCAGGCTTTCTTGAACAGGGGGCCCTTGGAGGTGACATCGTCGTTGGCATCCAGGATCAGCACCTTGCTCTTTGGCTTGGCCTTGGTGAAGTAGCTGGCCACCTGACAGGCCCGTTCGTAAGGGCCGGGCGGGCAGCGGTAGGGTGCCAGCGGAATGGAGATGGCATAGACGCCGCCGTCGGGCATGGCTTCGAGTTGCTTGCGAAGCGCCACAGTTTGCGGGCCGGCCTTCCAGGCATGCAGCACCTTGTCCTGCGCGCCAGGCTTTGCCATGCCGGGGAGTGTGTCCCACATGAAATCAACGCCTGGTGACAGGATCAGCCGGTCGTAACTCAACTCGCCGCCGCTGGCCAGCTTGAGCGTACGCTTGTCCGCATCGATGCTGGTCACCATGTCGCGCACCACATTGACGCCGTGGCGATTGGCCAGGTTGTCGTAGGAGATGGTGATGTCCGCCATGGTTTTGGTGCCGCCGAGCACCAGATTGGAGATCGGGCAGGAAATGAAGGCCGCACTGGGCTCGACCAGCGTCACTCGGATGCTTTGGTCGGACCACAGGCGAATGTATTTGGCGGCGGTGGCGCCGCCGTAGCCGCCTCCGACCACCACCACATGGGGGCCACCCGATCCGCCCGAGGTGGCGCAACCGGTGATCATGCCCAAGGCGCCGAGCACTGAGCCGGCACCGGCAACCTGAATCAATTGACGACGTTTCATCGCTGGTTCTCCCTTATTTCTTCAAGGCTGCGAAATACGCGGCCAGCGCCTGGAGCTGCTCGTCGGAGTAGCCCTTGGACAATTGGTGCATCAGCGTGGCGGGCTTTTTCCCGGTCTTGAAGTCCAACATCTTCTTGAGCAACTCGTCCTTGTTGACGCCGGCCAGCGACTCCATGCCGGGCTGCGCAAGGCCTGCAGTGCCGTGGCAGGTGGCACAGGTCGACGCCCAGCCGCGCACTTGCAAGGGGTCGACGGCCTGGGCGCTGGCCCAGCCGCACAAAGTGGTCAGCATGCCGACCGCCGCTATCCTGTTCCATCGCTTCATGTTGTCTCCTGAAAAGTTCGCCGGGGAAACCGGCCCCTGAGCCCGATTGGTTGACATGACCTTCGCAAAGGGGCTAAGCGGATGCCGAAGCTAAACACCGACCCACCACGCCCCGGAACGGTGGAATCAAGCATTACATCCGAAACCGCTTATATCTGCTGCGATGTTACGACCTGAATGAACTCAGGACACACCGTAGAAACCCGATGGATGCCATGGTTAAAGCGGCAGGCCACGGCGTTCCATGTGGCTCAGGCCCAGAACCCAGGCGCACCCCGCCACCAGGAGACTACGCAGCCTGACGCCGGTGCCCGCCCAGCAACAAGGCGACGGCTTTACGAGACGGATTCTGCCGCGAAGGTCTGAAGCGTTTTGCCATTGACGCACCGGCGCGGGCTGCTGTGACAACCGGGTCAGCTCGCGGCAATGCAGCAAAGCTCCGAACCCATGAAAAAAGGGCTTACGATATTCCGTAAGCCCTTGATTTCACTTTGTATCTCTGGTGGGTGATGCAGGGTTTGAACCTGCGACCCCTGCCGTGTGAAGGCAGTGCTCTACCGCTGAGCTAATCACCCGATTCCAATTGCTTGACGCTGCTGGAAAGCCTTGGATTATGCCACAGTCTGCGTCTGTCCCCCGAGCATCTGGCGCCAGATCGTTTTGCCGCCGCTGGACTTGTCGATCTGCGCAAGCACGTCCCCGTGTGCAGCCAGTTCGGACTCGTTCGGATGAAGCACCGGCAAGGTAAACTGACTCAGATCGACCGATGCATGGCCCAGTCCCTCGCCCTCCACGGTGCCCAGGTCGATCAGCAGCGCATCCTGACCTCGCGTGAGGTTGATATAGACGTCGGCCAGCAGTTCGGCGTCCAGCAGGGCTCCGTGCAGGGTCCGGCCCGAGTTGTCCACGCCCAGCCGGTCACACAAGGCATTCAGACTGTTGCGCTTGCCCGGAAACATCTCCTTGGCCATCACCAGGGTGTCCGTGACGACCCCGACAAACGTGGCGAACGGCGGACTGTTGATCAGCTCGAGCTCCTTGTTCAGGAAGCCGACGTCAAACGCGGCGTTGTGGATGATGATCTCCGCGCCCTGCACATAGTCCAGGAACTCCTGGGCGACCTCCGCAAATCTGGGTTTGTCGCGAAGAAATTCGTTGCTGATGCCGTGCACCTTCAGCGCATCCTCGTGGCTGTCGCGTTCCGGATTCAGGTAGAAATGCAGGTTGTTGCCAGTGAGCTTGCGATTGAGCAGTTCGACGCAACCGATCTCGATGATGCGGTCTCCGCCCTCGGCAGACAGGCCCGTGGTTTCGGTGTCCAGGACGATCTGACGGCTCATCAGTGATTCTCTTTGGCGTGGTTGATCGAGTACTTGGGGATCTCGATCGTGATGTCCTGCTGCGCCAGATAGGCCTGACAGGACAGGCGCGAATTGGGCTCAAGTCCCCAGGCCCTGTCGAGCAGGTCTTCCTCGTTCTCATCGAGTTCGTTGAGGCTGTTGAAGCCCTCGCGCACGACGACATGACAGGTCGTGCACGCGCAGCTCATGTCGCAGGCGTGCTCGATGTTGATATGGTGGTCCAGCAGCGCTTCGCAGATTGAGGTGCCAGCGGGCGCGGAAACCTCGGCGCCGGTCGGGCAGTACTCCGGATGGGGAAGAATTCTGATCATTGGCATGGCTGCTTCCTTAGATGGCTTCCACATTGCGGCCCGCCAGGGCTTTCTGGATGCTGTGGTTCATGCGTTGGGCGGCGAAAGCCTCGGTTCCCTTGGCCAGCGCTGTCGTGGCCGCTTCAATCGCCTGGGCGTCCTGACTGGCGACGGCCGCGGTGCTCAGCGCTTGCATCAGTGCGCCGATCGTCTGGCGCTCCTGTTCGTCGAGCAGGGCGCCATCGGCATCCAGCGCACTTTGCGTCGCCAGCAGCATGCGGTCGGCATCCACGCGGGCCTCAGCGAGCGCGCGGGCCTTCATGTCGGATTCGGCTGTGGTGAAACTGTCCTGCAACATCGTCGCGATCTGGGCATCGGACAAGCCGTAGGAAGGCTTGACATCAATCCTCGCTTCAACGCCGCTGCCCTGCTCTTTCGCGCTGACGCTGAGCAGCCCGTCGGCATCGACGGTAAAGGTGACGCGGATGCGCGCGGCGCCCGCCGCCATGGGCGGGATACCCCGCAATTCGAAACGGGCCAGGCTGCGGCAGTCGGCCACCAGATCGCGCTCGCCCTGCACCACGTGCA
>JAGOSV010000064.1 GCA_018062105.1 Sterolibacterium sp. | reverse complement strand
CTGGCCTACCGCCTCTACACCCTGTGCGAGCGCCAAGGCTGGGCCGAAGAAGCCCGCGCCTACAACGAACTGGTCACGGCCTGGAGTGCTGTTGAGCAGGCGGCGGGTGAGGTGGGGTTAAGCGGAGAACAGTTGGAGTTCGAGGTGTAAACGCACCGAAAGGAAGCAAGATGATAAAGACACTCAAGATCAGCAACTTCACAGTATTCGGCAACGTAGAGTTCTCGTTTTCGCCGGGGCTTAATGTCATTGTGGGGGAGAACGGCACTGGCAAGACGCATGTGCTCAAGTTGGGGTATTTGTTCTCGCGGGCGTGGCCGGATTTGATGGCCAAGCGTTTACACATGACATCTCAGCGTGCCGAGACCTATCTTGCCGAACGGCTAGCAGGCTTGTTCCAAGTTTCCAATCTGACGGCACTGACCCACAAAAATCACCCACGGGCATGCGTGCAAGCAGAGGTTGGGGGATATATACCAACAGTGCAGATACGTATGCCGCAAGAGCCGCCATTTCTCGCCCCAGGTTTGACGGAAGGCATGCCCTGGGAGGTGCAGATCGAGCGCCAATCTTCAGGAGCCGATGGTCTCAAGGCAATCACAGTACCGGAAGGTGCGGCGCAAAATGCTTTTATGCCGCAACAGGTGTTTGTCCCTAGCAAGGAGATCGTATCGCTGTTCAAGGGGCTGGTTGCCTTGTTTGACAAGTACCGTAATTTCCCACTGGATGAAACTTATCGCGATTTGGCAGTCTCCATGTCGGCCTTGGAACTTCAGCAAGCTCCTTTGCTGGATGCGGAGGTGATGCAAAAAATCGAGGCTGTTTTAGGGGGTAAATTGAAGCTGGATGATGGCGACTTGGTGTTTGAGCGGCAGGATGGCTCACTCCTTGAAGTTCCGCTGATGGCTGAAGGCCACCGCAAGCTAGCTTTGCTGATTTATCTGTTACGTTACGGTGTGCTGGAAGTCGGCAGTACCTTGTTTTGGGATGAACCGGAAGCAAACTTGAATCCCGCTGCTGGCAAGTTGCTGGCTGCTGCGCTGCATTTGCTGACCAAGTTGGGTGTCCAGGTGGTTTTGACAACGCACAGCTATTTCCTATTGAAAGAATTGGATTTGCTGGCGCGTCAAAATCCTGTGCCTTTGCGCTTCATGGGTTTGAGCAAGACAGAGGAAGGGATTGTTCTTCAACAGGCTGACAGTCTTTTGGGGCTGGATCACATTGTTGCTCTTGACGAAGAACTGGCTCAGTACGACCGAGAGTTGCAAAACGCTCAGAGGCAGGTGCATGGCTGATCCGATTTATGAAGGTGCCGAGGGTCGGCGGTTGCGTTTTGACTTTCCTGAGCCTTGGCTGGCTCTGAAATTTGACGATTCGGCTTGGTATCGGGACAGGATGAAGAGCCGTGTAAATGCGATGGACATCGTTGCCTGCCACGGTGACACCCATTGGTGGGTAGAGGTCAAAGATTGCAAAGGCTTTGAGCCGGATAACCAGCCGCGACTGTCACCCAACAATGATTCTGACGAGGTCGTGGCCGTCAGGGCTTGGGTAAATAGCCACGGCTATGGTCGCGCAGTTACGGTCAAGCGTGCAAAACCCTTTGTGGTGGATGAAGTGGCGGAAAAGCTGGAAGGCACATTGGTCAGTTTGGCTGCGGCTGTGCGGGCGGATACAGGGCAGATGGATGCCGCCAAAGTCATTCCTTTTGCCCAAGTCATTGGTGGTGAAGCACAGTGGTCTGTGGTGCTATTGCTGACTTGGGACCCCGATGCTAATGACTTTCCCCGGCTAGCCATACGTTTGCGCGACAAACTGTGCCAACGCTTGGCTGCCTACAAGGTGCAGTGTTTTGTTTTGAATGAAAATGACGTTGCACCACAGCAGCCGTGGACATTGATGAGAGCTGAATCATGACACTCAAACCCTGGCGTGAAATCGCCGTTCCCCATGAAGATGTGCTCAAGGGCACCTTCCAGCAAGCCGAGTTCGCGGCCGATCTGTCCCGGGTTCATGCGGGCACGGCGACGCCTGAATACCAGAACCCGGCGCTGTTCTTTCAGCGCACCTTCATCACCGAAGGCATGCGCCTGCTGCTGGACTCGGTCGTCAAGCGCTTGTCTGGCAAGGGCGGTGACCCGGTCATTCAACTGCAAACCGCGTTCGGCGGCGGCAAGACGCACACCATGCTGGCCGTTTACCACCTGGCCCGTGGTGAGGCGCTGGCCAGTGATCTGCCCGGCGTTGCGGCCATTCTGGATGCCGCAGGCGTGACCGAGCTGCCGCGTGCACGGGTGGCGGTACTCGATGGCATCAAGTCCTCGCCCAACCAGCCTGTACTGCGTGATGGGCAAAGCCTCCGCACGCTGTGGGGCGATCTGGCGTGGCAGTTGGGTGGTGCCGATGGCTACGCGCTGGTGGCCGATGCCGATGCTTCCGGCACCTCACCCGGCAAGGCGGTACTGGAGGCGCTGCTGAAAACCTATGCGCCCTGCGTGATCCTGATCGACGAGCTGGTGGCCTATGTGCGCCAGTTTGAGGAAGGCAAGACGCTCACGGGCGGCACCTTTGATTCCAACCTGAGCTTTGTGCAGGCCCTGACCGAGGCGCTCAAGGCGGTGCCGACCGCGATGCTGCTGGCCTCTTTGCCGGAATCCAAGAAAGAGGTGGGTGGTTTGCGCGGCGAGCAGGCGCTGGATGTGCTGGAGCACTGCTTCAAGCGCGTGCAAGCCCTCTGGAAGCCGGTGGCCTCCGAGGAGGCATTTGAGATCGTGCGTCGCCGCCTGTTCACCGCTATCTCCGACAAGCTGGCGGCAGAATCCGTGTGCCGTGCCTTTGCCGATTACTACACCGCCAATGGTGAGGATTTCCCGCGTGAGACGCTGGAGAGCCGCTATTTCGACCGGCTGATGCACGCCTATCCGATTCACCCGGAAGTGTTTGACCGGCTGTATCAGGATTGGTCGTCGCTGCCCAATTTCCAGCGTACCCGTGGCGTGCTGAAGCTGATGGCCAAGGTGATCCACCGGCTGTGGAAGGACAACGACAAAGAGCCGCTGATCATGCCCGGCAATCTGCCGCTGGCCGATGCGGACGTGCGCAATGAAATGATCAGCAACCTGCCGCAAGGCTGGGATCCTGTGGTGGAGCGCGATGTAGATGGCGAGCGCGCCGAAACCACCGACATCGAAAACCGCGATACCCGCCTTGGCAGCGTGCAAGCCTGCCGCCGCTCGGCCCGCGCCATCTTTTTGGGCAGCGCCCCCAGCACCGCCAACCAGATGGTGCGCGGCATCGAGCTGGAGCGTGTGGCCTTGGGCGTGGCCCAGCCGGGCCAGCAGGTCGGCATCTACAAGGACGCCCTGCGTCGCCTGGGCGACCGCCTGCATTACCTGAACAGCGGCAATAACCGCTTCTGGTTCGACACCCGCCCCAACCTCCGCCGCGAGATGGAGGAGCGCAAACGCCGCTTCCAGGACAAGGAAGATGTGTTCCCCGCCATCCGTGACCGGGTGCAGAAGAGTTTTGCCAGCGGCGTGTTTGGCGGCATCCACGTCTTCACCAGCAGCAGCGATGTGCCCGATGACTGGGCCTTGCGTTTGGTGGTGCTGCCGCCGGATGCCGCTTTTAGCCGCAGTGGGCAAAGTCTGGCCATCGAGCGCGCCACGGAAATCCTGAAGCATCGTGGCGATCAGCCGCGCTTCAAGCAGAACCGGCTGATCTTTTTGGTGGCTGACTACGACAGCGTGAGTCGTCTGAAAGATCAGGTGCGCTCGACACTGGCGTGGCAGTCCATCGTCAGCGACATCAAGGAGATGAAGCTCAACCTCGACCAGTTACAGTCGCGCCAGGCCAGCAAGAGCCTGGAGGACGCCGTTGATGCGCTGCGCCGGATGATCCGCGAGGCGTACAAGTGGATGGTTGCGCCGATGCAGGATGCACGCCCCGGCAAGGGCTTGTCCGAGATTCAGTGGGAGCACTTTCAGGTCAACCCGGGCGCTCAGAACCTGTCGCAGGAAATCGAGCGCGTGCTGAAGGAAAACGAACTGCTGATCACCGAATGGGCCCCGATTCACTTGGCCACGGTGCTCAAGAGCTGGTTCTGGAAGGAAGATGCCAAGGAGGCCAACGCACTCAACGTGTGGCAGCAGAGTTGCCAGCAGCTCTACCTGCCGCGCCTGAAGGACGACACGGTATTCCAGAGAACGCTGGCCACTGGGGCAGAGAGTGTGGATTTCTTTGGACTGGCGCAAAGCAAGGAAGAGGGGCGTTACCTGGGGTTTACGTTTGGAAAGCGTACGTCGCCCATTCTCGATCAATCCTTGCTGCTGATTGAGCCGGTCACCGCCGCTACATATCTGGCGTCACGGACTGAGAATCAACCAACGACTCAAACCACGGAGCAAAATGCCACAGGTGCCACAGGCGAAAACACTTCTTCAACTGTTGAAGAGCCAGTAGGCCCTACATCTGTTGGTAGCCCGAATTCGCAATCAGCTAATAAGCAGTTCTATGGCAGCATCGAGCTTGATCCGATTCGAGCCAAACAGCAGTTTGCCGACTTGGTTGATGAGGTGGTGCAGCAATTCACCATCCGCCCGGGTGTGAAGGTTCGGATTGCCATTGAGATTCAAGCCGAATCATCCACCGGGTTCGACGACGGGCTGCAACGCACAGTGAAGGAGAACTGCAACGTACTGCGGTTCAAGAATGCGGAGTTTGAAGAGTGAGGGATAGTAGATACGTCTTACCGCAACAAGACCTACGGAAACGCTGAAGAAGTCCAGATTTCGTCATTCCCGCGAAGGCGGGAATCCATGGTGTCAACAACTTACTGGATTCCCGCCTTCGCGGGAATGACTTGATCAGTGTTTCCCTACGTTTGCTTCGACGACGATAAGGATAGGCACTATGCCAATGGATGTGCGCATGGAAACGGCCTGATCCAGCAGCGGTTCAATGGCGATTGCCATAGCCCGCCAGTTCGATCAGCAGGCGAACCAGCGCATAGGCCCCGCTTTCGAGCAGCCGCGTGCCCCACGACCCACGTCTTTCGGTGGCCACGGTCACTTCCTGGCTGGCCGTACGCAAGGTCTGCTGCAGGTGGTCGCGCAACTGTGCCGTAAAAGCGCCGTTGCGAATGACCACATTCGCCTCGCGTGCCAGCAGCAGGCTGAAAGGATCGATGTTGGAAGAACCCACTGTTGCCCAGTCGTCGTCGATGACCGCCACCTTGGCATGCAGAAAACCGCGCCGGTACTCAAATATCCGCACGCCGGCCGCCAGCAGATCAGCATAGATTGCCCGGGTGGCGTAATACAGCAGGCGGTATTCCACCCGTCCCTGCAGCAGCAGCGTCACCTGTACACCGCGCCGCGCTGCCGCCATCAGAGCCTTGCGAAAACGTCGCCCGGGCAGGAAGTAGGCATTGGCCAGCAGCACATCATGACGCGCCGTCTCGATGGCCGACAGATACGCCGCCTCGATGTCGTGGCGATGATTCAGGTTGTCACGGATCAGCAGCGCGGCCGTCATGCCCTCTTCCTGACCGGTGGTCACCGGTCGTGGTGCCCGCAGCGGGTCGCGCCGCTGCAGGCTGGCCCAGCGCACCAGGTACCATAACCGGCGCATGACCCGATGGATGTCTGCCAGCAGCGGGCCTTCGATGCGCACCGAATAATCGTAGCGTGGCGGTAGCTGCCCGGGCGTATCCAGGTCGTCGATGATGTTGATGCCACCGACAAAGGCGATACGGGCATCGATGGTGGCCAGCTTGCGGTGCAGGCGGCGCAGGCGATGACGACGCAGGCGGAAACGGGAAACCTCAGGGCGATAAACGAGCACCTGCACCCCGGCGGCCATCAGCCGTTCGCCGAAATCCGCCATGAAGTTATGCGCCCCGAAGCCATCCACCAGCAACTTCACCGTTACGCCGCGCTGCGCCGCCGCAGCCAGCGCACCGACCACCTGCCGGCCAATCGCGTCATTGGCGAAGAGGTACGTTTCCAGACGCACTTCACACTCGGCCTGATCGATGGCCGCAATCAGTGCCGGAAAGAACTCGTCTCCGTTATGCAGCAGCTCGATATGATTGCCCGGCAGGAAGCGGGGTGTATGGCGGCGGATCATCGTGCGGCAGGCAGCAGGCGAAACATGACCCGGACTAGAACAGCTCGACCTTCTTGCCCGTATCCACTACCGGACGATCCAGCGTCTGTACGTACAGGGTTTCCGATTTCACCACTTCACCAGACAGGGCGCTGCCGTTCAGGATGCGCTTGCACCAGGCGGTGCCACTACCCGGCTCGAACAGCACCTTACGCGGCCAGGGGCCGCCAAAATCGTGGCACAGCAGCGGAATGTCCTCGCGCTCCAGCCATTCCTGGGTGAAACGGATGTTGTTCTCGCCGATCGAGGTCTTGATCGAGGCAATGACCCGGCCACCGCCAAAAGCCTTGGCCACCAGCCGCTTCTTCTGGGCCCCGCGTCCCAGCAGGGCATTGACCAGCACTTCCATCGAATAATCGCCGCGCAGCAGGGCATCATGTTCCGTGTTGCCGCCGGGCTTGCCGCTGGGCAGCATGAAATGATTCATGCCACCGATCTTCAGCACCGGATCGAACAGGCAGACCGCCACACAGGAACCGAGCAGGGTGGCCAGCGGCTTGTTCTGCTCGACCGCCCAGCCCCCCGGCAGAATCTTGCGGGCAGCCAGCTCCATGGCCTGGCTGGAAATCTGGGCATTACCGGGGGCAGAGGACATGATGGGACGTCACCGAAGAATTAGCGGAACGCGAGGATTTCACGGGCGATGGCCTCCAGCGGTACGCTCTTGTCGACGGCTCCGAGACGCACGGCTTCCTTGGGCATGCCGTACACGACACAGCTGGCTTCATCCTGAGCCACCGTCCTGGCACCTGCTGTGTGCATTTCGACCAGCCCGCGCGCGCCGTCATCGCCCATGCCGGTCATGATGATGCCCAGCGCATTGCGGCCGGCGATTTGTGCCACCGAACGGAACAGGACATCGACCGACGGCTTGTGGCGATTGACCAGCGGCCCGTCGACCACTTCGACGATGTACTGTGCGCCGCTGCGCTTGAGCAGCATGTGACGACCACCCGGTGCAATCAGCACACGACCAGGAATGACGCGATCTCCCGACTGCGCCTCACGTACTTCAACCTTACAGATACTGTCGAGCCGGCTGGCGAACATGGCTGTGAATTTTTCCGGCATGTGCTGGACGATGACCATGCCCGGACACACTGCCGGCAGCGCTGTCAGCACCGTCTCCAGCGCCAGGGTGCCGCCGGTCGAGGTGCCGATGGCCACCACGCCCTCGGTGGTCTTGGCCATCGCACTGGGGGCAGCCCGATCCGCCGCGAGGATGGCATCCGCCGTCAATTTTGGGGCAACCGTTGCGGCGGCAGCACCCGTCGCCGGGCGTTGGCCGAGGTTACGCAGGTTGGCACGGGCGGCGGCGCGCACGGTGGCCACCAGGTCGCTGGCGGCATCGGCGAGGAATTGCTTAACACCCATCTTCGGCTTGGTGAGGATGCCAAACGCCCCGGCTTCGAGCGCCTGCAAGGTCGTCTCGGCACCCTGCTCGGCCAGGGAGGAACAGATGACCACCGGCGTCGGCCGCTCGGCCATGATCTTGCGCAGGAAGCTCACGCCATCCATGCGCGGCATCTCGACATCCAGGGTGATGACATCCGGCCAGTCCTGCTTCATCCTGTCGAGAGCAAACAGCGGATCGGCGGCCGCCCCGATGACCTCGATATCCGGCTCACGTTCGAGAATCTCGCGGATGGTCTGCCGCACCACGGCAGCATCATCGACGATCATGACACGGATCTTGCGGGTGCGTTCGGTACCTATACTCATGGCAAGCGGTAAATGGTTGGCCGGACGGGACGGATGCAGTCGGTGATGTTGTTGAGACTTTCGGAATGACCGATGATCAGATAACCACCCGGGTGCAACTGCTGCACCAGACGCTCGACGATCTGCCGCTTGGTGTCGTTCTGGAAATAGATCATCACGTTGCGCAGGAAGATGACATGAAACTTGCCCATTTGTGGCAGTTTCTGGTTCAGATTGACCTGCATGAAGCGGGTGTGCTGACGCAGCTCCGGCATGATGCGGAACGTCCCTTCGTTCTCCCGCACCCCCTTCAGGCAATATTTACGCAGATATTCCTGGGACAGGCCACGGGTTCGCTCCAGCGAATACTGGCCACGCTCGGCCGTCGCCAGCACGGATTTATTGATGTCCGAGCCTGTCACCGTCCAGGGCGCACGCAGCCCCAGTGTGTCGGCCAGTACCATGGCAATGGTGTAAATCTCCTCACCAGTCGAACTGGCCGCGCTCCAGACATCGAACGAACGATCGCGAGGATGGCCCGCCAGAATGACATTGGCGAGAAAATCGAAATGCTGGGATTCGCGGAAAAAATAAGTTTCGTTGGTGGTCAGCAGATCGACCATCAGCTGCAGCTCTTCGGCCTGAGCAGCCTGGGTGACGAACTTGTAATACGCACCATAACTTGGCAAACCGTGATGACGCAGGCGGCGGCCAAGCCGCCCCATCAGCAACACCCGCTTCGAATCCGCCATGCTGATGCCGGCGATACGGTGGATGAGCTGCTGAAACTGGGCAAACTCGGCAGCGGTAATCTGGAGAGGGTCGGACGACATGGGCGCAATCAGGAACAGGGGAACATCCGGCTGAGGCGGCATGATACCGCATAGCACCTACCGTCTTTCACCGGGTTGTCATTTTGTCATTTCATGTCCGCTTCCTGCATGCGCCGCAGGGCCAGCTGCCATGCTCCGGTATTCCTCAGGCAATGTAGGGCAGCTCGATCAGATCACTACGGGCGGCACCGGCCGTCATGGCACGACAGGCAGCCAGGAAGGCGCACAGCGCCGCGGTCTGGTACTTGTCCTTGTGCCAGAGAAACTGGAAACGTCGGCGCAGATCGAGATCCGGGGTATGGATGGGTGCCAGGCTGCCGCGCCGAAAGGCTTCCTTGAGTGCCAGCCGGGAAATGCAGCTGATTCCCAGCCCAGATTCGACCGCCCGTTTGATGGCCTCGGTGTGCTCCAGCTCGAGCCGCACCCGTGGTTCGAGCTGATGGTGCTGCAACGCCTGCTCGAAAATGGCGCGTGTCCCCGAACCCGGCTCGCGCAATATCCAGGACTCCTTCATCAAGGCCGCCACCGGCACACGACGCTGCCGCGTCAGCGGATGGTCAGGCTTGGCGAACACCACCAGCTCATCCGCCACCCAGGACTCGGTGATGACATCCGGATGCTTGCAGCCGCCCTCGATCAGCCCCAGGTCGAGATCGTACTGCGCCACCTGCTCGACGATGGTGGCGGTGTTATGTACCGTCAGCTGCACCTTGGCTTCCGGGTGCTGTTGCAGGAAATCGGCGACGATCAAAGTGGCCAGATAATTGCCGATGGTCAGCGTCGCACCGATATGCAATGCCCCCAGACCCGTGCGCCCCTCAAGCAGAGCCTCGACCTCGGCCGCACGATCGAGCAGCTCGACCGCCTTGGGCAGCAGCTGTTCGCCCAGCGGATTGATCCGCAGCGTCTTGCCGACACGCTCGAACAGACGGCAATCGAACTGCCGTTCGAATTCAGACAATGCCGTGCTGGTCGCCGACTGCGACAGGGCAATGGCATCCGCCGCCGCAGAAACACTGCCGACCCGGGCAACCGCTGCAAACACTTCGAGCTGGCGCAAACTAAATTTCATATTCAAAAAACCGAACAATTATCTCCAAAAAATCAATTTTACAGATAATTGTGCCCACCATAAAATCCCTCCTGTCAAAAATGTCGGAGCATCGCCCCATGAGCAACCTCAATACCGAACGTGTCCTCAGCGTCCATCACTGGAACGACACCCTGTTCAGCTTCCGCACCACGCGCGACCCCGGCCTGCGTTTCGAGAATGGCCAGTTCGTCATGATCGGCCTCGAAGTTAACGGCAAGCCCCTGATGCGCGCCTACAGCATCGCCAGCGCCAACCATGCTGACCATCTCGAGTTCTTCAGCATCAAGGTGCAAGACGGCCCGCTCACCTCGCGCCTGCAGCATCTCCAGGTCGGCCAGGACATCATGATCAGCAAGAAACCGACCGGCACCCTGGTGGTCACCGATCTGCTGCCCGGCCAGAATCTCTACCTGTTCGGCACCGGCACCGGGCTGGCCCCCTTCCTCAGCCTGATCCAGGACCCGGCCACCTACGAGCGTTTCGAAAAGGTCGTGCTGGTGCATGGTGTGCGTCAGGTCAATGAGCTGGCCTATTCCGACTTCATCAGCCGCGAACTGCGCGAACATGAATTCTTCGGCGAGGATGCCCGCGAAAAACTGATCTACTACCCGACCGTGACACGCGAGCCCTTCCGCAACCGTGGCCGCCTGACCGACCTCATCGACAGCGGCAAACTGTTCGAGGACATCGGCCTGCCGCCCCTCGACCCGGCGCGTGACCGCGCCATGCTGTGCGGCAGCCCGCACATGCTGAAGGACACCTGCGCCCTGCTCGACGCCCGGGGCTTCAAGGTCTCGCCGCGCATCGGCGTCGCCGGCGACTACGTCATCGAACGCGCCTTCGTAGAAAAATAAAGCAAACAGGCGCCGTCTCAGAAAACCCGGAAAACGGAAAAATCATACGATAAGGACGGGTATGCGGACTGGTATGCGGTTTCTCGCAAACCACTCGCAAACCAAGGCTTGCGAGGAACCTTGCTGAGAAGACGGCACGACGTGGCGTCGATGGATCAGGGCATTCTCAAAAACCATTCTCGATTCAAACGGCCTGGAACGGCGAATTTCAAGAACGCAGGGGCGTTGCCAGCGGCAAAAACAAGGTCAGCGGCGAATCTGGCAAGGCAATGAAGCCGTGATGCCGGTAAAACGCCGCTGTCGTCTCGTTTTTGGCCTCCACCATCAGTGCAAAGGCGACAATCTCCGAACGGGCCGCACGGTCAAGCGCATCGGCCAACAGTGCGCCGCCGAGACCCTGCCCTTTGAACGCATGATCGACAGCCAAGCGGCCCATGCGGACGGTGGGCACGGTCGGATAGCGTGGCAGCTTCTTGCCGGCACTGGCCGGAAGATCGGCCAGCCGCAGGCTTGCCGACGCCAGGGTGTAGTAGCCCGCGATGCGCTGCCCATCTGCCAAGGCCACGAAGCAGGCGGCCACGCGGCGACGAATGTCCTGGGTGACTTGCTCACGCAGGTAGCGATTCAGCAGCTCCGAATCACTGTGGAAAGCGGCGCGGTCATGTGCCGCATCGAGCGGCGCAAGCCGAAAGGGAGCAGCGCTCATTCAGTACGCAGGAGCTTGCTACGGCGAGCGAAGGCGCGTTCCAGAGCAGGGGACGGTGTCGGTGGAGACAGTAGCGCTTGCGCGAAACATTCCTGATCAGCCAGCGACAGGCGGATGACTTCGGCTTGCTCGATAGCGCGTTGCGCCGCGTCTTGCACGGCAGACACCACGAAATCAGTCATAGTGCGGCCTTGAAGTTCGGCGGCACGCTTGAGCATCAAATGTAGATCCGTGCTGATGCGCGCTTCGAGACGGGCAGTAGTGGTGGCTGCGGGCATGGTCTTATTCTCCTGTCCCAATAGTACGGCAGGTTGCCGTACATATCAACAAGCGTGATTTTCGGCGGCGGCCTATCGTACGATTTTTCCGTGCGATTTTTTCGTTTCCTGAGGCGACCACAAATGAGGCCATGGGATGGCAACCACCGCCCCAAGTCTGATCATCGACAGGTGAAACACTTTCGCGCACACTGGCGGCCTTTTCCTTCTGACTGCGGGCAACCTCCATGTTTCGCCTCATCCTCGCCCCCATGGAAGGGCTGGCGGATTACGTCCTGCGCGACGTGCTCACCGCCATCGGCGGCTTTGACCAGACAGTTTCAGAATTCATCCGCGTCAGCGGCTCCCTGCTGCCACGCCGCGCCTTCGAACGCCTCTGCCCCGAGCTGAAAAACGCCGGCCACACGCCCGCCGGCACCCCGGTCGTCCTGCAACTGCTCGGCAGCGACCCAGACTGGCTGGCACGCAATGCGCAGCGTGCAGCAGCCTTCTCGCCCCACGGCATCGACCTCAATTTCGGCTGCCCGGCCAAGCTGGTGAACCGGCATGGCGGTGGTGCCATGCTGCTGGCCGAACCGGAACGGCTCCGGCACATCGTCACCACCGTGCGCGCAGCGGTGCCGGCCAACGTGCCGGTCACAGCCAAGATGCGCTTGGGCCTCCATGACACGACACGCACGCTGGAGTGTGCGCAGGCACTGGCGGCTGGCGGCGCAGCAACGCTGGTGGTACATGCCCGCACGCGCGACGAAGGCTACCGGCCGCCGGCCCATTGGGAATGGATCGCCCGCATCCGTGAGGCCGTCGACATCCCGGTAGTCGCCAACGGCGAGGTGTGGACGGTTGCCGACTGGCAGCGCTGCCGCGCGGTGAGCGGCAGCCGCGACGTGATGCTCGGGCGCGGTGCCGTGGCCGACCCATTCCTGGCACAGCGCATCCGCGGCCAGCGCAACGAACAGCCCACGCCGGAGGACTGGCAGGAGCTGCTGCCACACATCCTGCTCTGGTGGCACAAGGTGCACGACCGGGTGCTACCCTGCCATGCGCCGGGACGGCTCAAGCTGCTACTCAGCTACTGGGCACGCACCTGGCCTGAGGCGGCGGCACTGCAAACCACGCTGCGCCGTATCACGGATCCGTCAGCAGTGGCAGACTTGCTGGAGGCTGCCACAAAACCGCGAAAGCTCTTCGCATTCACTCAATTGGTCTAGAATTCCCAGCCCACGAACCGGAAAAAACCAACCCACCATGAGTCAAGCTTGGAACGAAGGATATTTCACCGATGTCGGCTATACCTTTGGCTACTATCGCGAAATCAACCCTGTTTTTCAGCGGTTTTGCCTGCTACTGAATGGCTTTTCAGCACCGGCTCCGAAAGGTGAGATATACCATTGCGAACTGGGCTTCGGCCAAGGCGTTTCGGTCAATATCCACGCCGCCGCTAACCCCGGACAATACATCGCCACCGATTTCAACCCTGCACATGCCGCCCATGCCCAGCGGTTGGCGCAAGCAGCCGGCAGCGACGCGCGGCTTTATGACGACAGCTTCGAGCAACTGCTGAATCGCAACGACTTGCCGCAGTTCGACAGCATCAGTCTGCACGGCATCTGGACCTGGGTGAGTCGCGACAATCACCGTATCATCACCGAATTCATCCGCCGCCACCTCAAACCCGGCGGGATTTGTTTCGTCAGTTACAACTGCTTTCCGGGCTGGGCGCCGTTTTACCCATTGCGCCAATTGTTTGCCCTGCACGATCGTTTTGTCACGGGCTCTTCTGCCGCGGTGCCCCGGGTCGAGGCGGCGCTGAAGTTCTCGCAGGATTTGCTGGCGGCCAATCCGAATTATTGTCTGGCCGTTCCATTGTTGCCAGAAAAACTGAAATCCATCGCTGAAGGCGACCGCCATTATCTGGCGCATGAGTACTTCAATCGCGACTGGAACTGCATGTATTTCACTGATGTCGTGGATACCCTCACCCCGGCCAAGCTGGAATGGGGCTGCGCCGCAACACCTTTGGACAAGGTGGATGCCGCCAATTTGCGCGCAGATGCGCAAGTTTTTCTGGCGACCATTGAACATCCAGTTCTGCGCGAGCAGGCGCGCGACTATTTCATCAACCAGCAATTCCGCAAGGATATTTTCCTGCGCGGAATCAATCGCATGACGGCTGCCCAGCAGCAGGATGCCTTGCTGGAAACACGCCTAGTCCTGATGAAAATCGCTGCTGATGTGCCCATGACGATGAAAGGTGCGGTCGGGGAGGTCACCCTTCAGGAGGACCTGTATCGCCCCTTCATCGATGTGCTGGCCGCCGACCACTATCGCCCGAAAACCTTGCGTACCGTGCTGGCACAAATCCCCCCCATGCCTTGGCCACATTTAATGCAAATGCTGGCCATTTTGCTACACCTGGATGCCATTGCCCCGTGTCATGACGAAGACACACAGCAGCAGGTTCGGCAACGCTGCAAGACACTCAACCGTCATTTATGCGAACGCGCCCGCCAATCGAGTGAGATCGTATTTCTCGCCAACCCGGCCACCGGCGGCGGCATCAATGTCCATCGTTTTGGCCAACTGTTCCTGCTGGCACGCGAGCATGGCAAGAAACAGCCCACCGAGTGGGCGCATTTCGCCTGGCAAATCCTTGCTGCGCAAAACGAGCGTATCGTCAAGGACGGCAAGGCACTGGATACCCATGAAGAGAATCTCGCCGAGATGACCCGGCAAGCAGATGAGTTCAACGACAAGATGATGCCCATACTAAAGGCATTGCAGGTTGTCTGAAGCTGTCCGTGGGTCAAAGGATCAGAAAAATCAGGCAGGTCGGCAAGAAGTCCCGCCCCATGACACTCATGATGAGCGCCCTCCGCCCTTTAACGGAGGGTTGGTGGGTCAGATTAACCTGATAAATGAGGTGTAGTTTCTGGCAACAGCGTGAGGCACGCAAGCGCCGGAAGCACTCCGCGAACACTCCGCGAACACTCCGGCCGCCGAATTACAGTGTCGCCCAGCGGGCAAACTCTACCCCCCAGAACGCCAGCAGGATCAGCGCCAGCGGCGCGAAGCTGATGAACACCCGCAGTACGTTGCGGATGAACGGGGTGGCCAGGTGCGACTCGATGAAGACCCGCGCCACCAGCGTCCCCTTGAGGCCGATGATGGCTGCCACCAGAATCGGCAGGCCGGCCGCGCCATGCAACCATTGGCCGAGTTCGAGGCTGATCAGGGTCAGGATGACCAGCGCTAGCCAGGCCCAGGTCAGCGGGGCGAGCCGGGTGGAAGGGGATGGGGGCAACTGCGCAGCGGTGGCCGATTCTGTGCTCGATTGTGTGCCTGATTGCGCACCCGGTTGCTGGCTCATACGAGGACGTAGAAAAAGGGAAAGATGACCAGCCAGATGATGTCGGTGGCATGCCAGTAACAGGCCAGGGATTCCAGCCCGCTGTACTCCTCGCTGCTGTAGACGCCGGCCCAGTGGCGTGCCATGACCCACAGCATGCCCAGCAGCCCCCACACGGCATGCACCATGTGGGTCAGCGTCAGGTAGTAGTAGGTGGTGAAGAATATGCCGGACTCACCGTTGATGCCCTGGGCGAGGTTCCAGCGGAATTCGAGAAACTTGGCGAGCGGATAGCCCAGTGCCAGCACGAACCCTCCCACCAGCCAGCGGAACGAACGGCGGCGCTGGCCGGCACGCATCTCGATGACGGCACAGGCGATGAAGTAGCTGCTGGTCACCATCAGCAGCGTGATAACCGTACCTGCCAGCTTGGACAGGCGCGGTGCGCCTTGCTCGAAGGCGTCGGGAAAGTGTGCCCGGGCGACGAAATAAACACAGAACAGCACGGCAAACTCGACGAATTCGCAGGTGATGCCCACCCAC
>JAGOSV010000124.1 GCA_018062105.1 Sterolibacterium sp. | reverse complement strand
GAGCCGAAGCGAGAGCCGGCTACAAAATCGAGGTATCCACCGACGCCACCAACTGGACCGACATCAGCGGTCAGTCCAACACCGTGACGGTGGACGGCGGCGATCAGTTGATCGGCGAGCAGAACACAGCCGATGGGCAGGCGCCCGTTGTGACGGGCAGCAACAAAGTGGAATCAAGCACCGTGACCGTTTCCTGCCTGTACACGGAAACGGCGGGCGAGGCGTGGCGCAAGGTGCGTGACCGGTACATCGGCACTGACAAGACGATTGCCGTGCGCTACAGCCCGCGCGGCGGCGCACAGGCAGAGCGGCGCTATGTCACCGCCAACGATGCCAACACGGCCATCGTGGTCCCGATCATTAACTGCCCACTGCCGGCGGGCGATGCGTCCAGCGGTGACCCGCTGCTCTTCGAGTTCAGCGTGCGCACGCCGCGCCTGTTTGAAGAAGCGGTGCCTTGATGGCCGATGACGTTGTAGAACAGCGGGAGGAAAGTCAACCTTCCGCTGTCATCGTCACCTTCAAAGCGCGCCAGCCGGTGGCCGTCGAGATCGACCCGGATTTGCTAACCTGGGCCGACCTGACCGAACTGACCGAGCTTCAGGCGCGCGGCGACAAAGGCGACCTGTCGGCGCGCGAGCAGATGGACGCACTGGCAGCGCTCCTGTCGAAAGTCACTGGCCAGGACATGCAGAAACAACCGGCGCGCGTGGTCTCGGCGCTGGTCGATGAACTGGGTAAGCTGGCTGGTGGGCAAGCGGAAAAAAACGTGAGCTGAGGGCGGCGCTCTTTGCCCACCTGTGGACAAAGGCGCCGTGCCCTCCCGAATATATCAGTATGCGCATGTACCGTGAATTTGGATGGACGCCGCAACAATTGCGTGAGCAGCGGGCGGAAGACATCCTCGACATTCTGACCATCTGGAATGTCGAGGCTAAGGTGCAGGAAGCGCGAGGCCGCAAATAATGGCCAACGAACAAGTCAGCATTGTTTTATCGGCAGTTAACCGGGCGTCGGGTCCCATCGGCGACGTTCGTGGTTCCCTTGGCGACCTGGAGAGAAGCGCCAACGGGCTGCTGTCGCGCGGGTTGAATCCGCTGAAGGACATGCTCGGCATTGGGCTGAAGGCTGCCGCTGGCGGGGCTGTGTTGGCGTTCACCGGGCTGGCTGCGGGGCTGGCCGGCAGCATTTCCGGCGCCGCCGACATGGAGCAGCGCATCGCCAATATCAGCGCCGCAATGGGCACCGGCGCCGAAGCGACCGGCCAACTCAAAGACCTGATCATGGATCTGGGGCTGGACCCGACGCTCAAGGTATCGGCAACCGAAGCGTCAGACGCCATCATGGCGCTGGGCACGGCGGGCCTGACTACGCAGCAGATTCTGGACGGCGCCGCCAAGTCTACGGTCCTGCTGGCCAACGCCACCGGCGCCGACTTCGGCAGCGCGGCCAACATTGCGACCGATGCAATGGCCCAGTTCGGCATCCAGGCCGGTGACATGCAATCGGCCATCGACGGCATTGTCGGCACGACCATCGCCAGCAAGCTGGACATTGATGGCTACCGGCTCGCCATCGGGCAGGCGGGCGGTGTGGCCGCGGGCGTGGGTGTCGAGTTTGAGGATTTCAACACAACGCTGGCCGCCATCATCCCGCAGTTCGCGGGCGGCAGCGACGCCGGCACCGGCTTCAAGACCTTCCTGCAAACGCTGATTCCCAAGAGCAAAGACGCCAGAATAGCGATGGAGAAGTTGGGGCTGATCACTGCCGACGGCAGCAATCAGTTCTTCGACGCCGCCGGCAACATGAAGGACATGGCGAGTATCGCCGGCATCCTCAACAAGGCGCTGGCAGGTCTGTCCGACGAAGCCAAAAACAACATGCTGAGCACCATCTTCGGCACGGACGCGGCGCGTGCGGCCATCGGCCTGTCGAAGTACACGGAAGAGACGTTCCGCGCCCTCGGCGCCACCATCGCATCGACCGACGCGCAAGAGCAAGCCAAGATTCGCATGGCCACGTTCAGCGGCGCGCTGGAAATCTTGGGCGGCACGTTCCAGACGATCAGCTTGATGATTGGCGATAAGTTCCTGCCAAAACTCACCGACATGGTTGGTCGATTCAATGACTTCGTGAGTGGCGTTGGTCCGAAGGTCATCGAGTGGGCTGGCCTGTTTGCCGACAACCTGGGTGCGCTGGTCGAATACCTGTTCGCCGTGGCCGAAGATGGCGACACGATGAATGACTGGCTGACGCACATGCACCCGAATTTACAGGCGGTGGTGTTGGCGACGGTCGGCTTCGTGGATGCAACGCGCGGCATGGTTGCGGCCATCGGCGAATTCTTTAGCCCCATTACCGACCTGATTGCCAAGTACGTCAGCTGGAAGGATGTCCTGATCGTGGTGGCCGGTGTGATTGCCGCCATCGTCATCCCTGCCGTTGCTTCCTTTGTGGCGGCAATGGCGCCTGTTTTGCTGGTGGTGGCTGGCGCTATCGCCATCGTGGCGACGCTGCGCAACGCATGGGAAAGTGATTTCGGCGGCATCCAGGAGAAGACCCGGATCGTACTCGATTGGATCCAGGGAAGATTTGGGCCGCTGTTCACGGCCATTCAGGAGTTTGGCGGCGGTGCGCTGCGGGAGATCGTCGCCTGGGCAACGGGCAACCAGACCAGTTTCACTAACGTCGGCGCCATCTGGGAACAGGCGAAGATCCTTGCCCGCAACCTGTTTGGCGACCTGGTGAGCACCGTCACGACCAACCTGCCCATCTGGCGCGACAACCTGCTGAAGTGGGCGGGTGCGGCATGGCAATGGATCGTCACGGCGGGGCCGGTTGCGCTCGCGAAGATGGGTGAGTTTCTCGGCGGCCTGATTGGCTTCCTGGGCGAGCGCTTACCCGATTTCTTGGCGGCGACATACGAGTGGGCTACCGGGCTGGTGCAATGGATCATTGACGCCATCCCGAAGGCATTCAAGGCGCTGAATGATTTTGTCTTTGGCATCACGACCGAAGGCAAGACCAACAGCAATAATGCCTTCCTGGACATGGTTGGTAAGTGGGCGCGCACGCTTTACGAGTGGATCACCAAGGACCTGATCCCCAAAGTTGGCCCAGAGTTCGTCAAGTTCGGCGCGGCCATCCTTGAGGCACTGGGAAAGATTCTCACTGAGCTAATGACCTTCGGGCTAAAAATGGGCGTCACCCTTATCTTGGGCGTCGCGCAGGGGCTGCTGGATATGGCCGGCATCAAGGTCAACCTGAACAGTATGCGCGATACGATCTTCACGACCATCGACGGCTTCAAACAGGGTATGTATGACAAGGCCGGGCAACTGGTTGGTAAAATCAAAGATGGTATCAACGCCTTCATTGCCGATCCTAGAGCCGCGCTGACCAACGGGCTGAACGGGATGCGAGACCAGTTCAATGCGCTGTCGGGTTCCTTCAAGCCTCATTTCTATGCGGTGTCTGGCGAGTTCATGCAGCGCATTCGTGACGGCATCAACGTCTACGCCCCGCAGGCGCGCGATGCCATCAACAATGGCCTGACGGCTCTGGGTGCTGCGTTCAATTCCAAAGTGGACGGCTCCGGCAGCCTGAAAGACAGATTCTATACCGGGGCGCGGGACATGACCCTGAGGATCCGCGATGGCTTCAACGCCGTTGCCAACGACCCGGCCGGCGCGCTTGGTGCAATCATCAAGCGGGTAACGGATACGTTTAACGCCGTCGCGAATAGCCTGAAAAATCATTTTTACGCCGTGGCGCGGGACATGATCTGGAAAATCAGGGACGGCCTCAACGCCGTCGCCAACGACCCAGCCGCCGCCGTATTGGCAATTATCACGCGGGTGACGGATACGTTCAACTCCGTCACGGGCAATCTCAAGAATCATTTCTGGGGCGTGGCTGGCGATCTGGGCAGGCGCATCAGCGAGGGGCTATCATCCGCCAATCCGGCGGCGGCGGTGGGTGGCTTGCTGCAAAGGATCATCGACGAGTTCAACAACTCGATGAATCGCTTCAAAGATCATGTTTGGGGCGTGATGAAGGGGATCGGGCAGAGCATCGC
>JAGOSV010000063.1 GCA_018062105.1 Sterolibacterium sp. | reverse complement strand
TCGGTTGTCCAGTTTTTAAAGACCTTTTCCTCGCTACCTACTTGGTAGCAACTGCCGCGTCAGCAGCAGAGAAAGAGAATTATAGGCAAACCCCAAACCCTTGTAAAGAGATTTTGTGAGAAATTTTTCGATCACGGTAGATGAGCCATTTTCGTCCATGTACACCCACCCTTCCGCCACAGGCTTGCTGTCATAATCACCGCGCACGGCCATTCCTTGACATACTGACCAACTGTCCCATGATGATCGACCACTCCCTTTCCGACACTGATGCTTGGGTGCTGGCACTGGCCAAGGCAGATCTGCCCGTGCTGCGCTACACCGCGCGCACTCTGCAGGAATTGCGCAGCACGGGGGATCGCGTCAATAGCCGGGTATTGGCCAATGCCATATTGCACGACCCCCTGCTAACCCTGCGCGTCTTCGCCCAGCAGGCCGAACGTCGCCGCAAATCTCAGCTAACCGATGTCACCACCATCGAACAGGCGCTGATGATGATGGGGTTGGAGCCCTTCTTCCAGACCATTGAACACCTGCCCCTGGTGGAAGACAGCCTGGGAAGCCAGCCCAGGACGCTGCTGGGTCTGCTCCGGGTCATCGAGCGTTCACGCCGGGCGGCTCATTGGGCACGTGATTGGGCACTCTACCGCCACGACCTCGATGCCGAAGAAATCACTATCGCAGCCTTGCTGCATGATATTTCTGAAATCCTGATGTGGTGCTTTGCCCCAAAGTTAGCGCTGCGCGTTGAAGAGATGAAAGCCGGCAATCCTCAATTACGCAGCGCCACCGCCCAGCTCGAAGTGTATGGCACCACCCTGCTCGACTTGCAACAGGCGCTTGTTCATCACTGGGGATTGCCGCAACTGCTGACTACCCTGATGGACGAAAGCACCAGCGGCAACCCACGTGTTCGCAACGTCACCCTGGCCGTCGACCTGGCGCGTCATTCTGCCAATGGTTGGCAGGATGCCGCCATTCCGGACGATCTGAAAGGGCTTCAGGAGCTGCTGCACCTCAGTGCCGAACAGCTGCCGAAACGCCTGGGAGTCGATGCTGCACTTATCGCACCGCTCACCGCACCGCTCAACGCACCATTATCAGCCCCACTGCTGGCGCACCCACCTGCCTCAAACTGACCTCACCTCCCCCAGAATCCGCCAAGGAAGTCACGATGCTGCCTGCTCCGGCACACCACAAAAAATATGTTCGCCGCATGTCAGCGACCGAACGTTTCTCGCTGGCCATCAACGAACTCTACCGCTACAACATCATCGCCCTGGCCGAAGGACAAGGCTGCATCACGCGACAAGAACTGCAAGCCGCCGTCGATGTCGCCGCTGCCCACAATCCCGGCGCCCGGGTTCGGCTGAAATCTTTTCTGGGCCTGAGCAAATGGGTGGATAGCGGTATCGCCCCCGTCGTTCATGAAATCCAGGCACCACACTGGGATTGTTTCTCGGAGCAGGGTGCCGAATTCATGGACAGCTCGTTTGACCACCCCAATAACGGCCCGGTATGCGATCTCTACCTGATCCCTGGCTCCACCATCCGCATCGTGGCCCGGGTCCTGCATGCCGCCATGGATGCCCGGGGGTTGCAGCACTTCGTCAAGGACATATTCCGGATATTGCGCGGCGAAGCCCCCATAGGCTCGACCGCCACCCTGACCGACTACGATGTCCGCATCAAGTTCCAGGACAAGATACAAGGTCAGCAGGTCGACATGGAATGCCTCCCCATCCTGCCCCCCAGTCCGCGCAACGACGAGAAACTGCGCTATCTCTGGCGACGCGTCATCATCGACAAGAATATCGGCAACATGCTGCCGAAGATGGCCGTCTTTCTTGCCCATCACGCTCGCCAGCATGCCACGGGCGAAGTGGGCTTCACCATCCCGGTCGATCTGCGTGGTCTGCGTGAAGACATCGACACCACGGCCAACATGACCGGCTACCTGCGCGTCAAGATCGAACCGGATGCCACACCCAGAAATGTCATGCAACAAATCAACCAAGGCATCAAGAATCACCTCGACTGCATCATCCCGCCCATTTTCAAGTGGGTACCGTGGATACCTCTCTCCATGCTGACCAAAGATATCCGCAAGAACGCCGATGTCCTCCTGTATGCCAAAAACCGGGTCATCCCCAGTGGCGGCATTGTCTCGATGGGCATGTTCAAACCCGAGGACTATTCCTGCCCACAGTTCAAGGCCACCAGCTGCATCGGCATCCCGGGTTCCGTCGGTAAGATGAATGTCGTCATCATGAACCACACCGACCACACCGAGGTGGTCTTTTCCACTCCGGAGGCCTACAACAAGGATGGCCAGCTCGACCGGCTGATCGCTGCCTTCCGTCAGGAAATGGAAGGCTGACAGTCTTCCTGGCTTGCCGCCTCACGCACAACGGCAGTGATAAATGATGGTTCGAGTCGGCACCCGGGCATGGGGCAACCCCCAGTCCTGGGCAATCTGGCCGGTGTCGATGGCCTCGACCTGAGAGAACCCGGCTGCCTGCAAATCCTGCACCACCTCCAGCCGCGTCCGTTCATCATAGGCAAAGTCCGAAGGCAGGTTGACCCGCCGGTGGCGCCAATCGCTCAACCACTGCCCCAACCGGCTTCTCGGCGGCTCATCCTCGAGCGGAATGTAATCGAACACATACTCGCCTCCCTGCGCCTTGATGAATGCGGCAATATTGCGCCAGATTGCCATCTGCACCTCGCGCCGGAAGTACATCATGATGCCCTCGGTAATGACGAAGGTCGGCTGCTGGTCAAAGGGCGCGGAAAAATCCAGCCGCGTGATGTCTCCGGCCAGCAGGGAAAAATTGGGACGCGACAAGACGGCCTGCCCATCGACACTGGCGGCAAGCTGTGCCTGTTTCAACGCCACCACCTCAGGCAGGTCGACCTCGTAATAACGCCAGGCCGTATCCGCGCTAACCATGCAGCCACGCGATGAAAAGCCAGCGGCAATCTCGATTGTCTGGCGGCAGGGCGAACGCCGCAGCAGCGTATCGATGGCGGCATGGCGATGCAACAGATTGTGGCACAGGGAAATCTTCCGGGGATTCAGCAGGCGATACAAAAACAAAAAAGTATTAACCAACCAGAACACCCGTCCAGCCCCTGCAGGAGTCACCAGATCGGCGCAAGGCAGCCGGCCCCATTGCCAGGTGGCAGAGGTATAAAGCGCCGAATGAGGAATCCGCTGGCGGTTCTTCCCCATGATATCTTTCGATGACACGTCGTGGCTCACAGAAAATCGTCCAGTGCTTGGGTCATGGCCTCGGGTGCCTCGACCGGAATGAAATGTCCACAGTCGAGCAACTGCAGGCGAGCGTCAGGTAACACCTTCGCCAACCGCTCGCCAGCCGCCAGACAATCCGACTGCCGCCCATAAAGACACAGCACCGGCATCGTCAGACGGCGCAATGCCTCATCGGTAAAATCCCCGGCCGCTGCCACATCCTGACGCAGCGTGCTTTGTAAAAAGAGCTGGTCCATGCGTTCTTGCAAGCGACTCGCCGAGCGACTGCCCTGCATCATCTTCTGCCGTATCTGTTCTGGAAAACAACGTTCCAGCGCGGCACGACTATCGACCCCGGCCATGCTCGGATAAACATAACGGTTCGCCGGCAAGGGTGCATCCACCAACGCCAGCCGGGCCACCTGCTCCGGAAACTGCACAGCATGATTGAGGGCAACCAAAGCTCCGTAGCTGTGCCCAACCAGCGTCACCCCGGCCTCATCACCTTGCCGGCGGTGATACTCGATCACCCCACGCAAATCCTGCGCCAGGGTGTCGAGGTCATAACCACTGGGGGTCACGGTACTCTTGCCATGTCCGCGCAAGTCGTAGAGCACCACCCGGAAACGCATCGCCAGCCGGGCCGCCGCCGTGAAATACCAGGTTGCCAAGCTGCCAAACACCAGGCCATGACACATCACCAGCAACGGACCCTCGCCAAGCTGCTGGCAATTCAGTTGCACCCCGTTGATCTCGAGTGTGGCCATGGCCCCCGCTTTCAGTGCGACCGCACCGGGTTGGCCAGATAATGCTCGACCACCTGAGCAGCCTGCCGCGCCCCACCCAGACGCTGGAAGGATTCCGCCAGTCGCTGTGCATTCAGGCGGAATGATGGCTCAACCAGCAGACGCTGCATCGTTTCGCGCGCCACCGCTGCGGACACCTTGCCATAGCGCAAATAAAGCCCGGCGCCGGCATCGACCACCTGCTGAGCAATCACCGGCTGATCATCACGGATCGGTGCCACCAGCAACGGCAGGCCGTGTGACAGGCTCTCGCAGACCGTGTTATGACCCGCATGGCAGACCACGGCTGTCATGTGGGGCAACAATTCCAGCTGCGGCACACGCGGCTGGATGATGAAATGTTCCGGTGCCTGCGCACGCAGCGTCTCCGGCCCGACCATTACCACCTGCAACGGCAGGCCGGCCAGCGCCTCGATCAACACCTCGTAAAAACGCAAGCCACGATCACGGCTGACCGTCCCCAGCGACACCAGCACCTTCTGTGCGGCCGGATCCAGCCGCTGCCAGGGGAACTCGATGCTCTGTGGCCGATGGGAAAATGCTGGCCCGACGAAATGATAGGTCGCCGCAAAACGCTCATGCTGATCGCCCACCAGCTCCGGCGAAGAAAACACGATCACGCCATAGGGCGAAAAATCCGGACGCTCACAAGACACACTCGCGCTCAAGCCATAGTCATCCTGCAAGCCGCGCAGCTGCCCGACCACCCATTTTTCCACCACATCGACATGCGACAGTTTCAAGATCGAAGCACTGGTCGTCACCAGCGACAGCCAGGGAATCTGTAACCGGCGAGCCACCAGGGCCCCCGCCAGCATCTGGTGATCACAGAGGATCAGGTCCGGCTGAAAAGTACGCACCACCTGTTCCAGCGGCGCCAGCGAACGACGCGCCAGGGGTACGCAAAAATCCTCGTAAAGGAACTGCACGCTGGCCAGCCCCCGCACCTTCTGCGACTTTTCCTGCAAACCCGCCATGAACGCCGTTTCGATCGGCAGATCAAGAATGCTGGCCGACGCTGGAAGCAACGCCCCGGTCAGCGCCGCATGCACTGCCCAACGTACCTCATGACCATTACGTTCGAGCTCGGCCGCCACCGACAGGGCCGGATTCACATGCCCGGTCAGCGGCGGCACAGTGATGAGGATGCGGGCCATGCCAGCTCAGTCCCGTAAATGTGTGCGCACGAAATCCGCCAGATCCCCCACCGTCAGCGCGATGATCTGTTCGATCTTCATGCTGGAGAGCCATTCGATGAAACCGACATGCTGTCCAAAATGTTCCTGGATTTTTTCGGCAATGCCGACAAACTCGATGCTCTCAAGCTCCAGATCATCATTGAAACTGGTCTGCGCATCGATCTCGAACTCCTCGATCCAGTCTTCATTCACCGTCTTGCGGATGATGTCGACGATCTGTTCGAGTACCTGATCTTTACTGTCTGTCATGATTACACGGTCCATCCAAGTATGTAGTCGCCCTTCCTGTGGGTGACCACCCATTGCTCATTGATACGCAGCCGCTCGCCTGCAATTTCCTGCAACACGAACTGCCGCGGCTTGCCCTCCAGCCCATGACCACTGCACTTGGCCACGGACTCCTTGGCCACCCACAGCCGCGTGACCCAGACATCACGATCCCCCTGCGGCAGACGGGAAATTTCCTCATCACTCATGACCAGCTGCAGGAATTCGTCGCTGCGCGCCTCGATCTTTTCGATATCCACCCCGACCGATCGCTCCGCCACCATCGCCAGCGCCAGCAAATCCTTGTGGGCGATGGACAGCTGCAACGGCTCGGCAAATGCTGCCGTCACATGTGTGGTCACTCTGGGCTGGCCGGCCTCATTGTTGCTGATGTGCAGCTCCTTGGGGTAGAGATCAAAGTGGCCATGCCGGCTCCACAGATACTGACGCACAGCATCCTTTGCCGCCACCCGTCCATTCAACCACTGCCGGCGCCGGCGTGGTGAGGCCGCCTCGTAATCGGCCCGCTCCGGGCGGTTCAGGAAGCGCCGCGCCAGATAATCCCGCACGATGGCAGTGTCATAACGATCATGGAACAGCACCACCCCTTCCTCCAGGGTTTCACTGACCAGCTTTTGCTGCACCTGGCGGGTCTGCATGAAAAAGTCGCGATCCATCTGATAACGTCGCGTCTGCCAGCCCTCCATGGTAATGACCACCTGACCATGATCGTTCATCAACTGCTGATCGGTCACACAGCTGACCCCATCCAGATGGCGCACCCATATCCGGCAATCGAATTCCTCACCCACCCCAGGGGGCGGGCCATAAAAAGTGATCCGATCGACGCTGATCGGCATGGCCAGACAATCCCGCTCCTGCTCCATCACCCAATAGCCCGCCAGCTGCCCCATGTTGTCGAGCAGCGCCCCCTTGCCAGAAGCCACCCGCAACCGCCCGCTGATGCCGTTGTCGGCAATCGGCCCCAGCTGGACAACCCCCTGATAGGCCGGCCCGTGGAACATCCATTGTTCCTCGTAAAGATGCTTGGCGTCGATGGCAGTTGCCCGTGGGTTCTCGAATGTCATGGTGCGCTGCTGCGAGCGACGCTCAAAAACCCCACTGCGCTGGCTCTCGAAACGACTGGCTGATGCCGGATAATGGGCATCGATGGTCACCTTGGCCTTCATGTAACCTTCGATCTCCACCTCGATTTCCGGATATTGCCGCATGTCCATGCGGATATCGATGTCCGTCGGCTTATCCACCACCAGCCAGTTGAACGCATGCACCTCCCGAAAGCGGGTTACCACGAATCCAGGCACCTCGGCCTCGATCGCTTCACGGATCAGCATGACCTCCATGGTCAGTGGCACCACCGGATGACGGTCTGCCGCCACCGGCCAGCCCGGGCGCTGCGGATAAAGCTCGTGATCGTTGACGTAAGGAATATTCGTCATGATGTCGAGACGCTGCCGCACCACGCGCCGGAATGGTGCTACCGACCGGGCCGGTAGTGCATCGGAGACAGTCACAGCGGCATTCACATCCCCACCCGCCCCCGCATTTGCAGACGGCACCAATGGCAAGCCCCGCCGCTGGCGCCAAAGCGCCTGTACGTCCTGGCCAGCCTGACGAATGGCCTGCAAAGTCAGGTAATAAGCCGTCTGCAGAGGATCATCACTATCGTGCTCCTCCTCATTCATCACGGCCATCGCATCCGTTGCGTTCAACGTGGCCACCGGCAAGGCCAGCGCCTGCTCCAGCCTGAGCAAAGGGACACCGAGCCGCAGGCGGATCGTGCTGGCTGAACCAGCCGCCCCGCCCCCTTCTGAAGCCAGTCCCAGCATCGACAGGTCCGGTTGTCCGCCCTCCACCCAGAGCGCTGCCAGCAGATGACAAAGCTGCGCCACACCGCTGCGCCTGGAGACATTGGCGCTGATGGCCAGATGCGGACGTCCCTTCAGGGTATCCTCGATGAAACCGACCAAGCTGCCCGTCCCGACCTGGACAAAAACCCGGAAACCCTTGGCATACATGTTCTCGATCAGCGAACGAAAGTGCACCGGCTGGATCAGGTGCTCCAGCGCCAGCTGCTTCTTTTCTTCCATCGAAGCCGGAAAGAGCTCTCCGGATGTCGCTGACCAGACGGGCACGTTCGGCTCATGCAGATCGGTGTCTGCATAAAAATCACGATACTGCTGCATGTGTCCGGCAAACATCGGTGAATGAAAGCCAGACACGAACGGCAGACGCTGGCTCAACACATTGGCGGCCAGCAAGCGTTGTGCCGCGACATCGATGGCAGCCGCCTTGCCACACAGGATCACCTGGTGCGGGCAATTGTCGTGTGACACGCAGATATCCGGCAGGCCGTCGATGGCCGTCTGCGCCACCGTCACATTGCAAGCCGCCGCCAGGAAGATCACATCGGGCACCTGCAAGGTGGTGGGATCCTGCTCGAGCACACCCATCACGGCATTGACCCGCTCCTGCGACAGCATGCCGCCGGCCGCCATCGCCGAAAATTCGCCGATGCTGTGGCCCGCCATGCCATCTGCCTTGATACCCAACTGCCCCAGCACGGTAAACATCAGATGATTGAACTTATTGAGCCCCAGCACCACCCGGAACAGGGCCTGTGCCGGATCCTCACGGTGGCAATATTCCGACAACGGCAAATGAAAATATGCCGCCACATCCGCCGCCTGTGGCTCGAAGCTGTTATCCACACCCGGGAACACGAAGGCCAGCTTGCCTCCTCCGCGCATCAGGGCATCAGCCGAAAAATAAATCTGGTTACGGCCGTGCCAGGCCTGCCCCTTGCTGACGATACGTCGCGCCAGATCGAGACGTTTATCATCCGGCTCGACAATCGCCAACCGCCATGTCCCATGGCCAACCTGGTGATCCCATTGCTGGTGCTGCAGGCGTTCGAGCATGTCCTCCTGGCTGTCTGTCGCGATCATCACCACCCGAGGCAAGACAATCTTGCCAGCCTGTGCCGTACTCACCGGTGCCGCCGCTCCCCGGGGCGCAGCCAATACGACATGGGCATTGATACCACCGAAACCGAAAGCATTGACGGCCGCAATGCGCTGCGTGTCCTCCAGTGGCCAGGGCTCCTGCTCGTGAAGAACACGAAAGCGCGTCTGAGTCAGCAGGCTGTGAGGATTCTGACAATGCAGCGTCGGCAGCAGGACACCATGATGAATGGCCAGCGCTGCCTTGATGACACCGGCCACCCCGGCCGCTGGCATGGTGTGCCCGATCATGGATTTGACCGACCCCAGCACCGGTCGCGCAGCACCTTCCTCTTGGCCATGCCGGCCCGGGCCAGTGCCAAAAAATTCCCTCAACGTCTGCAGCTCGGCCTGGTCTCCAGTCGGCGTTCCCGTACCATGCGCTTCCATCAGACCAATCTGCGTACGGTCCAGTGTGGTCTGCTGCCAGGCACGGCGCAAGGCCAGCAGTTGCCCATCCACCGAAGGTGCCAGCAAACTGCTGCTGCGGCCGTCGCTGGCCGAAGCCACACCATGAATCACGGCATAAATACGGTCGCCATCACGCTCGGCATCGGCCAGCCGCTTGACCACCAGCATGCCGATGCCTTCTCCCGCCAAAATGCCATCCGCATCTTCCGAAAAGGGGCGCACTGTCTGGCTGCGTGACAGTGCACCCAGCTGGCAAAACGTCGCCCAGAAGGTCAGATCGTGAGTGAAGTGCAGCCCGCCCACCAGCATCATGTCGCACTGCCGGGCATGCAACGCATCACAAGCCTGTTCAAGGGCGATCAGGGAGCTGGCGCAGGCTGCATCGACGGTATAGGCCGGGCCATGCAGATCGAGGCGGTTGGCCAGACGCGAAGCGACCAGATTCGGAATCATGCCAACCGCCACATCCGGGCCGTAATAATCCAGCCGGCTGCGCATCTGGTCACGCACCTGCTGCAACTGCTCCGGTGAAATGCCCGGAATCAGGTCCTGCAAGGTCTGCAAGGTCTGCGCCACCTGCCGGACATGCTGTTCGAGACGCAAGGTGCCAGCACTCAGGTAATTGCCCCGGCCGATGATGACCCCGGTCTTGTCGCGCGGAAAATCGCGTGTGGCATAACCGGCATCATTCAGCGCCTCGACCCCCACGCGCAAACTCAGCAGCTGATCGGGGTCAGCGGATGCCGCCGCCTTGGGCATCACCCCATACTTGAGCGGATCAAAGTCGGCATAGGCATCGACAAAACCGCCACGCCGGCAATAAAAACGATCGACTTCCGTCGAGTCCGGGTCATAGAACAGCGGCGCCCAGCGCTGCTCGGGAACCTCGCTGATGGCATCGACCCCCTGACGGAGGTTGTCCCAGTAACGCGCCAGATTCGGTGCGCCAGGATAGATGCAGGCCATGCCGATGATGGCAATCGGCGTGCGGGTCGGCGAAGCGTTCACCGTCCCTCCTCAGGAAGCCATGCCCATGTTCTCGGGCGTGGCGCACATGAACACCACCTGGGTATCCTTCTTCACGCCGAACTGCAATTCCCGCAACAGGGCATCCACCCCCTCATCCAGCGGAATGAGGCCGATACCCTTGCGGGCATACTCGCGCTCCAGCTCGGGCGAGACCATGCCCGTCCCGGCCCAGGGCCCCCAATTCACTGACAGGACGCGTCCCTTGATGCGCCCCTGCAAAGCATGAGCAATCTTGTCGAGAACATCATTGGCCGTGGCGTAATCCACCTGCCCCTTGTTGCCAAAAGCCCCCGCCACGCTGGAAAAGAAGACGACGAAACGTACATCGTCGCGGATCAGCTTGTAGAGCATCAGCGCACCACGCACCTTGGTATCGAAGACACGCTGAAAACTTTCCGGTGTCTTGTGACGCAACAACTTGTCCTCGACGACACCCGCGCCATGAATGACGCCATCGAGCCGGCCATGGCGACGATAGATATCCTCGATGAATGCCCCGAACACCTCGATGTCGCGCACATCCAGGGCGTTGTAACTGGCGCGCCCACCAGCCGCCTCGATGGCTGCCAGGGTCTGACGGATTTCGCGCACGGACTGAAGATGTGCTGCCTGTTTTTCGACTTCGGCCGGTTTCCAGTCAGGGTGCAGCCGGATCAAGGCCTGACGCAGTGCCTTCGTCTCCGTTACCCCGGTCAGTACTGCATCCTCGCCATTTTTTGGCAAGGGAGAGCGGCCAACCAGCTCCAGCTGGCAACCATAACGGCGCGCCAGCTCCACCGCCAGCTGCGCCGTGATGCCACGCGCCCCGCCCGTCATGAGCACGACGCTGTTACCATCGAGATCCAGCTGATCGACCGGGCCGACCGGCGGCAAGATGGCCGGCACGACCTCGATCTGATGCCGGCTGCCATCACGCCAGGCCACTTCAGTCAAAGGATTGTCGGCCAGCAGTTCGACTTCCAGATAGGTGGCCAGGTCCTCCGCCGGATCATCCAGGTCGAGGTCGACACAATGCACCCGCACCCCGGGCCATTCCTTGGTGACTGTCTTCAGCATACCGGCCACCCCGGCACCGTGACCAAAATCGTCCGGCACATCAGCGCCGTCGTCGCTGAAATAGCCAAAATTTCCGCCCATGCCACTGGCCACCAGCAGACAGGAAGCCTTGTGCAGCAGCGCCTCACGCACCAGTGCAAAGAAACGTTTGACATCCCGCACCCGTGCCTGGCTGCTCAGGCCAAACAGATGCACCAGACCATCGATCTGATCGAGTTTCTCCGGCCAGGCCGCGTGCTCCGAAAAGTCGATCACCCGTACCACCGCACCGCGTGCTTCCAGCCGGCTGGCTAGATTACGGGCCACCCCCATGCCATCATCGGTGATGAGAAAATGTCGGCCGGCACAAGCGCTCGTTCCCGCCACAACCTGCGGCGCCTCGGCACTGCGCATCACATAACGCTTCAGAGCCAGTGATGTGAGAGGGGAATGGGGAGTGGCGCCAGCCACGTTGCCCTGCCCAACCTGGGCGACACCTTCAGAAGGCAGAGGCTCGCTGGCACTATCCTCATCCGTAGCATCTACGGCTTCCGCACCGTCCTCATCCGCCTCATGACCAGCATTCTGCTTCAGCCAATCCACGATGGCGCGCAGGCTCTTGAGGGCAGCCAGATGCTCCAGGGCACTGTCCTTGTCCTGCAACAAGGAATGCAGCCCCAGCTTCTCGGCCAACTCGCCGACGATTTCCAGCCGCTTGATGGAGTCGATGGACAAGTCCGCTTCCAGATCCAGATCGAGGTCCAGCACATCCTCGGGATAGCCCGTGCGCTGGCTGACGATGGCCAGCAATACCTGCCGGGCATCCAGCCGTGCAGCGGCTACGGCAGCTGCGGCAGCCATCCGCTGGTCCGCTGCCGGCACAGATGCCGTGGCCACCGCAGCAGCCGTGGCGGCCAGCGCGGCCGGTGCACCAGCCGCCAGAGATGGCAGCTTGTCATGCAGCCAGGCCGTGATGGCATGCAGGGTTTTTTGCGCTGCCAACTGTTCCAGCAAGGCATCCGCCCGATCGCCCAGTTGGCGGCGCAAACCAATCCGCTCGGCCAATTCGCCCATGATCTCGATACGCTTGATGGAGTCGATCGACAGATCGGCTTCGAGATCGAGCTCGGGGTCGAGCATGTCCGCCGGATAACCTGTGCGCTCGCTGACGATGGTCAGCAAGGTATCGCGCACATTGGCTGCCGGGACGGCCGGCGCAGGCTTCCCAGCCACAGAGATCGATGATGACGACGATGGTGCAGGCAGAGAAGCCCCCTGCACGGCACGCGCCACGGTGGAAACCCGAGGGATCGCCGCTGCTCCCTCGACCAGCGGTGCGCCCAGCAGCCCCAGCATGACATCGCGCTGAGCTTGGACGAGGTCGCGCATGTTGTTGAGATAGCTGAACACTGCCTGATCGACCGGCTCCTGCGACAAAATCTGCGCCCCCTCCATGTGCCCAAAAATACCCGGAGCACCCGGAACACCGGAAACACCCGAAACGCTGCCAACCCTGATCGCTAACGGTGCTGTCAGGCGACGGCCGGCATGGCGCGGCAGCTCTCCCTGGCGAGGACGGGCCTGGGCACCATTGATCAACCAGCTCGTCGCCGACGGCTTGCAAGGCTTATCCAGGTCCAGCGACACCACCGAGCGACCCGCCCACAGCGGCGTCGCATCGATCTGTGGCAACAGCACCGCCAACTGGCCAACGGCTTCCAGCAGTGCCGGAATACCGGGCTGCCCCTTCTGGTCGGTGGCGATGGTGCGATGCGGCCGACCGGCCAGGATTTTCTGGATCAACCCGGTCAACACCCGGCCCGGACCGACCTCGACGAAGATGCGCGCGCCATCGGCATACATCTGCTCGATCTGCTCGACAAACCGCACCGGGCTGACGATCTGCGCGGCCAGCAGGTGCTTGATCTGCGCGGCCTCTGGCGGATAGGGCTGTGTAGTAACGTTGGAATACACGCGGATGGCCGGTGCCGACATGTCGAGCGGGGCGAGCACCTCGGCAAAAGCCTGCTCCGCCCCGGCCACCACCGGGGAATGAAAGGCACAGGCGACCTCGATGGGACGTGCGGCAATGCCGCGATCCTTGAGCATCCGCAAGGCCGCTTCGATGGCTGGCGTCGATCCGGAAATCACCGTCTGGGACGGGCTGTTCTGATTGGCCAATATCACACCGGAGGCCGCATCAAACAAGGGCGCAAGTACGGCATGACCGGCGCTGACCGCTGCCATACGGCCGGCATCCTTACCTGCCGCCGCCAAGATGGCCTGGCCACGCTGTGCGCTCAGCGGCAGCAGCTGTGCAAGATCCAATGTACCGGCCACGCTGAGCGCCACCAGTTCGCCATAGCTGTGCCCCGCCAGCATGTTGGGCTGTATCCCCAGCGATTGCAGCAGCATCGCCATTGCGCTGTCGGCCATGCCCAGTACCGGCTGTGCCACCCGTGTATCGGTAATCGCCTGCTGCTGATCCTGCTGCGTCTGCCGATCATATGCGGTGGGCGGAAACAGATGATCACACCAGGCCGCCCCTTGTGCCAGCACCGATTGCAGCGCCGGGAAGGCGACAAAAATATCCTGCAGCATCCCCGGGCTCTGGCTGCCCTGTCCGGGGAAAACAAAGGCCAACTTGCCCTGCATCTCGTGCTGGCGGTAATGCACCCCTTCCTGCTTCTCACGCAGATGGGCACATTCCAGCTTGAAGACCAGATCGCCAGCATCACGCGCCACGATGGCACATTGCACCGCCCCGCTGCCCTGTCCGGCAACCGTCCAGGCCAGATCGCGCAACGCCAGCAAAGAAGTATCCGACTCGCGCAGAAAGCGGGCCAGTTGCTGCATCCGCTTGCCGGCTGCTTCGAACGTCTCGGCACGGAACAAGAACAGCTCGGCCGGCCAGCGTGCCAGCCCGGCCGGCTGTGGCGCACCTTCGGGCCGACAAGATGACAGCACGGCATGAAAATTGGTGCCGCCGAAACCAAAGGCGCTGACCGCCGCGTGAGCGCGTGCGGCCGGCCAGGGCTGCGCCGTTGCATTCAGCCTGAACGGGCTGTGGGCCACATCGTAGCCGGCATTGGGTTTTTCAATGCCAATGGTCGGCGGTAACACCCGATGGTACAGCGCCTTGGCGATCTTGATGAAGCCGGCGATCCCGGCCGCACACTTGGTGTGACCGATCTGGCTCTTGACCGAACCCAACCCGGCGGCCAATGGTAACGCCCCGCCAGCGTTATAGATTTCTGTCAGCGTCTGCAGCTCGGTACGATCCCCGACGACCGTTCCCGTACCATGCGCCTCGACCAGCCCGACTGCCCCCGGCAGCACCCCGGCCTGCCAGTAAGCGCGTTCGAGTGCCCGCTTCTGCCCTTCCTTGCGCGGGGCGGTCAAACCCAGCCCCTTACCATCGCTGGAGCCGGCGATACCATTGATGACGGCATAAACCCGGTCACCATCGCGCTGAGCATCGGACAGGCGTTTCAACACCACGACCCCGACCCCTTCGCCCAGACAGATGCCGTCGGCGGCGTCATCAAAAGAGCGGCACGAACCGCTCGGTGACAACGCCTTGACGCTGGCAAACATGAGGAAATCGTTGATGCTGTTGTGGAAGTCCGCGCCACCGGCCAGCACCATGTCGCTGCTGCCACTACGCAGCTCCTTGACCGCCACCTCGATCGCCGTCAGCGAACTGGCACAGGCAGCATCGACGGAATAATTGACGCCGCCCAGCCCCAGACGATTGGCGATGCGCCCGGAAATGACATTCACCAGCACCCCGGGGAAAGAATCCTCGGTCAGATCCGGCAGCACAGCATCGAGCTCGGCCGGCATCTCGCCCAGATACTGGGCATAGCTGTTGCGAAAGACGTAGGCATTCGACAAATCCATACCGGATTCAGCACCAAAAATCACCGACACCTTCTCGCGGTCGAAATACCGCGCCCCCTCGCCATAGCCGGCATCCTGCAAGGCGCGGCTGGCCACTTCCAGACTCAGCAGCTGCACCGGCTCGATGGCCGCCAGCGACTGCGGCGGAATGCCGTAACGCAAGGGATCGAAAGGGATTTCGTCGATGAAGCCGCCCCACTTGCTCGGCGTCTTGCCGCGCCCGGCCACCCCGGCCTGATAATACAAATCGACATTCCAGCGATCTGCCGGCACCTCGCCGACCAGATTGCGTCCTTCGACGATATTGGCCCAGTAACTCTCCAGATCCGGCGAACCCGGATAGATACACGACATACCCACCACTGCCACCGGCTCGGCCTGCGCCGCCTTCGGCAAGGCCGGTGGCACACATTGCCCGAGCCGTGCCAGCGCCCCGCTACTGACCCCGCGATGCAGTTCAAGCATGGAGACTGCGGCATGGCGCAGTGCCACCAGCTGACCGATCATGTACATACCCTCGGCCGCCTGGCCTTTGGCATTGACCTTGACCAGCTTATCCCCTTCGCGGCGCACCCCTTTGGCGGCAATCCGCAGGCGTCCCACGTTGAGATTTTCGAGTGCTGACCAGACGCTTTGCAGGTCCTGTCCGGCCGCCTGCAGACGCTGTTTTTCGGCATTGAACTGATCGACGAAGCCAGAACGCAGGCAGCGCGTGGCATGGCCAGGCGCTGTCTCCAGCAAGACTGTGTCCGAATCTTCGAGCACCTTCTTCTGGAAATGAGCATTGACGGCTCCGCAACGCACCGCCTCATGCGTCGTGATGTACGCCGAGCCCATCAGCACGCCGATGCGGGCACCGCGCGCCGCCA
>JAGOSV010000123.1 GCA_018062105.1 Sterolibacterium sp. | reverse complement strand
AACCGCCTGCTCTGCTTCGCCCGTTGTCCTGCCCCCATTCAGGCCAGCTGGATCGGCTACCCCGGCACGACCGGCCTTTCCAGCATGGATTACTTTCTGGCCGACCGCTTCTTCCTGCCGCCCGGCAGTTGTGACCATCTTTTCACCGAGAAAATTGTTTACCTGCCTACGACCCTGCCCTTCCTGATGAATGAGCAAGCCCCTCCGTTATCGCCCCTGCCCGCCACGGCAAACGGACATTTCACCTTCGGCAGTTTCAACCGTCCCAACAAAATCCAGCGTAACGTCATCACACTCTGGGCGCGATTGCTGCGCGCCGTACCAGATGCCCGCATGGTGCTGGGCGCCATGACGGATGATGCAACCCGCAACAGAATCCTCTCCTGGTTCCAGGAAGAAGACATATCACCCGACCGCCTGACCCTGCTGCCACGAACATCAAAAAAAGAATATCTGGCGCAACATCATCAAGTAGACCTCTGCCTCGACACCTTCCCCTACAACGGCAGCGCCACCGCCGGGGATGCCTTGTGGATGGGTGTTCCCACACTGACCATTGCCGGAGCCAGAATAACCTCCAGAGCCGGTGCTGCCTGGCAACGACATTTTGGTCTGGACGAGTTCATTGCCACCGATCACGATGATTTCGTTCAAACCGGCCACCGCTGGAGCCAGCGGATCCATAAATTGTCCTTGATCCGTGCCGGCTTGCGTGAACGCATCCAGCACCATACCACCTGTCACCCTGCTCACTTGAGTATGATGCTGGAACAGGCACTACGCACCATGTGGCATACCTGGTGTGCCGGACGACCTGCAACATCCTTCATGGTTACGGCTGCACACAATTAATGACGAACCCGAGGCTGATGCATGGATTCAATGAACTCAATGAATTCAGTGATACCAGTATCCCGCACGCTGCTGAGTGACGCTGCCATCGCTGCCGCCGCTGACTGCATGCGGGAAGGCTGGGTCGGCTACGGGCCACGTTGCCGGGCGCTGGAACACCGCTTCACGCAAGACCGTGGTGGCTGGGCGCTGGCAACCAGCTCTTGTACTTCGGCACTGCACCTGGCCGCCCTGCTGATTCCTCACCAACCTGAAGATGAAGTCATCATCCCCGCCATGACCTTCATCTCGACTGCCATGGCCTTTCACTGGGCAGGGTGGCGGATACGCATTGCCGATGTCGATCCCGAAACGCTGCTGCTGACCCCGGCAACCCTGCGCCCACGTCTGAACCAGCGCACCCGTGCTGTCGTGGCCGTGCACCTCTACGGCCAGCAGGCCGACTGCTCATCCCTGGCCAGCCTGTGCCAAGCGCATGGCTGCACCCTGATCGAAGATGCTGCCCACCGCCTTCCCCTGCCCACTGATCCCGCACCCGCCGGCCGGCTTGCCTGTTACAGCTTCAACGCCGTCAAGGAAGCTCCGGCCGGTGAAGGCGGACTGCTCTGGTGCGCGGATCCGGTATTGGAAGAGGCTGCGCGTGAGCTGTCGAACGGCGGGCTACAGATCGACACGCCACAACGCTGCGCCACCCCCATTCACCGTGATTACCAGTTCGGCCAGCGCGGTGGGCTCAAGCTGCGGCTCAACGACATCGCCGCAACGCTGGCCCTGCATGGGCTGGATCACCTGCCCGGCACCCGGCATCAACGCCAGAACATGGCACAGGACTACGACCATGCCTGTACTGCCCGGCAATCTTCCCCGGGCTGCCAGCCACCCCTGCACCCATTGCCCCGCAACATCCCTGCCGACAGCTGCCTGATGTACCTCGTGCGTACTGCTGCAGACCAGCGCGATGCACTGCGCCAGACACTGGCTGCCGTCGGAATCTCGACCAGCGTGCACTACCCTGCACTCTCGGCCCATCCCCTGTGGCAGCAAGACCCCTGCCCCGCTGCCGAACGTGCCGCCAAAGAAATCCTCACCCTGCCCCTGCATCTGGCCCTGACTGAAACAGACCGGAAACGAATCCTCAACGTTCTATCCTGCTCAACTTCCCCGCCTCGATACCCGGCCTCATGACCAAGCCAGAACACATCACCTCAAACCTCCCGAAATGAACAGCCTCCCGTCCGGCTTCCCGGCTGCCTATGATGGCCGTTACGTCCGGCTGGCAACAGCACGCCTTGAGGATGCTGCCACGATCGCCCGGCTGCGAAATGCCGCACGCCACTGCTTCCTGAACGACGATACCGTTACCACCGATCAGGTCATCCAGTGGTTGCAGACCATGCACTTTCCAACAGAAGCCCTGCTGCGCATCGAATCACCCACAGGCGCACTCTTAGGCTTCGCCGGCTGGAATCAACTGGATATAGAACGCCGTGAAGCCGAAATCGGACGTCTGATGATCGACACACAGGCTGTCCTGCAGCATATCGACAATCCTCACCGGCAGGACATCGCCGTCGATGCCGTTCGTGCCATCGGGCACTACCTGTACACCCGGCTCGGGCTGCAACGCATCCATACCGCCTACATCGCCGGCAATCGTCACGCCGCCCGGGTCAATCGGCGCTGCGGCATGCAAGCCGTAGCCACGGAAGTCCATGCACGCAGGAATGGCACCGAGGTCAGGCTCATCCGGCTCAGCCTCGATATCCAGGACTGGCGCACGCTCCAATCAATCTGGGCGCAGGAAGCCTCCTAACCCGGGAATCACGGAAATCGCAGGAATCGCACCATAAAAATTGCCCCGGCAAAGCGGGGCAATCTAAAGAGGCCGGGCATCAAGACCCGTCGTCCACCCTCTACCGCCCCCTCCGAAGCAGCATCGTAATCACGATCCGGAGGGGGCGCCGAACGATCCTCAATACTTCTCACGCCGGTAGATGAATGGTGCCTTGGCCGCACCGAAGGTCACCCGTGCAGCGGGCGACTTGTTATAGGCACTACCACACCAGTTCCCCTTGAGATGGGCAAGATTGTTGAAATCCGTCGAATCCTTGGGAGGTAGTGCCGGCAACGTCCACAGACAGGAGTCACTGCCAATCCCTGCCACCGAACCCAGATTCAGCGCCACATCGTAGCTACCCGAAGCCCCCGAGCCGGGAGGCTGGAAGCGTACCAGAACCTCACCGGACTTCGCCACCCCACCGTTACTCATGGTGGTGGTGTACAGCTGACTCAGCGATATTCCCCCCTTCAGATTGCCATACGCCAAGGTATTGGCCGGCTTGAGCGTAGTGCAATCATCCAAAGTATTGGGTACCCAGTTGGTATTACTCCCCACCTTCTGCCAGTAATAGATCGTGGCCTTCAGATCCAGCGGCAACTGCTGGGTGCCATAGGCATTGTCCAGCTTGATCATGCCAAAACGCAGTTTGGTTGCAGACTCGGCTGCCGGGACACAGGTGGTGACGTTGGTGCCACCACCAGTGATGGTTCCGTTATGCCCCGCACCGTCATAACACAGCGCAAACTGCACCAGATCGGTATTGGGATTGTTGGTTACGATGGCTCCCACCTTGAACTCATCATAATGACCAATCGGCGTGGAACGTGTCACCTGGGTGCCGGCAAAACTGGGAACCTCATACTTGCCAGCCGTCCACACCTGAGAAGGCAAGGCCGGACTGAAAGGGGCATCTGTCACGACCGTCGAACCATTGTAGGTCTTGGCAACAAAGGTCGGCGCATCGGGTGGCGAGAGTGTCGAGTTCAACCGCTTCAGCACGGTATTCGCGGCACTTTGCGCCTCCAGCACGAAACTGCCACCGCCAAAGTTGGTTCCCACGTAAGTAAAGCCACAAGCCCCTGCTGATGTCAGCGTAGACGTCAACACATACCGGTAGGGCCGGAAGCGCGCCGTCTCTGTAACCGCCGGCACCGGGCTGCCAATATAACAGCCATATTTCCAGCCACTACCGGCATTCGCTACATTGCTGTACGGTGAACCCGTATCACAATCACCACCGGTCTTGTCGCCACTCACAGTATCGGTGAAGGTCTTGTCCACCACGGTGTTGGTCGCCGTGAATTTCACCTTGCCAAAATCGTTGTAATAAAACTTGTTGGAAGGTGTCACCGATACCGTGAAGGTCGGTGGAGTATTGGTTGGTCCATCCGTTGTTATGGCATCGGTTTCGATGGCATCGCCATGCCAGTCA
>JAGOSV010000062.1 GCA_018062105.1 Sterolibacterium sp. | reverse complement strand
CCCCGCAGGAACGAACCCATGTCGGCCAGCTTGCGCGAGGTGTAATCCGCGGCATAAATCACGGCAAACAGTTTCATCAGCTCGGAAGGCTGCAGGTTGATGAGGCCCAGCGGCAACCAGCGCTGCGAACCATTGACGGAACGGCCGACATGCGGGATCAGCACCAGGATCAGCAGCAGGATGCCGCCAACGAACAACCACGGTGCCGACTCCTGCCAGAAGCGCAGCGGCATCTGATACACCACCCCGGCGGCAATCAGGCCAACTCCCAAGAAAACACAATGGCGAATGAGAAAATAGCTGGACTGGTAGCCGGTGAACTTGCTGCCTTCCGCGGTGGCAATCGATGCGGAATAGACCATCACCAGCCCCATCATCAACAGCGCCAGTGCCGACCACAGCAGCAATGGATCGTATTCCTGCAGCGCAGGCTGATTACGCAGCATCATTCCCCCGTTGTTGGCGCCGCGTCAGCATCAGGGCCGCTACGGCCGCAATGAACTCCTGGGCGCGATGGACATAATTCCGGTACATGTCGAAACTGGCGCAGGCCGGTGACAGCAGCACGGCATCTCCCGGCCGGGCCTCTGCCGCAGCCAGAGCCACCGCCTGCATCATCGAGCCCGCCTGGCGCAGGGGCACCCCGCAATCCTGCAAGGCAGTTGCGATGAGCGCAGCATCACGGCCGATCAGCACCACCGCCCTGGCGTATTCCGCCACGGTCTGGGCTAACGGCGAAAAATCCTGCCCCTTGCCATCGCCGCCGGCGATCAGCACCACTCTGGGTGCAGCCTCTGCCGCGCTGGCAGCGATCATCTGCCCACCCAGCCCACCCAGACCGGCAATGGAAGCACCAACATTGGTACCCTTGGAGTCATCGTAATAACGCACACCCTCGGACTCGGCCACGAATTCGACACGATGCGGCAGACCCTTGAACGTTTGCAGCCCGCTCACCAGACGAGACAAAGGTAACCCCAGGGCATGACACAAAGCCAGGGCAGCCAGGGCATTCGCTGCATTGTGCAAGCCCGGGATGGGCAGCTGCGCCATCGGCAACAGGAACTGCTCACCCTGCACCAGCCACAGGCCGCCTGCGCCATCCTTTCGCTGCCGCAAGCCAAAATCCTCGACATCCCCCGGAGCGTCCAGGCCGAAGCTGAACAACCGTCGATCAGCCAGCGCCATGCGCCGCACACGGGCATCCTGGCGATTGAGCACCTGCACCCCGCACCCCGCCAGGATGCGTGCCTTGGCACTGGCGTACTCCTCCAGATCGATGTAACGATCGAGATGATCATCACTGACATTGAGCACCGCCGCCGCGTCGGGATGCAGCGTTTCCATGGTTTCCAGCTGGAAGCTCGACAGTTCGAGCACCCAGATTTCCGGCAGCTGACCAGCATCCAGCCGCGCCATCAGGGCATCCAGTGCCGCCGGAGAAATGTTGCCGCCTAGCGCGACATCGCGCCCGGCAGCCGCACACAGGTGCGCTGTCAGCGCGGTTGTCGTGGTCTTGCCATTGGTGCCGGTGATGGCGATGACCTTGCAGCGCTCACGCACGCCAAGATCCCGCAGCGCCTCAGCAAACAGCTCGATTTCACCGGCCACCCGGATGCCACGGGCACACGCTTCGAACACCACCATCTGCCCGGCCGACAGGCCAGGTGAAATGGCCAGCAGGTCGATGCCCGACAGCAAGGCCTTGTCGAAAGCACCACTGACAAACTCGGCGGCCGGCAGGGTGGCCTGCAACTGCGCCAGACCCGGCGGCGTGGCGCGGGTGTCGGCCACACGCAGCCGCGCCCCCTGACGCGCACACCAGCGTGCCATCGCCAGGCCGGATTCGCCCAGCCCCAGAATCAGCACATGCAAACCGTTCAATGACATCGCGTATTCAACGTCCCGTTCAGCGGATCTTCAGGGTGGACAGACCAAACAGCACCAGCATGATGGTGATGATCCAGAAACGCACCACCACCTGCGTTTCCTTCCAGCCACCCAGCTCGAAATGATGATGCAGCGGTGCCATGCGGAAAATGCGCTTGCCGCCACTCCACTTGAAATAGCCGACTTGCAGCATCACCGAAACGGTTTCGGCAACGAATACCCCGCCCATGATGAACAGCACGATTTCCTGGCGCACGATGATGGCCACCGTCCCCAGGGCTGCACCCAGCGCCAGTGCGCCGACATCGCCCATGAATACTTCAGCCGGGTAAGCGTTAAACCAGAGAAAGCCCAGCCCGGCACCGGCCAGCGCACCGCAGAACACACACAGCTCACCAGCCCCCGGAATGTAGGGCAGAAACAGGTATTTCGAGATCACGGCATGACCGGCGACATAAGCAAAGATACCCAGCCCTGCGCCCACCATGACGGTCGGCATGATGGCCAGACCATCCAGGCCATCGGTCAGGTTGACAGCATTGCTCGAACCGACAATCACCAGGTAACTGAGGATCATGAAACCAAACACCCCCAGCGGATAACTGACACTCTTGAAGAACGGTACGATCAGCGCGGCCTTTTCCGGCAACGCCATGTCGAAACCACCCTGCACCCAGGCCATGAACAGATCGACCAGCCGACTGTTGTCTGGTGCAGCCACGGCAAAAGCCAAAAACACCGCCGCCACAGCAGCAATCACCGATTGCCAAAAAAACTTGGCGCGTGCCGACAGCCCTTTTGGATTGCGATGCACCACCTTGCGCCAGTCGTCCACCCAGCCGACGGCACCAAAGCCCAGCGTCACCAGCAACACGATCCAGACAAAACGGTTCGACAGATCCGACCACAGCAGGGTGGACACGGCCATCGCCAACAGGATCAGGGCGCCCCCCATGGTCGGCGTACCGGCCTTGACCAGATGAGTTTGCGGGCCGTCATCACGCACCGACTGGCCGATCTTTTTGGCTGTCAACCAGCGGATCACCGGCGGGCCAAAGACAAACGAAATGAGCAGCGCCGTCATCGATGCCAGCACCGCACGCAAAGTGATGTAGCCAACCACATTGAAGGCATGAATGTCTTTGGCCAGCCACAGGCTCAATTCAAGCAACATGCTGCGCCTCCCATGTATCGTGATGGATCACTGAACGTCCCGTCATCAAATATCCCCCGCCCTGACAGATACCGGGGCAGCCGCCTGACTGATGGCATCGGCCACCCGCTCCATCTTCATGAAGCGCGAGCCCTTGACCAGCACCGTGGTCTGCGCATCGAGCAGCGGACGCAAAGCTCCGACCAGTGCCTCGACACTCTTGAAGTGCGTCGCTCCGGCACCAAAATTACGCACGGCAGCCGCCGCATGCTCACCCAGCGCCAGCAGGCAATCGACCCCCATGCTCTTGGCGTAGCCACCAATCTCATCATGAAACTGGCCGCTGCGTTCTCCCACCTCACCCATGTCGCCAAGGACGAATATCCTGCGACCCGGCAAGGCTGCCAGCACGTCGATGGCCGCCCGCATCGAATCGGGGTTGGCGTTATAACTGTCATCGATGACCAGTGCGCCGGCCTCGCCATTGCGCCGCTGCAAACGACCCTTGACCCCCGCATAGGCTGCCAGTCCGCTGGCCACATCGGCAAGACAGGCACCAGCGGCCAGCGTTGCCGCGGCAGCGGCCAGCGCATTGCGGACATTGTGCAGCCCGGGAACCTGCAACTCGATGCTGGCCGCACCCTGTGGCGTTTTCAGCTCGATGCGACTGCCATAGCGCAACGGCTGACAAGTCGCACGGATGTCTGCCTGAATCTCATCCACCGCCAGACCAAAATCCACCAGGCGCGTCACACCCACCTGCTGTGCCAATTCGCGCCACAGTGCGGCATGTCCATCCTCCGCGTTGAACACGGCAACGCCGCCAGGCAGCAGGCCGGCAAAGATTTCACCCTTGGCACGCGCCACCGCCGCCAAGCTGCCCAGACCTTCGAGGTGCGCCCGCTGGGCGTTATTCACCAGAGCCACGGTCGGCGCGGCAATACGCGTCAGGATATCGATCTCGCCCGGATGGTTCATGCCCATCTCGATCACTGCCGCACGATGGTGAGTACGCAGGCGCAACAACATCAGCGGCAGGCCGATGTCATTGTTCAGATTGCCCACTGTTGCCAGTACTGCTGTCGCCGGATCGAAACCCTCGCGCTGTGCCTGGGCCCGCAAAATGGCGGCGCACATTTCCTTGACCGTCGTTTTGCCATTGCTGCCGGTCACCCCAATCAGCGGCAGCTCGAAGCGCCGCCGCCAGGCCGCCGCCAGTTGCCCGAGAGCGTGGCGCGTCTCGGCCACCACCAACAGCGGCCAGCCATGAACGGCACGCGGCTGCGCGGCCAGCCAGCCCTCATCGACCAGCACCCCGGCGGCACCCTGCGCCAGCGCCGCCTCGACGAAATCATGGCCATCAAACGTCGCTCCCCGCAGGGCGACGAACAAATCCCCGGGCGCGATGCTGCGCGTATCCGTCGACACCCCGCTGAAACGATACGCCCCGGTGGTGTTCGCCTCGATCAACCGGCCGGCACATGCCGCTGCTGCGGCCTGCAAGCTCATCATGCTGCCGCGCGTCTGCCAAGCCAATAGCGCAACTTGCGTCTGCTCGAGATCGGAAAACGGCAACCGCTGCCCGGCAATCTCCTGATAAGCCTCGTGCCCCTTGCCGGCAATCAGCAGCACATCTGCCGCCTGCATCCGTTGTAGCGCCTGCTGGATGGCGGCGGCACGATCGGCCTCGACCGGCACCCCCGGCCGCATGCCGGACAGGATGTCATGGAAAATGGCCGGCGGCGCTTCGCCACGCGGATTGTCGCTGGTCACGATCACGACATCGGCCAGACGCTCGGCCGTGCGCCCCATCAATGGACGCTTGCCCGGATCCCGCTCCCCGCCACAACCAAAGACACAAAACAAGCGACCACCCCGTGCCGTGGCCACTTCCCGCAAGGTACGCAGTGCCTGCTCCAGGGCATCCGGAGTGTGGGCATAATCGACCACCGGCAAGGGTGTCTCATCTGCGGCGCCATCTGCAGCTCCGGCCGGCACGATCTGCATGCGTCCCGGCGGTGGCGTCAGACAACCCAGAGCCGCGACGATTCCCCCGGGCGCCAGCCCCGCTCCCAGCAGCGCACCGAAGACCGCCAGCAGATTGGCGGCATTGAAGCGCCCAAGCAGCGCCGAGTCGATGACAAACTCACCATGCGCCGTCACGACCGTCAGGCGCAGACCCTGCCCGCCGATATTCAGCGCACGGACAGACAGCACTTCATCGACACAGCCGGCATGCGGACTATTTTCTTCCAGCGTATAGCCGATGCGGCGCACTCCACGCCCGGCCAGATGGCCGGCCAGTACCGGCCCCAGTGGATCATCGAGATTGAGCACCGCCGTGCGGATGCCCGGCAGATCGAACAAGCGCGCCTTGGCCGTGGCGTAGTCGATCATGTTGCCGTGATAGTCGAGATGGTCACGGGTCAGATTGGTCAGCACCACGGTATCGAAATGCACGGCATCGACCCGCCGCTGGTCGAGTCCGATCGAGGACACCTCCATGGCACAGGCATCTGCCCCCGCTGCCCGCATCCCGGCCAGCTCGGCATGGATGCTGGGGGCATCAGGCGTGGTGTTGGCGCTGGCCTGCAAGGCACCCGGCAAACCATTGCCCAGCGTGCCGATGACTCCGCAGCAACGGCCTGCATGGTTCAGTGCCTGGGCGATCCACTGGCTGACGGAAGTCTTGCCATTGGTGCCGGTGATGCCGCACACCCACAGCGCCCCGGAAGGCTGGCCATAAATCTCATCCGCCAGCGCCCCCACCACGGCCTTCAGGTTCGTCACCGCCATGCTGGGCACACCGGCCAGCTGCGTGCGATAACTATCCGCATCCGCATCCACGTCCACGTCAGCGCCCTCGCGTTCCCAGAGCACGGCCACCGCGCCCTGTGCCACCGCTTCGGCAATATGCGCCCGGCCATCGCTGCGTGCGCCCGGCAAGGCCACGAATACCTCATCCGGCCCGATACGCCGCGAATCCGCGCGGATACCGCAGGGAGCCACCCCCTGACGACGCAGTTCGGCAAGAATTTCGGCAGCGTTGTTCACATGCTCTCCTGTACCGGGGGCGCGCTGATGGCGGCAGGTTGATTGAGAGGCGCATCCGGGGAAACACCCAGGCTGCGCAAACTGCCCGCCATGATGCGGGCAAACACCGGAGCGGCCACATCACCACCGTAATAGGAGCCACCCGTCGGTTCATCGACCATGACCGCCACGACCAGACGCGGATCGGAGGCTGGCGCCAGCCCGACGAAGGACGCTACATATTTATTGACGTAGGAACGACCATCGATCTTGTGCGCCGTCCCCGTCTTGCCACCCACCCGATAACCCGGCACCTGCGCCTTGGTGGCCGTCCCGCCAGGCTGCACCACCAGCTCCAGCATGGCCCGCACCTCACGCGCCGTCTGCGCCGAAAACACCTGCCGCCCGGTCGGTGGCGGGGCGTCCAGACGCAGCAGGGAAAGCGGCACCAGATCACCATCGCGAGCAAAAGCCAGATAGGAATGTGCCAGCTGCATCAACGTCACGGAAATGCCATAACCATAGGCCATGGTGGCCTGTTCGATCGGCCGCCAGTTCTTGGCTGGCCGCAGCCGCCCACCCACTTCTCCAGGAAAGCCCAGCCTGAGCGGCGAGCCAAAGCCGAGCGCATTGAACATGTCCCACATTTCCTGCGGCGGAAAGGTCAGGGCCATTTTCACCGAGCCCACGTTGGAAGATTTCTGGATCACCTGAGCCACCGACAACATGCCATGCACGTGGGCATCGTGGATGGTTGCACTGCCGATGGTGAGATAACCCGGTGCGGTCTGGATCATGGTGTCTGGCCGGAATTTCCCCTTCTCCAGCGCCAGCCCGGCCGTAAACGGCTTCATCGTCGAGCCCGGCTCGAAAGTATCGGTCAGGGCGCGGTTGCGCAGCTGCCCACCGGCCAGCCGCACCCTGTTGTTCGGGTTGTAGGTCGGGAAATTCACCAGTGCCAGAATCTCGCCCGTCTTGGCATCGAGCACCACCGCCCCGCCTCCCTTGACCTTGTTGTCGGTCACGGCCTGGCGCAGGCTGGCATAAGTCAGGTACTGGATCTTGGAATCGATGGACAACGTGATGTCCATGCCATCGCGCGGCTTACGGATGCTTTCGACATCTTCGACGATCTGTCCGCGCCGATCCTTGATGACCCGCCGACTGCCCGGCTTGCCCACCAACTTGTCCTGAAAGGCCAGCTCAACCCCTTCCTGACCGACATCCTCAGCATCGGTAAACCCCACCAGATGCGCCGTCACATCTGCTGCCGGATAGTAACGGCGATACTCATGCAGCTCGCTGATGCCCGGCAAATGCAAGGCGGCAATCCGCTCTGCCACGTCGGGCACTACCTGGCGCTTGAGATAGACAAAATCACGATCACTGGCCAGTTTGCGGTTCAGATCACGCACATCCATCTCCAGCAAGCCCGCCAGGGCACGGGTTTGTGCCGGCTGCAGCTGGGCACTATCCGGCAGGGCACAGATAGCCTTGACCGGCGTCGAGATGGCCAGCACCTCGCCATGCCGATCCTGAATGCGCCCACGTGTTGCCGGAATGGTGATGACCCGGGAATAACGCGAAGCCCCCTTCTCCTGCAGGAAGTCGCTGTTGACCCCTTGTAGATACACTGACCAGCCGACCAGCAAGCAAAAGCCGGCCAGCAAGGCCAGCAGGACGAAACGGGATCGCCACAACGGCAGGGTTTCGGACAGGACGGGGCTGCGGACAAATTTCACGGAGTCGCCGCCTTAACGTCACGGCCACGGGCACGCCCCGGTACCACTGCTTCGATGGTCACCACCTGAGCCGGCAGCGGCGGCCGCATCTGCAACTTGCCCCGGGCGATCGACTCGATCCGGGCATGGCTGGCCCAGGTACTTTGCTCCAGCTGCAACTGCCCCCATTCGACATCCAGCTCCTGCATGCGCGCCTGCTCCCGCTCGATGGTCGTCACCAGCTTGCGGGCGCGATGGTTCGCCGTCACCGTACTGATGGCACAGACCACAGCAATGAGCAGCAGGATCAGATTCAGACGCAGCACGGATCCAGCACCTCAAAGAACAAAGAGCAACCACCCCACGATCTTCCCGGCCGCCCCGGGTACGCCAAACACCCCATCACACCCCACTCCCCACCAGACGTTCTGCCACCCGCATCACGGCACTGCGGGCACGCGGATTGGCCGCCACCTCAGTCGTGCCTGGAAACACCGGCTTACCCACCAGACGCATCCGGGGTGCTGGCAGATCAGCAGCACGTACCGGCAGACGTGACGGCAGATGGGGCGGCTGCGACTCGTCGCGCATGAAACGCTTGACGATCCGATCTTCGAGCGAATGAAAACTGATGACCACCATACGTCCCCCAGGGGCCAGACGTGACGCGCACTGCGGCAGGGCTAGCGATAATTCCTCGAGTTCCTGATTGATGTGTATCCGGAGTGCCTGAAAGCTACGGGTCGCCGGATGCTGACCCGGCTCGCGCGTGCGGACGACCTTCTCCACGAGCGCGGCAAATTGTCGAGTGGTTGTAATACGGCACTCGGCCCGAGCAGCCACAACCGCCTTTGCAATCGCATGAGCAAACCGTTCTTCGCCATAGTCCCTGATAACCCTTTCAATATCCCGTTGATCTGCCCGCTCCAGCCACTCTGCCGCTGTCACGCCACGACTCGTATCCATGCGCATGTCCAACGGCGCGTCGAAACGAAAACTGAATCCCCGCGCCGCCTCATCCAGCTGCGGTGACGAAACGCCAATATCCATCAGCATCCCATCGACCTGCCCCACACCCAGCGCATCCAGCACCGCCCCGACCTGGCCAAACCAGGCATGACGCAACACCAGCCGCGGCTCCGCTGCCTGCAACGCCTGGCCAGCGGCAATGGCCGCCGGATCACGATCCAGTGCCAGCAACCGACCCTGCGGCCCCAGCCGCGCCAGAATCTCCCGGCTGTGCCCGCCCCGACCAAAGGTTGCATCCACATACACCCCGTCCGCACGCACCGCCAACCCCTCGACTGCCTCCTGCAACAACACGGTGGTATGGCACCCAGCACCCTCCACCGCGCCCGGCTCAGCCTGCTTCCGGCTCACGGTCACTCACAGCGCCAAATTTTCCAGCCCGGGCGGCAACAGCTTGTCGCCCAAGGCAAAAATCGCATCCTGCTGCGCCTGCCAACCGGCCTCGCTCCAGATTTCAAAATGCGACCCCTGACCCACCAGCCAGATTTCCTTTTCCAGACTGGCATAACGCCGCAGCTCTGGCGTCACCAGCAGACGACCAGCAGCATCCATTTCAGTATCGATGGCATTCCCCACCAGCAGACGGCGCAGCAGGGCGGATTGCGCGTCCAGGCTCGACACCGCCAGCACCCGGTCGCGCACCGGCTCCCAGGCCGGTGCCGGGTAGAGCAACAGACAACGATGGGGATGGGCAGTCAACACCAGGCGCCCTGAACCCAGCACCTGCAGGGCGTCACGATGCCGCGCCGGAACCGCCATGCGCCCCTTGGCATCGAGATTCAGTTGTGTCGCCCCCTGAAACACGCTATCTCGCCCCTCCGACCATTTCCCCGAAAGCCGCTTGAAACCGGCCATTTCATCCACACATCAGCGATGCGCAGCCCACATTTCGCCACCAAAACCCACTTCTCCCCACTTTAGAGAAGTTTTTTTGGGCGGTCAAGGGGAGAATCGTGAATTTTTCTTTCAACGACAAAGACTTAGGCACGATTTTCAAGCAATTTTTTAAAAAAAATCTCTCGAAAAAACAATGTAGTTAAAGAATGATCCGAAAGTAAAGTATCAGGATTTGCCACAGCCTGGCCGGCAACCCGCAGGACGAAACGGCAAGCCGCCAGCCATGCCGCGCCGTTACGCGGCAACGATACGCAACGCAATGATTAAAAATGGAAATTGGAAGCCCGCCGATAAGCCGGGTTCTGTCGTGGGCAGTCATTCCTCTGGGCCCGCCGTTACCGACGGGCTCTAGCAGCCTACCCGGAAGCGACGCGAGCAACGTCATAGCTTCCCTATTTGGCCTTGCCCCGGATGGGGTTTGCCGTGCCGTCCGCATTACTGCGTCCGCGGTGAGCTCTTACCTCGCCATTTCACCCTTACCTGTGCCTTGCGGCCATCGGCGGTATCTTTCTGTTGCACTTTCCGTCGCCTTGGGTTGCAGCGCAAGCCACAACTTATAGCGCCCGGCCGTTAGCCGGCATCCTGCTCTATGGGGCCCGGACTTTCCTCCATGAGCTTGCACTCACAGCGACTGCCAGGCGGACTTCCACTTGGGATTCTAACAGGTCACTCCCCACACCACCGCCCACTTCCAAAGCAGCGGCAACGGTGATTCGAGACCATGAGACCATTCGAGATCATTAGCACTCGACCAATGAGAGTGCTAAAATCGACCGAAGGAGGTTTTGCAATGTCCATGTCCTTACCCTCGATGGCGGCAATGACCGCATCCCGCCCATCTCTGGCGGTTTCATCAGCACCATTCCCGTTACCGGCTCCACTGGGCAGCATCGATGCCTACATTCAGGCAGCGCAACGCATGCCGATGCTCTCCGAAACCGAAGAATTCGGCCTGGCACAGCGATTCCGCCAGGCGGGTGATCTGGAGGCAGCGCGCAGCTTGGTGCTGTCGCACCTACGACTGGTGGTGGCGGTGGCGCGTGGCTACCTGGGCTACGGCCTGCCACATGCCGACCTGATCCAGGAGGGCAACATCGGCCTGATGAAGGCCGTCAAGCGCTTTGACCCGGAACGTGGCGTGCGCCTGGTGTCCTTTGCCATCCACTGGATCAAGGCAGAAATCCACGAATATGTGCTGAAAAACTGGCGCTTGGTGAAGGTCGCGACGACCAAAGCACAACGCAAGCTGTTCTTCAATCTGCGCAGCATGAAGAAGGGTTTCAACACACTGAGCCCGGACGAGGTGCAATCGGTTGCCCAGCAACTCGGCGTCAAACCCGAGGAAGTGGTTGAGATGGAAACACGCCTGTCCGGTCAGGACATGTCGCTGGAGCCACTCAACGAAGACGAGGACGAGCACTATGCACCGATCGCCTATCTGGCGGCCGATGACAGCAGCGAACCGTCGATAGTGCTGGAGCGCAAGGAATACGACCGCCTGCAAGACGAAGGGCTGAGTACCGCGCTGCAGGGGCTCGACGAGCGCAGCCGCAACATCGTGGCACGCCGCTGGCTGGCGGAAGATGGCGAGGCAGCAACGCTGCACGAACTGGCCGCCGAATATGGCGTCTCGGCCGAACGTATCCGCCAGATCGAGGCCAAGGCCCTGCAGAAAATGCGTGGGGCACTGGCGGCCTGAGCCTGAAAAAATGCTGAACCCGGATCGACCACCCGATTAGACCGGGTTGTCGATCTCGATGTATTCACATGTCAGCCCGCAATGCGCCTGCAGATGGCGGGCCAGCGCCTGCACGCCATAGCGCTCGCTGGCATGGTGGCCGATGGCGATATAAGGCACTCCGCTTTCGTGTGCCAGATGCCAGGTCTGCTCGGAAATTTCTCCCGAGATGTAGCAATCAACCCCCGCCGCCAGTGCCTGCTCGAACCAACCCTGCGCACCACCGGAACACCAGGCGATACGTCCGAGCGGCCGCCGTCCATCACCCACGCACTGTGCCGTGCGCTGCAGCATGTTTCCCAATGCTGCCGCCAGCACTTCGGCCGTCATGCCTGGCTGGGCCGGGGTTCCCAGGCATCCCACGGCCTGTTCACCAAAGCGTCCTGTGACCTGCCAGCCCATGCGCTGCGCCAACTGAACATTGTTGCCCACTTCGGGATGGGCATCGAGCGGCAGATGGTAGGCATAAAGATTGATGTCCTGCCCCAGCAATGCTGCCATACGCCGCTTGCGGAAACCGGTGATGCGCCCCTCCTCGGATTTCCAGAACCAGCCGTGATGCACCAGCAGGGCATCCGCCCGCTGCGCAATGGCGGCCTCGATCAATGCCTGGCTGGCGGTAACGCCGCAGATGATGCGCCGGACCTCGGCCCGTCCTTCCACTTGCAGACCGTTTGGGCAATAATCGCGAAATCGTGCGGATTCGAGAAATGTGTCGAGATAACAGGCCAGTTCGTCACGCTGCATGAGTCAACTCCAATAGTTCCGGGAAACAAACCGGAAGGGTATCAGGTATCAGGGATCAGGAATCCGTATGCGCCGACTCTGGCTGATTTTTGCGCAGGCCGTCACCCTCAGTGTGGCCGGGCTATTCACCTACCATGCCCTGCTGCCCCTGTGGCAAAGCAGCACGGCACCAGGCTCCCTGGGCGGGGTGGTCGCCATACAGGAAGCCCGACCGCCCCTGCTCAGCGGCCCGGGTGCTGAACAGCGAGCCGATGGCTACCGCGCCGCCGCCCAACAGGCACTGCCCGCCGTGGTGTATATCTACACCAGCCAGGAAGTCAGCACGCCTCGCAACCCGTTACTCAACGATCCCTTCTTCCGGCACTTCCTCGGTGAAACCCCTGAAGCACGGCCGCAGCGCCGGCAAGGGCTGGGCAGTGGCGTAATCGTCAGCGCCGACGGCTACATCCTGACCAACAATCACGTCATCGATGGCGCGGATGACATCGAAGTGGCCACCCAGGACGGAAAAAAGCACAAGGCACACATCGTCGGCGGCGATCCAGATTCAGATCTGGCCGTACTGCGCATCAACCTCGACCCCGCCATCAAGCTGCCCACCGCCACCTTCGCCCCACCCGGCTCACTGCGCGTCGGTGATATCGTGCTGGCCATCGGCAATCCCTTCGGTGTCGGCCAGACGATGACCCACGGCATCGTCAGCGCCCTGGGGCGCACCCATCTGGGGATCAATACCTTCGAGGATTTCATCCAGACAGATGCCGCCATCAACCCAGGTAATTCCGGCGGTGCGCTGGTCGATGTGCGCGGCCACCTGGTCGGCATCAATACCGCCATCTACTCACAAAGTGGCGGCTCGATGGGTATCGGCTTCGCCATTCCGGTCTCCCTGGTACGTTCGGTGATGGAACAGATCATCCGCAACGGAGCCGTGACGCGCGGCTGGATCGGGGTCGAGGTGCAGGAAGTCACGCCGGAACTGGCCGAATCCTTCAAGCTGCCCAATACCGAAGGCACACTGATTGCCGGCGTCATGCGCAGTGGCCCGGCAGACACGGCAGGCATCCGCCCCGGCGACATCCTGCTGTCCGTCGCTGGCAAGACCATCGCCGACCCGCAAAGCATGCTGGAACAGGTCGCCTCGCAAACGCCGGGCCAGCATGTACGGATACAGTTCTGGCGGGCCGGCAAGGAATACAGCACGATGGTGCAGGTCGCCCGGCGGCCCACCCCGAACCGCAAGGAATGAAGCAGAAAGAACGCGCCAGAAAGCGCATGCACTGTGCACACTGCACAGAACAGGCTGCACCCGGCCGGCTTACTTGCCCGTATCTCCCGTCGTCAACGAAGTAGATGTGGATGAATCCGCTCCGGCCGGCTTACTGATGAAACCTGCCACCAGGATACCCAGCTCGTAGAGCAGGCATAGCGGCAGCGCCATCAGGAACTGTGAAAGCACATCCGGCGGGGTAAAGATGGCACCCACCACAAAGGCGCCGACGATCACATAGGGGCGGATTTCCTTGAGCCTGGCCACGCTGACAAGCCCCGTCTTGACGAGGACGACGACCACCACCGGAACCTCGAACGTCAAGCCGAAAGCCAGAAACGTGGTCATGACAAAACTCAGGTATTTGTCGATGTCGGTCATCACCGACACCCCGTCCGGCGCAAATTTATTGACGAAGGCAAAGACCGTCGGAAAAACGACAAAAAAGGCAAAGGACATGCCGATGAAAAACAACACCACGCTGGCCATCAACAGAGGGGCGGTGAGTTTTCGCTCGCTGGCATACAGGCCCGGGGCCACAAACGACCAGGCCTGGTACAGCACATAGGGCAGAGCAATGAGAAACGCCACCATCAACGTCACCTTCATCGGCACGAAAAACGCCCCGGCCACGTCGGTGGCGATCATGTGCCCGCCCTGCGGCAAGGCGGCCAGCATCGGCTGGGCCAGCAGCGTGTAGATATCACGCGCCCAATTCACCAGGCAGAGAAAAACCACCAGGACGGCAATGATTGCCCGGATCAGCCGGGTGCGCAGCTCGATCAGGTGCGAGATAAAAGTGTCCTGGGCGTTGTCAGACATATCGGACATGCTCAAAATTTTGGTGGCGGCTCACCCCGGTACAGCGTTTCTTCGACCGGTGCCTCCTGAACGGGAACTGGTTCTGCGGCGACTCCATTCGTTCCGGCCGCCCCTGCGTCTTTCCCGACTTCTCCAGCCAGCGCTGCCGCTGTCACATTGATTTCCTGGCCAGCGTTCTCGATGCTGGTCTTGAGGCTCTCAGCCGACTGGGTAAGCGCAGCCTCGGTTTCCAGCATTTCCTTTTTCACAGAATTTTCCAGGGCACGCGCCTGCTGCGCCATCTGCTCCTGCAAGGCTTTCAGCTCCTCGAACTGGAGCTGCCGGTTGATGTCGGATTTGATGTCCCCGACATACTTCTGGGCGCGCCCCAGCAACACTCCGACAGTGCGGGCGACCTTGGGCAGCTTCTCCGGGCCGACGACCACCAGGGCCACCACACCGATGACCAGCATTTCGGAAAAAGCGATGTCCAGCATGATGAGCAATCAGCGTCAACGCCGTCAGCGTGGGCAGGGGCACCGGGCTCCGGCACAACCCCGACCGGCTGTGCACGCTTCAGCTTTTAACCTTCTCCCGGACTTCACCTTCGATGGTCTGGCCGCCACTGACCTGCTGCGGCGGGATTTCCGTTGCGGCCTTGTCCTCGGCCTCGCGCATGCCGTCCTTGAAGCCCTTGACCGCGCCGCCCAGGTCGGCACCGATGTTCTTGATCTTTTTGGTTCCGAAAACCAGCATGACGATGACCAGCACAATCAGCCAGTGCCAGATACTCAAGCTACCCATTGCATTCTCCTGAAATTATTGCCCGATGGATGGTGGATGGTGGATGGCGCAGTTAGCCGATCAGCCCGCCCAGTGGCTGCGGGCCGCCCAGGACGTGAACGTGTAGATGATACACTTCCTGTCGGCCGATCCGCCCGGCATTGACGATGGTGCGAAACCCGTCGGTTAGCCCTTGCTCTCGCGCCAGAGCTCCTACAGACACCATGATTTTGCCAAGCACTGCCGCGTGCACCGGCTCGACTTCCGCCAGCGAAGCGATGTGCTGTTTCGGAATGACGAGAAAGTGCACCGGGGCAGCAGGCTGAATGTCATGAAAGGCGTAAATCTCTTCGTCCTCATAAACCTTGCGGCTGGGAATGTCACCGCGGATGATCTTGCAGAAAATGCAGTCACTCATGGTCATGAATCCTCCTGAGCGGGAGATGCCATACGGGATTTTTTTTCCTCGATACCCGAGATGCCTTCACGCCGCCTGAGCTCACCAGCAACATCATCAACCCCGACACCGAAATGCGCCAACAGGATCATGCTGTGGAACCAGAGGTCGGTGACTTCACGCACCAGATGCAGACGGTCGCCATCCTTGGCGGCCATGATGGTTTCGGCGGCTTCTTCGGCCACTTTTTTGCAGATACTGTCGGTTCCCTTGGCATACAGGGTGGCCACATAGGAAGTGCCCGGGGCTGCCCCCTGGCGTTCGACCAGTGTGGCTTGAACACGGCGCAAAATTTCAAGATCGATCATATTGGACAGT
>JAGOSV010000061.1 GCA_018062105.1 Sterolibacterium sp. | reverse complement strand
CATCCGGTGTGGTCTGGATGTACTTGGCCATCAGGCCGATCTCTTCCTTCGTCAGAATATCGTCGAAGTTCACCATGCCGCCTTCGGTGCCGTAGGTCAGGATTTTTTCAAGACGGTTCTGGCCGAGCTTGAGCGTGCCGCCTTCCTGGGTCGAGCCGTCTGGCAGTTTCTTCGTCCAGTGCGGCTCCAGATTTTTGCCGGTGGCACCCTTGCGCAGCACGCCGTGGCAGCCGGCGCAGCGCTCGAAGTAAATTTTCTTGGCAGCAGCCTTTTCATCGGCCGTCAGCTGGATGGCAGGTGCCTTGGCTTCTGCCGCAGCAGGGGCCGCTTCCTGGGCGTGGGCCACACCAAACAGGCCAGAAATGGCCAGTGCCAGCAGCCCTGCGCCGGCCTTCATTTTTGTTTCTTTCATATCAAACTCCACTCCTTGTGATTGATCGGGGAAAGCGCAACGTCAAAGTTCAATATCGGATGTTCAATATCTTTTGCCAACGGCATTCATCGTCCCTTTTTTGAGGGAGTTTTACCTTGACGAAGATCAAGGTTTTATAACACAAGTCCGGCAAAGTGACGACCTGCTTTCAGGTATTCATGGTCTCGAAAGGAACAAGGCATAATGCGCGCCACACACTTACCCCATCTTCTCCGTATCCCGCTGCCTGTTGGCAGGACGGGCTCAGTCTCAGTCTCAATGATCCGCATGACGAACCTTCTCAAACGGCCGGGCAGCACGGGTGTCGCACGGCAAAAACCGGGCACGGGCAAGGTCTATCTGGTCGGCGGTGGCCCGGGCGATCCGGAGCTGCTGACTTTGCGGGCCGCCCGCCTCATTCGCGAGGCCGAGGTGATCGTGCATGATCACCTCGTCAATCCGGACATTCTCGATCTGGCTTCTTCTGCGACGGAGCGGATTTATGTCGGCAAGGAGGCCGGTAACCACACTCTGCCGCAGGAACGTATCAACCTTCTGCTGGTACGGCTGGCGCAGCAGGGCAAGCAGGTGGTGCGCCTGAAGGGCGGAGATCCATTCATCTTCGGGCGCGGTGGCGAGGAACTGGAAACGCTGGTGGAACATGGCGTGCCGTTCGAAGTCGTCCCCGGTGTGTCGGCCGCGCTGGGCATGGCGGCCTACAGCGGGATTCCCCTGACGCATCGTGACCATGCCCAGTCTTGTGTTTTTGCCACCGGCCACCTCAAGGATGGCACCTGTCATCTTGATTGGGCGGCGCTGGCCCGGCCACGGCAGACGGTGGTGATCTACATGGGCATCGCCAGCCTGGAGGAAATCCGCCGCGAATTGACCGGGCAGGGGGTGGCGAGTGATATGCCGGTGGCTGTGGTGCAGAATGCCACGCTGCCCAGCCAGCGCTGTCTGGTCACGACACTGGCTGCGCTGCCCGAGGACGTGGCGCGAGCGGGGATGACACCGCCAGCACTGATTGTGATCGGCGAGGTGGTGCGTTATCACGAAAAACTGGCCTGGTTTGCCCGTACGGAGGCTGGCCAGGATGCCGGAGCAGCCTGACTGGCGCGGGGCGTGACGGGTGTCTGGTTGCTCTGGCTGAATGCGCTGTGGCTGGATTGAATCCGGAGCCTGGGCTGCAGTGTGCGCAGTGTGCGTAGAATGCGCGGTCTTGTAGGTTGTTTGCGTGGCAGGCCGTGACGATACCACTGTCCCCTCATTTTCCGGATGCCCCGGATTTTCGTGATCCCTTGAGTTTTCTTGGTTTGCACCCCGGAGGCGGCGCGGCGGGGGCAGATATTTTGCGGGTCTACCGGCCGCGTGCCCGGGCGGTGGCGGTGGAATGGTGCCATGGTCAGAAGATGCCGCTCTCCCCGGTCGGGCAGACGGGGCTGTTTGTCTGGCAGGGGCAGCTGCCCGGGCGGCCGGAGGCGGGACGGGGGGAGTACGTCCTGTGGCTCGATGAAGGAGACGGCATGCGGCCGTTGCGTGATCCTTATGCCTTTCCTCCCCGCAGGGCAGCGACGGCCGAAGATCGCTTTCTCCTGGTGGAAGGGCGTCAGTGTCTGGGGTATCGCCTGCTCGGAGCCTTGCCGGAAATTCGTCAGGATGATGGCGACGGAACGGCAGAGGGTGAGGCTTGTTGCTGGGTGCCTGGCGTATGTTTCCGGGTCTGCTTGCCTGGAGCCTCCTGGGTCGCTCTGGTCGGGCCGTTCAATCACTGGGATACCCGCTGGCACCGGATGATTCCGTTGGGGGAGGACGGTATCTGGGAGCTGTTCTTGCCGCAGTTGCCGGCGGGAACTCCATACCGTTTTGCTTGCAGCTTCCATGCGGATGAGGCGGCGCAGATCGTGATGGTGGAGGACCCTTGGGCGCGGCAGGCCGGAGTGGTGCCCGCCTCCGCTTCCGGAATGGCGCACTGTGCCCGGGTGGCGGCGGAATCGGAGTATGACTGGCGGGACGGTGCCTGGCTGGGGCGGCGTTCGATGTTGCGCCGCCCGCCGGCCATGCCTTCTATCTACCGGGTGGCGCAGGCCGATTGGCCGCTGCCGGCTGGGGATGCGCCCGCCGAAGTGCGCGAATTGGCGGCTTGGCTGTGTGCCCAGGCACGGCAGGCCGCTGCCACGCATGTGGCGCTGCCAGAGCCAGCCGGACGTTTTCTCGTCAACCCGCTGCACGGCAGTGCGGAGGGGCTGCGCGGGCTGGTGGATGCCTGTCACCAGCAGGGATTGGGCTTGCTCATGCCCTGGTCCTGGGCGACTTCTCCGGCGGACGGTGACTTCCTGGATACCTCGCAGACGAAGAGCCTGTTACTGTCCAGTATCCGTTATTGGCTGGATGAGTTTCATCTCGATGGGCTGTTTGTCAGCGGGCTGGAACGCGGGCGGCGGGGGCTGGAAGGACAGGAAGCACAGCAGTTTTTCCAGGCGGCGCACACTTTGATGCAGCGCGAGTTCCCGGGCACCTTGAGCGTGGTTGATGCCTCACCGGGCAGGGCCATGCCGGAGACAGCAAGCCTGGTGGCACCCGTCCATCAGGGGGGCTGGGGGTTCAGCCTGTGTTGGAGCGTCGAGGGCAGCGACACTCCAAGGTGAGGCGGGCTTTTTTGGCGTTTCCTATACCGCCACAGGAGCAGGGATGTGGGGCTGGGGTTGGTAGTCGGTGAGCGTGAAATCCTCGAAGCGGAAGGCGAAAATATCCTTCACTTCAGGATTGAGCCGCATGGTCGGCAGGGCGGTAGGGGTGCGTGTTAGTTGCAGGCGAGCCTGGTCGAGATGGTTGGTGTAGAGGTGGGCATCGCCCAGGGTGTGCACGAAATCGCCCGGCTGGTAGCCGCAGACTTGCGCCAGCATCAGCGTGAACAGGGCGTATGAGGCGATGTTGAACGGCACGCCTAGGAAGATGTCGGCACTGCGCTGATAGAGCTGACAACTCAGGCGGGCGGCTTGTCCGGGTGCGGCGGGTGGGGCGACGTAGAACTGGAACAGGGCATGGCAGGGCGGCAGCTTCATTTTTGGTACGTCACCCGGATTCCAGGCCGAGACGATGTGGCGGCGTGAATCCGGGTTCTTTTTCAGTCCGTCGACGAGCTCGCTGATCTGGTCGATCTCGCGGCCATCGGCCGTTTGCCAGCGTCGCCATTGTTTGCCATAGACCGGGCCAAGTTCCCCCTGGGCATCGGCCCAATCATTCCAGATGGAGACACCGTTGTCCTTGAGGTACTGGATGTTGGTCGAACCTTGCAGGAACCACAGCAGCTCATGGATGATCGAGCGGGTATGCAGTTTTTTGGTGGTCAGCAGCGGAAAGCCCTGGGCAAGATCGAAACGCATCTGCCAGCCGAAGACCGAGCGCGTGCCGGTGCCGGTGCGGTCATTTTTGTCGTGGCCATGTTCGAGGACATGGCGCATCAGGTCGAGGTAAGCGTGCATGAGAGCGTTTGGGGCGTGGTTATAATCGACGATCATTTTAGAGGAATTTGCCATGTCTCTTGCCCGGCTGGAGTGTATGACTGCGACTGTGACTGCGACCGCGATAGCTTCGTTTCAGAAAGCACCGGCGGGCATCCGGCATATCCTGGTCGTCACCCCGCTGGCCAAGACGCTGGCGCAAAACCTGCCGGCACGACCGCAGCTGGCGGCCGTGCTCAAGCGCCGCGAGCTCAAGCCGGCTGAGCTGGCGAAATCGCCATTGGCGCTGGATCTGCCGGAGGGTGGTCGCTGTGCGTATGTGATGGTCGATCCCGCTGCGGATCGATTCAGCCAGCTGACCGTTCTACGCAAGGCGGCCTTGCTGCTGCTCGACGAGACACCGACAGATATTGCCCTGGTCATGGTGGCAGCAGAGGAACAGGTGCAGCAACTGGCGGAAGAGGCGCTGTACGTCCTGTGGGTGAATGGGGTGCCTTTGCCCAGCCGCAAGAAAAAGCCGCAGCAGGCATTGAAGCGGATCGTGCTGCATGCGGCGGTCTCGATCCAGGCATCGGCCTTTGCCGCAGTGGCAGCCCGCGCCCGTGCCAATCTGCTGGCACGCCAGCTGACGGCAACCGCACCCAACGAGCTGACACCCGCGCATTATCGTCAGCAGATTGGCCAGCTGGCCAAGGCGCAGCGCTGGGGGATGGAGGAGTTCGACGTGCGTCGCCTGAAACGTATGGGGGCGGGCGCTTTTTGTGCCGTGGCGCAGGGGAGCGGCGAGCCGGATGCCGCCATCGTTCATCTGTCTTACAAACCGCGCACAGCCCGACGGCGGGTGGCACTGGTGGGCAAGGGTATCTGCTTCGATACCGGTGGCCACAACCTGAAGCCGGCGAAGTACATGGCCGGTATGCATGAGGACATGAACGGCTCGGCGGTGGCATTGGCCTTGCTGCAACTGGTGCAGGATTTGCACCTGCCGCTGCAGCTCGATGTCTGGCTGGCGATTGCCCAGAATCATCTGTCTCCGCTGGCCTACAAGCAGAATGACATCGTCACGGCACTGGATGGCACGCACATCGAGATCGTTCATACCGATGCCGAGGGGCGGCTGGTGCTGGCCGATACCCTGACGCTGGCAACGCAAGGAGCGCGTGCAGGTGGCAAGCGCGGAGCGAAAGAAGAGCTGCGGCCGGATATGGTGATTGATTTTGCTACTTTGACGGGCAGTATGATCACGGCCCTGGGAACCCGCTACAGTGGTGTGTTTGCCAGCGATGATGCGCTGGCGGGGCTGGCGGTGGCGGCCGGGCGGCAAGCGGGCGAGCGGGTGTGTGTGTTTCCGATGGACCCGGATTACGAGCCGGCGCTCGACAGCAAGGTGGCCGACATCAAGCAATGCACGCTCGATGGAGAGGCTGACCACATTCTGGCAGCGCGGTTTTTGAAGCGCTTTACGCACGATGTTCCCTGGCTGCACGTAGATCTGGCAGCGGCCAATTGCAGCGGTGGTCTGGGAGCGGTGGCCAGTGACGTGACAGGCTTTGGCGTGCTGTGGGGGAGCGAACTGCTGGCACAGTGGCTGGCCGGGACTCGGGCTTGAGGTGGACTGGGCGGCGGAGCGGGGCAATAGGGTGTTATTCGACAGGATGTTGTGCGGCGAAAGGATGTGGCCATGATCATGAGCCTGTTTTCATCGAAGTCAGCGCACCCTCTGGCGGATGGCAAGGCGCTGAAGGGCGTTCTGGAGACTTTATCCGGCTTGCCGGCGGCTGAAGGGCTCGACGAGGCGCGGGTCTGGCTGGAGTCGCTGGAAACCGTCGAGGACATGAAACCGGAGCAGTGTCTCGATATCCTCCTGCAGATCGACGAGGCCGCTTTGCCACATGCCCGCCGTCATGGCCGGGATTTTCTGTTGCTGGCAGCAGGCAACCGCAGTGAAGAATACCGCTTGTGGCATCGCAACCATGCCTATTGGCGGCAATTGTCTGCGGCTTATGAGGCCGGCTTGCAGCGTGCCCGGGCCGAGGGCAAGTGGCCTCGGGCGCTGGAGTCCCGCTTGCCGCTGGTGCATGTGCGCTGGTTGATGGCTTGTGCGGCCGCCATCAAATGGGCCACGTTTCGTCATGTGCCGGCCGAGGGCGGTGACTGGCAGTGGGCGGGGGCGGCCTATCTGGCCGCGCAGGCCGGTGGTTTTCAGAACACGCCGGTGCAGCCGGGGCCTCATGCCGCTGCCACGACCGTGGTGCAGGAATACCTGCATCTGCTGGCTTTGCACGCCTCTTCGGTGAATAAGCTGATGCCGGTCAAGGTTGAGATTGCCGAGCGGCTAGTGGCGTATCTGACACCGTATCTGGTGTTTACCGATCAGGTCGATGTCGCCAATGTCTATTGGGTCGATGCCGGCAAGCCTTTGCCACCAACGCGTCTGGCCAAGGTTCCGGAACCTTCGTCAACATTACGATTTCTGCGTCCGGGCGAGGCATTGAGCAGGATTGCCTGGATCAAGGCCGATATTGAAAAGAGCGGGGCGGTACCTGCAGATTTGCAGCTGGGTGGGCAATATCCTCCGGATATGGTGCTCTCGGTGCTGGATCATCTGGCGCTCAACTGGCAGGCAACCCCGCCGGCGCGCAGCCATCTGCGCCGTGCGATCAAGTCACGTTTGCGGGTGGTTCATGGCTTGACGACCATCCATGAGGTACTGGTGGCGGGACAGGGTTCTTTCATGCAGATAAAGGAAGAGGACTGGTTTGTCGAGGATGTCAGCAAAGGTGGCATGGGGGCGCAGACCCCATTCTCTACCAACGAGTGGATTCGTCTCGGGGCTCTGATTGCCATGCAGCCGGAGGGGGGGGACAACTGGCTGGTGGGCGTGGTGCGACGCTATCAGCGGGGGGATACCCGGGGTAGCGCTGGCATCCAGACGCTGGGCAAGGCACCACGGGCGGTACGGGCGGATGCCCGCGGTCTGGAAATGTCCTTGCTGCTGCTGGATTTGCCAGTGCTGCCGGAACATCGGCCGGATCATGCGGCAGGTATGGTTGTGGAGGGCGTGCTGGCCGGGGCGAATTACGAGGCCGGCATCGCCTTGCAGGTCATGCTCGATGGCCGCATGTTCAGCTTCATTCCACAGGCATTGCAGGAGCGCGGCCCAGATTTCATGGTGGTTCGTTTTCTGCTGAAAACGCTGTCCTGAAGGTTGAAGGACGGCTGAAGGTCGGGCAAGGGGGGATGGTCAGCGTGGCCGCTGGGCAGACTTCGGGCGGAATGCCTTGATGACGCTGTCGTTGGTTTCGATGTAAGGGCCACCGATCAGGTCGATGCAGTAGGGTACGGCGGCAAAGATGCCAGAGACGAGGGTGTTGCCTTGCGCATCCTTGACGCCTTCCATGGTTTCGCGGATGGATTTTGGCTGGCCTGGAAGATTGAGAATCAGCGACTGGCCACGGATGACGGCAGTCTGGCGCGAGAGGAGGGCGGTGGGCACGAAATTGAGGCTGATGCGCCGCATTTCCTCGCCGAAGCCGGGCATGATTTTGTGCGCCACGGCCAGGGTGGCCTCCGGCGTGACATCGCGCGGTGCCGGGCCGGTTCCGCCGGTGGTCAGCACCAGAGAACAGCCAGTCTGGTCGCACAGCTCGATCAGGGTTTTTTCGATCAGTGGCTGCTCGTCGGCAATCAGCCGGGTTTCCATGCGCCAGGGACTGGTCAGCGCGGCCGAGAACCACTCGCGCAGCGCCGGAATGCCCTGATCCTGATAGATACCACTGGCTGCCCGGTCAGAGATGGATACCAGGCCGATGCATAGTTCTGCGCCAGATTCCGTCATTCTTCATTCCTTTCTTCAGCGAGTGCCTTCAGCACCTGGAAAATTTCGCGGTAGGCACGCGGTGGGCGGTTTTCCATTTTTTCCCGGAGCGCATTGCGCCGCAACTGGCGCAGGTGTTGCACGTCGGCCTGGGGATGGGCGGCCGTGATGTCATCGAGGGCAGCCGCTTCGTTCTCGAGCAGCTGTTCGCGCAGGCGTTCGAGGCGGTGCATGCGCTCATTGGCGGCATTGGAGATGCCGGCAAGCTCATCGAGGGCAGCGCGGATGGGGGACGGGTCTTCCGAGCGCATCAGCTTGCCGATGTATTGCAACTGGCGACGTTTGGCTTCGTTCTTGGTCAGACGTTGCGCCTCACGCACGGCATTGCGCAGAGTGTCGGACATGGCGATTTTCGCCAGCCGCTCCGTTGATAACGTGATCAATTCCTTGCCCAGGTTCTGCAGGGCGTCAGAGTCGCGTTTGCGCTGGCTTTTGCTGGGGCGGTCGTCAGGATCGCCGGCATCATCGGAAAGGTCGTCGGCGTTGTGCCGCATGGTGTTCGTCCACTGGGTTGGAAGGGTATCATTATAACTTTCGCCTTCCTTCTTCCATGCTCATGTCTGCTCCTGAATTCAGCTATACCCCGGATTACCTGCGCCAACTGGCGAGCGATGTGTTGCGTCATGCCCGTGAGCTTGGGGCAACGGCGTGCGAGGCGGATGTTTCCGAAGCCTTTGGCCAGTCGGTGACGGTGCGTAAAAGCGAAGTCGAGACCATCGAATACAACCGTGACAAGGGCATCGGCGTGACGGTCTATCTGGGCCAGCAGCGTGGCCATGCCAGCACTTCTGATTTTTCACCCAAGGCCTTGCGGGCGACGGTGGCGGCGGCGCTGTCGATTGCCCGGTTTACGGCACCGGATCCTTGCGCCGGCCTGCCGGAAGAGAAGCTGCTGGCAAAGAAGGCGATGGATCTCGATCTCCACCATCCGTGGAATGTTTCTGTCGAGGAGGCGATTGATCTGGCGCGTCGTTGTGAGGAGGCAGCCTTTGCAGTCAGTTCCATGGTCAGGAATTCTGAGGGAGCCAGCGTCAGTACGCAGCAGTCACAGTTTGTTTCAGCCAACAGTCTGGGCTTCATGGGGGGCTTTCCTGCCTCACGTCATTATATTTCTTGCTCGGTCATCGCCGGGGAGGGAGAGGCGATGCAGCGTGATGACTGGTACAGCTCGAACCGCCATCCGGCAAAACTGGCGGCGCCCGAGACCATCGGAGATTACGCCGCCCGGCGTGCCCTGGCACGCCTGGGTGCGCGGCGGCCCAAGACCTGTGCCGTGCCTGTGCTGTTTGATGCACCGTTGGCGGTCGGCCTGATCGGCAATCTGGTGCAGGCGGTCAGTGGCGGGGCGTTGTATCGTAAATCTACGTTTCTACTCGATAGCCTGGGGCAGCAGATATTTCCTCAACATGTGCAGATCAGCGAACGTCCGCATCTCAAGGGGGCGCTGGCGAGCAGCCCGTTTGATGACGATGGCGTGGCTACCCATGATCGCGAGGTCGTTTGTGATGGTGTGTTGCAGGGCTATTTTCTGTCGACCTATTCGGCACGCAAGCTGGGCATGCAGACAACCGGTAATGCCGGAGGTAGCCATAACCTGATCGTGCATCCGGGCAAGGACGATTTTGAGGGGTTGTTGCGCAAGATGGGAACCGGCCTCCTGGTGACCGAGTTGCTCGGGCAGGGGGTCAATTACGTCACCGGCGATTATTCGCGTGGTGCAGCGGGCTATTGGGTCGAGCGTGGACAGATCGTCTATCCGGTGCAGGAAATCACCATTGCCGGCAATTTACGCGACATGTTCCGCAACATCGTGGCTGTGGGCAATGATGTGCTGGTGCGCGGCTCCAAACAGGTGGGCTCGATATTGGTCGAGCGGATGACCGTGGCGGGATGTTGATGTCGCACTGACCGTGGCATGACGGTGGTCTGTGTTTCAGTCGGCTGCCGTGGTGGCTGGTGGGGTGCAGCGCGTAACGAGCTCGCGCAGGGCGGTGGCTACGGCCTGTGGACGTTCGCGCGGGATGTCGTGACCGCAGTCGAGCCAGCGCAGCTCGCTGCCCGGGTAGAGCGCGGCGTAGCTTTCTTTCAGTTGCCGGTCATGGCGTAGCAGAGCGCTCTGGAATGGTGGAGCGTGCGCTGGCCCGGACAACAGAATGAGGGTCGGCGGGTTGTGCCAGGCAGGAGCCGCCAGCACTTGCTGCCCGGTTTGTGCGGCCGCTGCGAATTCCTGGCTGCCGCCGTGATAGCGGAGAAACAGCCAGAAGGCCAGACGGAACCACCACGGCCGTTGCCGCCATGCCCCCGGGCCTTCGAACTGACACGGATGGGTGGGGTCGATCAGCAGCAGCCCGGCCACTTCTTCTGGATACTGGCGGGCGTAGAGCTGCAGATAGAGCCCGCCCAGCGAGTGGCCAACGAGCAGATAGGGAGGCGGGAGCACCCGGGCTTGCAGCAGGTCGCGTAAGCCGGCAACGATGGTGAGGCCGTCGCTGGGAGTTGTGGCGGACGGGCTGCCGCCGATGCCGGGGCGGTTGTATGTCAGCGTGGTATGTTCTGGGCCAAGCTCGTGCAGAACCCCGGTCCAGGCGTGTTGCATATCAGCAGCCAGGCCGTTTTCGAATACGATCACTGGTCCGGTTGAGGTATGCACCTGGCGATGTCGCAGCTGATGAATGACAGAGGTGAGGGAGGTGCGGTGTGTCATGTGTCGTTGCGGACGGAACGGAGCGAGTGTAGCAGGCCGGCCATGTCGCTTTTTTCTGTCGCTTTTTTCATCGGGCTCATGCGCTTTAGGCTTGTCTTTGGGCTTGTCGATAGAATGCGGTGCGATTCGCGACATGAAGAACAGGGCAATGAAGATGAAACGTGTTCAAGCCATTGAACTTGAGGACTATCCGTGGTTTCCGCGCACCTGGCGCAATTTCATGACGGATTTTTATCACTACCAGATGAAAAGCTTCAACCTGTATCGGCCGGCAGCAGCACTGTTGGCCGGGGCTTTGCGCCAAAGCGGGCAGACACGGCTGGTCGATTTGTGTTCGGGTGGTGCCGGGCCACTGGCGCTGGTGCAGCGGCAGCTGTACGAGCAGCATGGCTTGCGCGTGCCGGTGCGGCTGACCGATAAGTATCCGAACCTGCCTGCTTTTGTTCGTGGCGTTGAAGAAGCCCGCGAGCTGGGGGGCGAGATGGATTACTCAAAAGAGCCGGTCGATGCTACCGCGGCACCGGCAGAGCTGAGCGGCTTGCGCACGCTGTTTTCCTGTTTTCATCATTTTCCGCCGGCGCTGGCCAGGCGCATCCTGCAAGATAGTGTGAGCAAGCGGGCCCCCATCGCCCTCTTTGAACTGTCCAACCGCAGTCTGGCGACGTTTTTGATGGTGGCCCTGGGCGGGCCATTGTCGATACCATTCATGACGCCTTTCTTCCGGCCTTTTTCGTGGGCGCGGCTGTTCTGGACATACCTGATTCCGGTGATCCCCTTTTGTGTCCTGTGGGATGGGCTGGCCTCCAATTTGCGTGCCTATGCACCGGAAGAGCTGCATGAACTCGTCCGCCAGGTCGAGGGTCATGAGGAATATGATTGGCAGATCGGCATGGCGCCGGGTGGGGTGCCGGGGGTACAGGTGACGTATCTGCTGGGAATATCCAAGGGGGCTGCGGCGTAGTCTGCTTGCCGGGTGCCCTTGGCCTGGTTCTGGAAATGAACGGGCAGGGCAACAGGCGTGGGGAAGGGAAAACAAGAGGAAAAACAAGAGGAAAAACAAAAAAGCCAGTCTCCGTGAGGAGACTGGCTTTTTGCTTTTTTGGTTGCGGGGGTAGGATTTGAACCTACGACCTTCGGGTTATGAGCCCGACGAGCTGCCAGACTGCTCCACCCCGCGTCAGAGAAAGGGAATTTTATGCGGAAAAGTGGGCAAGGTCAAATGAAAAGTTGTGAAAAATTCGAAGCTGTGAAAAATTGCGAACATGGAAAGTGTCGAATCATCATGGTTGCCGGTTGTATGAACTGATCTAAAAACTGAGACCACGGAACCGGGATGACGGGATTGTCTTCATGTCGCTCCGGGTTGTGGGCGGATGCTGAATGGTCATTCAGCATAGCACCGGCAGCTATTGGTCATATACTTGCACCTTCGTCAGCATGGCGTTCGCGTTTTCAGTGATGTCGCACCTGCAGTCAGGAGGAAGCATCATGGTGGTATCCGTATGAGGGTATTCCGATTACAGTGTGGTGGCGCACGCCGTTTCGTGTGGCTTGGTAGTGTCTTGTTGGGCATGTCCATGGTGGCTTTGCTGCCATCTGCCCGAGCCGGGAGCATCGTGACCGATGGGAGCGTGGGGCCGGTGCAGACATTGACGGGGCCGGAGTTTCTCATTCCACAGAGCCTGGGTAAGGTGGTGGGAGAAAACCTGTTCTTGAGCTTCCGTTCTTTTGGTCTTGATCAGGGGCAGAGTGCGCTCTTTAGAGCCTCGGTTGCCGGCAATGTCATCACTCGGGTGACAGGGGGGGGGGCTTCAGAAATTCACGGTACCCTGACATTGGTTGCCGATGCCGGCCGCGCTCCTTTATTCTGGTTCATGAATCCGGCGGGTATTGTGCTGGGAAAAGGCGCAGTGATTGATGTCCCTTCGGCATTCCATGCAACGACGGCGGATTATCTGCGCTTTGCGGATGGTCACCAGTGGCATGCTGATCTGTCGCGTGCCAGCAGCTTTTCGGCGGCAGATCCGGTAGCTTTTGGCTTTCTGGGCTCGTCATCTGCTCGTTTGACTTTGCAGGATGGGGCACGTTTTCTGTCTCCTGTGGATCGCTTGAGTTTGGTGGCTGGCGATGTCTCGTTGCGTGATGTGTTGCTGGAGAATGCTGGTGGTGATGTTCGCATCGTTGCATTGGGGCGGCAGTCTGCGGAAGTGGCAGTTCTGCCTGCTGACATTCGTGATGTTCCAGCATTGCCTCAGGCGACCGGGCAGTTACAGCTGGAATATGCCGATGTGCATAGTCGGGCGGAGGAGCAAAACCCAGGTGGCGACATTCACCTGAGCGGTGGTGCCATTTCGCTGGATGCTTCGTCTGTACTGACATTTTCGGGCGATGGACGTAGCGGCCAAATCGTCGTGACGGCGGATTCATTGCGGCTGGACGGAGAGAGCCGGTTATGCACGCGGGTGCCGAAGGCCGCCATCGGGCAGGCCAGCGACATTTATATCAAAGCCGGTACAACGATCGATGTTTCGGGAGGGAGCTGGATTTCATCGGATACCTACGGTGTCGGTCATGCGGGACCCGTTTCGTTGGAAACAGGCTCTTTGAGGCTGGAGGGAAGCAACAGCTTCATTGCCAGCGACAGCCTGGGCGGCGGTAATGCCGGAGGGGTGGTAGCCAATGTCCGCACGTTGACGAGTATCAGCCGGGGTGCTTGGATGTCTTCAGATGTTTATCGCAGTGGTCAAGGAGGTGTGGTTCAGCTCGATACAGGACGGTTGCTCATCGATGGTGAGGGGCTCAAGACGGGCATCAGTGCGGAAGTCGTGGATGGTTCGTCGGGTAATGGTGGGAAACTGAATGTGACGGTGGCTGGTGATGCCGCACTGTCTGCAGGTGGGCAGCTGACGACCAACACGGACGGGACGGGCAGCGCTGGCAGTATCTGGTTGACTACCGGAACCCTGTCTGTCACCGGTGCCGGTACCGGGATTTTTAGCCGCGCAGATTCCCGGGATGGGCAAGCGGGCTGGCTGGATATTGCGACGACAGGCAGCTTGCTGCTCGACCAGAATGCAGCCATCAGTACATCCACCTATGGTAATGGCGATGCCGGCTGGATCCGGATTGTGGCTCGTGATCTGACGATCAACGATCATAGTGGCATCTATAGCAATACGCTTAGTACCAGTGGTGGCAGGGGCAATGCTGGAGGGATCAGCCTTCTGGTGTCCGGCACGACACGGCTGGCCCGTGCCGGCCAGATTGGCAGCAGTACGGCCGGGCTGGGTGCTGCAGGCTACATTTCCGTGAATACGGGGGATTTGTCCATCGATGGCCAGGCGGGTGATGTCACGGCCATCCTGAGTACGGCACGTGAAGACAGTTCTGGCGATGCCGGCTGGATCGATGTGAGCGTGGCTCGCAATGCCAGCATCCTGCATGGTGGCCAGATTTCCACTGCTTCCAGCGGCGTGGGTGGTGCCGGCAGGATCAATCTGGTGGCTGGGGCGTTGAATATCGATGGTGTGGAAGGTAGGGGTGAAACCGGCATCCTGAGTTACAGCAAGTTTGATCAGGGCGGGATAGCGGGGGACGTCAATGTTACCGTGCAGGATGCGATGACCATGAGAGATGCGTCCATTTCATCAAGCACCTACGGCCTGGGGAAAGCCGGCAATATCTATATTCAGGCGGGCAGTCTCGAACTCGATAATTCAGGTATCTATAGTCGTACTTATTCAGACTGGGGATATGCGGGTTGGGTTGATTTGCAGCTGACCGGAAGGCTGGCCATGTACCACGACAGCCTCATTTCATCCTCCACGTTTGGGGGTGGTAATGCCGGGTATGTCAGTATCGCCGCAGACAGCATCCTGCTCGATGGCAGCGGGATATACAGCAGTGCTACAGGAGAGAGCCAGGCGAATGCCGGCTGGGTGGATGTGCTGGCTCGGGGGGCGTTGCAGCTGAGCAATGGCGGTGAAATCAGTACCAGTACGTTCAGCAGTACGGGGATGGCCGGATATGTGGATATCCAGGCTGGAGATGTCGCCATCACCGGGCAGGGCAGCCGTGTTGCTGCGGTTGCCAGTGACGCATCCTCGGGCCAGACGGGGGATATCAGTATTCAATCCCGTACCTTGAGCCTGTCACAGGGGGGGGAGGTTTCCATCACTAATGATGCCTGGGTCAACGACCCTGCACTGATCGTACCGACCAGTATCATGGTGGAGAGTAACCAGATCACGCTGGATCATGCCGGGATCACGGCCAGTTCAGGCGGCAATATTGCGGCCAGCCATGTCAGCATCCATGCCGTCGACAGCCTGCGTGCCAGCAACAGCGCACTGACGACGTCTTCTGCCGAGGGAGATGGCGGCAGCATGATCCTCCATGCGGGGCAGTCCATCCTGCTGGATCGTTCCCAGATTACGACTTCGGTCGCCAGCCTGTTCAATGGCAATGGGGGTGATATTGACCTGGCTGCCCGTCATCTGCTTCTTGCCACGGGCATGATACAGGCCAACACGGCGGCTGCCGAAGCAAATGGCGGCGACATCCGTATCGATACCCGGGTTCTGCTACCCAGTCATGGCAATCTGGTCGTCGGAGGTAATACGTCGCATGTCTTCGATGCTGGCCGGCCGGGCTTCAATGTCATTCAGGCAGCGGCACCCGATGGGGTCAGCGGTTCAATCCAGATCGCCTCGCCAGCGCTGGATCTTTCCGGCAGTCTGGCCGGTGTCCAGGCGCAGATATTGCAAAACGAGGCTTTGGGGCGCAGCCCCTGTGATGATGCGGCAGGCAGCAGTATGGCTGTGGTAGGACACGGTGGCTTGCCGCCCTCATCGCGTGATTTTTTGCGTGCCGGGCCGCAGTTGCCGGCCTTGCCACGCGCGGCCGGGGCAACGCCAGCCATTGCGGGGCGCTTCATCCGTTTGAACTGCGGGACGGTATCGGAAATTGCGCCAGGAATTGCACCATGAGCACCATGAATCGAATATTTGGTTACGGTGATTCGCACGTTTCGCCCGGCAGTGAGCGGGCTTGCTGCTGGCAAGGTCAGTTGCTGGCCAGGACGGTAGTGGCTGCCATGATGATGATGATGGCGACGTGGGCGGCTGCGGATCTGCCAGTGCCTCCGGTTGCGTCGTCGCTGGTCACGCCGGCATTACCTGCATTCAAAAACACGCCGGATGCACATTTGTTCCAGTTGCCGCTGCTCCCGCGTGATACGGAGCCGCAAGTAGGAATGCGCCGGCGGGTGGGCAAAATCCGTTTCAAGGGGCATCAGGTCTTTGACGAGGCGACATTGGCGGCGATAAGTCGCCCTTATGAACATCGCACGCTTGATCCAGTCGCTCTTGAAACATTGCGCCAGGAAATTACCCGCTATTACATCGATGCGGGCTATATCAATTCTGGTGCCGTACTGACCTGGGGCAGTGACACCGAGGATCGGGTGGGCAGGAAGGGTACGGAGGAGATGGCGGGGGT
>JAGOSV010000060.1 GCA_018062105.1 Sterolibacterium sp. | reverse complement strand
TGCCCGGCCTTGCCGGAGCATCAGAACGATGGACCATCGTCCTCCTGTGCAGGATGATCTTCGAGTTCCTGCAAGAACGTATAAGCACCATAGAGCCAGAGCAACACTCCCATGATCAGCAACACGACGGCACCGCTGCCCATCCAGCCGCGTTGCAGCAACGTGTCATCAGCCACCGGGTCACCCCCCAGCATGGCGAGGCAATATAGCACTATGCCCAGCATGGCGATGATCCAGCCATTGAGTACGGCAATCCGGCCCGGCGTCAGAGAGTAAGGCGCACCGGTACCGGCACCCGCTTGCTCACCCAGCGCTACCGGATTCACTGGTGACGTGGAGTGTTGGCTGAGAGGATCTTTGTTCATGGTGGCGTCATCCTGATCGTAGCAGTCGCCCTTCGGCATTCATGCCGCCTGGGGTTGCAGCACGAGTTCGTCCTCCGGCTCCTGCTGCGGGAATCCACGACGGCTGAAGGAAAAATAAAAGGCCAGCACATTCATCGCCGCCCAGAGAGTGAAACCCAACGTGTAATCGCCGGTGAATTTCTTGCTCATCGCCATGGTCACGGTCATGGTGAACCCGCAGGCAGCGCCGGCCGCCTTGGCCAACCCGCTGACTGCGCCCACCTGCTTGAAATAAGTGGGGATCAATTTGACCACGGTAGCCGAGGCCGCACCCGAAATCATGGCCATGGCATAGATGGCAAAAATCTGCACCTCCAGGGAAATTTCCATCATCAGCACAGCCGTACAGACGATGGAACCGGCAAACATCCAGGACAGCATCTTCAGCGGGTCACGACGATCCGACAGCCAGCCACCGATCGGCCGCATGAAGGCAACGAAGAGCACCAGTAGCGCCGTGAAAACCATCGAAGCGGTATTGGCGTTCACCCCCCAGCGATCCACCAGATAGGTCGGCGTCAGAGCGGAGAAGAAGGTCAGCGTGCCAAAGGACGTCCAGTACAGATAGGCCACGATCCACACCAGGGCACCGGATTTATAAACCTTGGCAATTTCGCCCAATGTCAGCGGCGTCTTGTGCACCTGTGGATCACTGGTGTAGCGCCAGTAGCAAAATGCCATGACCAGGGTCGGAATGGCGGCAAACAGGAAGATCAACCGCCAGCCGGAAAACATGCCCAGATGCACCTTGGCCGGCAGTGCGGCATAACCTTCCGGCCCGCCCAGCACCTGGGTAATCAGGTAGGGCACCAGGATCATGCCGATGCTGATGCCGAAATTACCCAGCGCATAAAGCCCGAGTGCCGTGCCCTGACGGGATTTCGGATACCAGGAGGAAACATGGGCATTGCCGATGACGAAGGTCGCCCCGCCCAGCCCCAGCAGCAGCCCCAGCAGCAGGAAGCCCACATAACTTTCCACGAACAGCCCCCCCAGCAGAGGCAGAGAAATCACCAGCAGGGTCAGGCTGAACACCCGGCGTCCGCCAAAACGGTCTGCGGCAATACCCAGCGGGATACTGGCCAGAGTGGCAAAAAGCGGCGGCATGGCAGCCAGAAACAACGCCTGGCTGGGTGAGAAGTGGTACCACTGGATGAGAAACGGCCCCAGCGCCGAGAACATGCCCCAGATGGCAAACCCCAGGGAAAAGGCCAGAAAGGAAAACCACAGAACTTTCATGTTGCCCTGGACGGCAACGGCTGCGGCTGCTTGATTCTGCACAAGACTCATCTCTTGCTCCTCAAAAGGCATTGGTCAATAAGTGAAGCGGCACAGGAAAATCCGCCAGGTCAAAGGTCAATGCAGGACTGCCGCCGCAGCCACGGTGCCGGGCATATCACCAGCCTCGCCAACGGCGCAGCTTTCAGACTTGACATAATGCGTCCCAGCCCACAGGGCGCAGTTGAACAGCACCGCGCCGATAATGTTGCCGAGCGTGACCGGAATCTGGTTCCACAACCACCAGTCCGATATCGACATCTGGGCACCGGCGAGGATGGCCAGCGGAAAGACGAACAAATTGACCACGGCATGCTCAAAGCCAAGCGCGAAAAAGGTGGCGATGGGCAGCCAGATGATGGCAATCTTGCCAAACATGCTGTGCGTCGACTTGGCCATGATGGGGCCGAGACTGACCAGCCAGTTGCACAGGATGCCCATGCCGACGGCCGCCAGCCAACCGTTCAGGCCATAGTGCTGGTAGGAAACCTTTTTCTCGGCCAGATGGATGATGACACCCAGCAGACCCTCCGCCGGCAGCATGCCGCCCTTGGTCAGGGAAAACCACAGCAGCCAGGCGAAGAAAACCCCGCCCAGCAGATTGCCAAGGAAGGTCCAGCTCCAGTTCGACAGCACGGCACGACTGTCCAGATAGCCCAGCCGCCAACCGATGGGCATGACGGAAAAGCTGCCCGTGGCCATCTCCAGCCCGAGCACCGAAAGCATGACGTAGCCCGCCGGGAACAGCAGCCCGGCTACAGCACTGGGCACCCCCTGGCTGACCAGCAGAGCCACCAGCGCCACGGCATAGGCCAGAAACGGCGTGCACAAAAAGCTGCGGGTCAGAATCTGGGGCACGCCCAGAGCGGCCTTTTTCTTGGCATCGACCCCGACATCGCTGACGATGACATCGGGCGTGACCGTATCTGAAATCGCCGAGCGCCCGGCGCCTGCTTCATGCGTCAGCCAGTTTGCCGGCGGTGTTGGCGGTGTTGCCGACCGTGATTGCTGCAAAGCCTGTTTTGCCATGTTGCCCGCCCGAAGGATGGAAAGAGCAGGCATTCTGTGCAAGACAGAGCAAGACCACTAGCCGAAGATGGTTGATGGCAGAGTGCGGAAGCACTGATCCTTGTCGGAAAACGGCCTACACGATGGCGCGTACATGATGCAGGCAGGCGCTGCTCAACCCGTCAACAAGCCATACAGCATCTTCGTTGCCAACAAGGCCAGAAAACCGGCAAACGCCCGCTTCAGCTGCCTGACCGGCAGCCGGTGCGCCAGACGTGCACCCAACGGTGCCGTCGCCACAGACATGACCACCACCCCCAGCAGCGCCGGGGCATACACATAACCCAATGAAGTCTCTGGCAGACCTGTTGCCTGCCAACCGCTCAGGACATAGCCCAGCGTACCGGCCACGGCAATGGGAAAACCCAAGGCAGCGGAAGTGCCGACAGCCTGGTGAATGGCCACATGACACAGCAGCATGAACGGCACGGACATGAAGCCTCCACCAGCCGATACCAGGCTGGAAATGCCACCAATCAGCAAGCCGGCCAGAAACAGGCCGGCGCGACCGGGCAACCGATAGCTTGGCTTGGGCGTGAAGCCCACGGCCATCTGCCAGGCAGCGTAATAAACAATGACGGTAAACAGCACCCCCAGCGGCCGGGTCGGGATGTGGCTGGCGATGAAGGTGCCGGCCAGCGTCCCTACCACCAGCCCCGGCGCCATGCTGCGCACGATGTCCCAGCGCACCACACCGTGAGCATGATGGGCACGCATGCTGGAAATCGACGTGAACATGATGGTCGCCATCGCCGTACCCAACGCCAGATGCATCTGGTGCTCCGCGGCCAGCCCCTGGGCCGAAAAAACCATGAACAGCAACGGCACCAGCATCAGCCCACCGCCCACTCCGAACAAGCCGGCAATGAAACCACCCGCCATCCCCAGCAGGGGATAGACCAGCCAGAGCAGGCTCATGCAGCGGCAACCTGCTCCAGCAAGCGTTCACAAATGAAGCGCCACTCCGCCGGGTCCAACGGCGTGATCGACAGGCGGTTGCCACGTTGCAAGATGCGCATGCGCTCGAGCTCCGGCTGACGGCGCAGCTCAGCCAGCCCGACCAAGCGGGTTTTTCGCAACACCCGCACATCGACATTCATCCAGCGCGGCCGCTCCGAAGTTGCCTTGGGGTCGAAATACTTGCCCTGTGGATCAAACTGCGTCTGGTCAGGATAAGCCAGACGACACACCTCCGCCAGCCCGACGATGCCTGGTTCGGCACAGTTGGAGTGATAAAAAAACACTCCGTCCCCCAGCCGCATCTGATCCCGCATGAAGTTGCGTGCCTGGTAGTTGCGTACCCCGTACCAGGCCACCGTCTGCTCCGGCATCGCCAGCACATCATCCACACTGCACTCCGACGGCTCGGATTTCATCAGCCAGTAACGCATCCCTACCCTCACACCGTTTCCGTCAACAAGTCCCGGACATACTTCCCGACGCCCTGCTCGACCGTGGCGAAATCGGCGCGATAGCCGGCAGTGCGCAGCTGGCCGAGATCGGCCTGGGTGAAGCTCTGGTACTTGCCACGCAAGGCTTCGGGAAACGGGATGTACTCGATGATGCCGCACTCCTGCAGCGCAGCGAGGCTCAAAGGCGCTTCGCCCCGGGCGGTGCGGCAGGTGTTGATCGTGGCAACGGCCACGTCATTGAACGACTGCGCGCGACCGCTACCCAGATTGAAAATGCCGGCAGCGGGATGTTCAAGAAAGTGCAGATTGACCTTGACGACATCATCGACATGAACGAAATCGCGCAGCTGCTCGCCATTGGCCCGGCCGTCGCAACCTTCAAACAGGCGCACCCGGCCTTCGGCCTGATACTGCCGGGTGAAATGGAAAGCCACCGAGGCCATACGCCCCTTGTGCTGCTCGCGCGGGCCATAGACATTGAAGTACCGGAAGCCCGTGACCGGCGACGAAGCCTCCGGCAAACGGCGACGCACCAGCTGGTCGAACAGGAACTTGGAGTAGGCATAGACATTCAATGGCGCTTCGCAGGCACGCTCCTCGCGAAACACGCTGCCCCCGCCATAGACTGAAGCGGAGGAAGCATAGAGAAACGGCACTTCCTGATCGAGGCAAAAATCCAGCAGGGTGGCGGAATAGCGATAGTTGTTTTCCATCATGTAACGCCCGTCGGTCTGCATGGTGTCGGAGCAGGCACCTTCGTGCAGCACGGCTTCGACGCAACCATCGAACTGCCCGGCCGACAGCAGCTCGATGAATTCGCGTTTGTCGAGATAATCGGCAATCTCGCAGTCGGTCAGATTGCGGAACTTGTCGGCCTGGGTGAGGTTGTCGACAGCAATGATGTTGGTCTCGCCACGCTCGTTGAGCCCTTTGACGAGATTGGCGCCGATGAAGCCGGCAGCCCCGGTCACGATGGTGTACATGCTCAAATCGATCCTTTCAGTTCGTCCAGGGTGGCCACTGCCGTACCCAGTTTGCCGACGACGATGCCGGCGGCGCGATTGGCCAGAGACATGGCCTGCCGCAGATCAAGACCGCTGCCCAGCATCACGGCCAGCGTGGCAATGACAGTATCGCCGGCGCCGCTGACATCGAATACTTCGCGGGTGATGGCGGGCTCATGGCAGACCGAATCCTCCTCGAACAAGGTCATCCCTTCTTCCGAGCGGGTCAGCAGCAGAGCCGACAGCGACAGTTCCCGGCGCAGGCGTTGTGCCTTGTCTGTCAGCTCCTCTTCACTACGCCAGCCACCGACAACCTGCCGCAGCTCACTGCGGTTGGGGGTCAGCAGGGTGGCACCGGCATAGCGGGCGTAATCCTCCCCCTTGGGGTCGACCAGCACCGGCTTGCCGGCCGCCCGAGCCAGCCGGATCATCTCGGTGATGTGCGCCAGGCCGCCCTTGCCGTAATCGGACAGGACCACCACCGCACACCCCGCCAGACGCGCCTCGAATTCGGCCAGCTTACTGCGCAACACTTCGTGCGTCGGCCAGGTTTCAAAATCGATGCGCAACAGCTGCTGCTGGCGACCGATGACCCGCAGCTTGACCGTGGTCGACAGCTGCGCATCCTCATGCAGGCTGGCCTCGATCCGCTCACTGGTCAGCAAATCCGCCAGACGCTGCCCGGCCTCATCCGCCCCCACCACCGACAGCAGCCCGCTCACCGCCCCCAGTGCTGCGACATTACGCGCCACGTTGGCGGCTCCACCCAGCCGCTCCTCGCTGCGCTCGACCTTGACCACCGGCACCGGCGCTTCCGGCGAGATGCGGCTAACCTCGCCAAACCAATAACGGTCGAGCATCACATCACCCACCACCAGAACCCGGGCGCAGGAGGTATCCGGAACATGCATTGTCATGATCGTCCTATGGCCTGATATTCAAAGCCCAATGCTTGCAGCCGGGCAGGATCGTAAAGATTGCGGCCATCGAAGATCACCGGCTGCTTCAAAGCCGCCTTGATTGCAGCAAAATCCGGGCTGCGGAAGGCTTTCCATTCAGTGACGATCACCAGGGCATCTGCCCCCTGTGCCGCGGCCAGCGGTGTCTCTGCCGCGCTCAGGCGGGCCTGCGCACCGAAGATGCGACGGGCTTCCGTCATGGCCACGGGATCGTAGGCGCACAGCGTGGCGCCACGCGCCAGCAGCGCATCGATCAGTACCCGGCTGGGTGCTTCGCGCATGTCATCAGTATCAGGCTTGAAGGCCAGCCCCCAGACGGCGAAATGGCGACCACTCAGATCCTCGCCGAAACGCCGGACAATCTTGGCCGGCAACACCTGTTTTTGTGCTTCGTTGGCCCGTTCGACAGCCGTCAGCACTTGCAGCGACTGGCCGGACTCCTGCGCCGTGCGCAGCAGGGCCTGCACATCCTTGGGAAAACAGGAGCCGCCATAACCACAGCCAGCATAGAGAAAGTGATAGCCGATACGCGGATCGGAACCGATACCCTGACGCACCAGCTCGATATCCGCCCCCAGTTTTTCGGCCAGCAGTGCCAGTTCGTTCATGAAGGAAATACGGGTGGCCAGCATGGCATTGGCCGCGTATTTGGTCAGCTCGGCAGAGCGCACATCCATGACGATCAGACGCTCATGATTGCGCTGAAACGGTGCATAAAGCTCACGCATGGCCTCGATGGCGCGCGGCTCATCAGAGCCGATGACGATCCGGTCCGGCCGCATGAAGTCTGCGATGGCGGCACCTTCCTTGAGGAATTCCGGATTCGAAACAACACTGAAGCCAGACGACCGGCCACGCGCAGCCAGAACTTCGGCGATGGCTGCCCGAACCTTGTCGGCCGTGCCCACCGGAACGGTGGATTTATCGACCACCACCTTGTCGCTGTCCATATGCTGGCCGATGCTGCGCGCTGCCGCCAGGACATATTGCAGATCAGCCGAGCCATCTTCATCAGGCGGGGTACCTACGGCAATGAAAATGATGTCGCCATGCGCCACGGCCGCCGCTGTATCCGTGGTGAAGCGCAAGCGGCCGGCGGCCCGGTTAGCCTCTACCATCGTCGCCAGCCCCGGCTCGTGGATGGGTATACCACCCTCGTTGAGGATGCGTATTTTTTCAGCATTGACGTCAAGGCACAGCACGTCGTTGCCAACTTCGGCCAGACAGGTGCCGCTGACCAGGCCAACGTAGCCGGTACCAATCACGGTGATGTTCATGCGGATCGTCGAAAAAGGTTCATCAAAAAATGGCACGTAGCCGGCTTCAGTGCCCGGCCTACGGTGCCAGATCGAATTCTTCCGTGCGCCTGGGCGGGTAGGTTTCCCAGCCGCCGCAGGCCGGACAGCGCCAGTAAAACTGACGCGCCTTGAAGCCGCAGGCATCGCAGCGGTAACGTGCCACACGGCGGGTATGGTTGTGGATCAGGGTGCGGATGAGCTCCAGATCATTGCGCTGTTCAGCCGGAACAAGCATGACCTGCGCTTCGTAGAGCTTGTCCAGCCCGAGCAGGGTCGGATTGCGGCGCAACTCGTCGCGCACCAGCAGATAGGCCGCCTGCGGGCCGGCCGTCTGCATCTCCGACTGATAGACCGTATCGAGCAGATCAAGCGAGGGATGCTGGGCAAACCAGCCACGCAACAGCTGGATGGCGGCCGTCTCACGCCCCTCATGGCGCATGGCGTCAAGCAGCTTGGGGGCCACCAGCGACAAATACACCGGATTCTGCTGCTCGATACGCTTCCAGGATTCGATAGCCGCCGCGCTGTCGCCTTCCGCCAGCGCCACCTCTCCCTGCAACAGGGCTGCGCGCACACATTTGCGGTTTTCGGTCAGTGCCGCATCGAGCTGCTGATGGGCTTCGGCAATCTGGCCATGCAACAGCGCCGAAGCGGCCAGCTCGCAGTGAAAATTGGCAATCTCCTTCTGCCAGCGATGACGCGCATGATCCGGCAGGCTGTGCACCACGTCGATGGCACGCTGCCAGTCCTTCTCCTGCTGGTAGATTTCCAGCAGGAAGCTCAACGCCTCCTCGTCGCGCGCCGTGCCGCGCAGCTTGATGAAGATGTCCTCGGCACGGTCGAGCAGGCCAGCCTTCAGGTAATCCTGTCCCAGCTCGGACAAGGCATGCAGACGCTGCTCATCGGTAAGCTGGCGGGAAGCGCCCTGCACACTGGCGCGGCCATCACGCTCGATGAGGTTCTGATGGACGCGGATGGCCCGGTCGGTTTCGCCGCGCCGGCGAAAGAGGTTGCCCAAAGCAAAATGCAGCTCAATGGTTTCCGGATCGACCCGGGCGGCCTCCAGAAAAGCCTCGATGGCCTGATCCGGCTGCTCGTTGAGCAGGAAGTTCAAGCCCTTGAAATAGGAACGCGGCAAGGCTCGCGATTCTCTCAGCAGTTGCCGGATGTCGATACGCGCCGCCACCCAGCCAAAGCCAAAAAACAGCGGCAGCACCAGCAGCCACCAGAGCGGAAGATCAAAACCGGGGTTCATGTCAGTGGATATTCCACCGTCCGCAATCCTTCACTGAGCGGGGCTTTGGCGCCGTCCGTGACAGGATGACGGGTCAGTTCATAGGCCCGCAACTGCCCCTGCAACCGGGCAATGTCACGACGCTGGCGAATCATCGTGGCAAAGCCAGCGCTCAACCCAAGGATGGCCCCGGCGACAAAGCTGCCCAGAATCACCAGCGACAGCGGGGATTGCCAAAGCTGGCTGAAATAAAAACGCAGCTCTACCGGGCCACTGTTCTTGATGGCCAGACCAAACAGGCCGATGAAGATCACCGCCCGCAACAACCAGATCAGTAAGCGCATCGCATCGATATCCAGACGTGAAAAAAGTGGGGCGGAACCCGTCTCCGCTGCCAGCACACACCCCGGCAACGGGTGGCGAGCACCACCCCAGTATCCTCCCCGGCACCCGGTATCAGCGGTAACGCGTGCTGTCCCGAGTCTGCAAAATCGTTACCGTCACCATCATGACCCGCCCGCACCAGGCTCCGCCTGATCGACACGCTCACGCAACTCCTTGCCGGCCTTGAAATGGGGCACATGCTTTTCCGGCACATGCACCTTTTCTCCGGACTTCGGGTTACGACCAACACGTGGCGGACGGTAATTCAGGGCAAAGCTGCCAAATCCCCGAATCTCGATGCGATCCCCGCGCGCCAAGGCTTCGGTCATTGCATCTAGAACCATCTTCACGGCAAGATCAGCGTCCTTGGCCACCAATTGTGGGAAGCGCGCCGTCAGCCGCTCGATCAACTCGGATTTCGTCATGTCTGATTCAGCCTGGCGATACGGGTCATTACAGTTACGGTTGCAGTTACCGTGGGAGAGGTCGATTACTATTACTGCGGCTTGCTCATCTTGGCCTTGAGCAGTGCGCCCAGACTGGTCGTACCCGTCGAGGCGGAGCCGCTCTCGGCCGTCAGCTTCTGCAGGGCATCGTTCTGCTCGACTTGCTCACGGGCCTTGATCGACAGGGAGATGGCGCGCGTCTTGCGATCGACATTGATGATCATCGCCTCGACGGTATCGCCTTCCTTGAACAAGGTACGCATGTCCTCGACCCGGTCACGCGAAGCTTCGCTCGCACGCAAATAGCCTTCGGTATCCCCGCCCATATCTATCACAGCGCCGCGCTGGTCGACCGTCTTCACGGTGCCCCGGACGATGCTGTTCTTATCATGGCTGGCCACAAAGCCGGTGAACGGATCGCCTTCGAGCTGCTTGATGCCCAGCGAGATGCGTTCCTTCTCGACATCGATCGACAGCACCATGGCTTCGATCTCATCGCCCTTCTTAAAGTTCTGCTTGGCTTCCTCGCCACTCACCGACCAGGACAGGTCGGACAGATGGACGAGGCCATCGATGCCGCCGGGCAAGCCGATGAAGACGCCAAAGTCGGTGATCGACTTGATGGCACCACGCACCTTGTCGCCCTTCTTGTGCGACATGGCGAAATCGTCCCACGGATTCGACTGGCACTGCTTCATACCCAGCGAAATACGGCGGCGGTCTTCGTCGATTTCGAGAATCATGATCTCGACTTCATCGCCCAGCTGAACGACCTTGGAAGGATGAATGTTCTTGTTCGTCCAGTCCATTTCAGAGACGTGCACCAGACCTTCGATGCCCTGCTCGACTTCAACGAATGCGCCGTAATCGGTCAGGTTGGTAACCTTGCCGAACAGACGTGTGCTCGCCGGATAGCGACGCGAAATGCCGATCCACGGATCATCCCCCAGCTGCTTCATGCCCAGCGAAACGCGGTTCTTTTCCTGGTCGAACTTGAGGATTTTGGCTTCGACTTCATCGCCCACCGCCAGCACTTCGGAGGGATGACGCACACGACGCCAGGCCAGATCGGTGATGTGCAGCAGGCCGTCGATGCCGCCAAGATCCACGAACGCGCCGTAATCGGTGATGTTCTTGACGATACCCTTGACGATCGTGCCTTCCTTGAGGTTTTCCAGCAGCGACTGACGCTCTTCACCGAGATTGGCTTCCATCACGGCGCGGCGCGACATGACAACGTTGTTGCGCTTGCGGTCGAGCTTGATGACCTTGAATTCGAATTCCTTGCCTTCAAAAGGCGTGGTGTCCTTGACCGGGCGGACATCGACCAGCGAGCCGGGCAGGAAGGCGCGGATGCCATTGACCATGACGGTCAGGCCGCCCTTGACCTTGCCAGTGATGAGGCCCTTGACCAGGATGCCATCATTCATGGCCTTGTCGAGATCGTTCCAGGCGGCGATGCGCTTGGCCTTTTCACGCGACAGACGGGTTTCGCCGTAGCCGTCTTCCAGCATTTCGATGGCGACACTGACGTAATCGCCCGGCTTGGCTTCAACTTCGCCGCGTTCATTCTTGAACTCTTCGACGGGAATGAAGCTTTCGGACTTGAGGCCGGCATTGACGACGACGTGATTGTGATCGACACGGACGATTTCGGCGGTGATGACCTCACCGGCACGCATTTCCTGGCGTTCGAGACTTTCGGCAAACAGAGCGGCAAAGCTTTCCATGCCGGAAGGAGAGGAGGTGGAGACTGCGAGAGACATGATGAAAAATTACCTGAAGGGAAAAGTCACAATACCTAGCATGCAGCACCCATATTGCACACTGCACGCATCGACATCGACATCGACATTGCGACGAATCATTGAAAACCGCTGCCCCACCCGACAACCCGGAAAGACAGCACCTGTAACACCTGTGAAACACGCCTGAACCAATGCCCGGCCCATGAGAGAACCGGCAACACCGATGCACACGTTGCTACTGCGCTGCTACTGTGTGACACCCGCTACCTGCCGACGCTGCTGATACCAGTCCAGCACCGTCTGCACTGCTTGTCCGATGGACAACGAGGTCGTATCGAGCAGCTTTGCATCCGCGCATTTTTGCAAGGGAGCCACGCTACGCGCGGCATCGCGCGCATCACGTTCCTGCAAATCCTGCAAAAGGGTCGAAATGTTAGCAGACATCCCTTTTTCGATCAACTGCTTATAGCGCCGGCTGGCACGTTCTTCAGCACTTGCCGTCAGGTACACCTTGAGCGAAGCCTGCGGGAACACCACCGAACCCATGTCACGGCCATCCGCCACCAGCCCGGGCGACTGCTGGTAAGCCCGCTGACGCGCCAGCAAGGCAGCGCGCACCGCCGGCAATGCCGCCACCCGGGAAGCCCCGGCGGAACACTCCTCGCTGCGGATGGCTTCGGTCACCGGCTCACCTTCAAGAAAAATTTCACCATCGTGAAAACTGGCCGGCAGATTGCCCGCCAGAACCGCGACCTGAACCTCATCCTCCAGGGAAACCCCGCTACGCAGAGCCACCAGCGCCGTCAACCGGTAGATCGAACCGCTGTCGAGATAGTGAAAGCCCAGTGCCTGTGCCACCCGTGCCGCCACCGTCCCCTTGCCGGAGGCCGATGGGCCGTCGATGGCGATGACTGGAATATTCTCCGTCCGGCTCATGCTGCCCTCCGCTGCACCACCTGGGCAAAAGTCTCGAAATACTCCGGAAAGGTCTTTGCCACACAGCCCGGATCATTGATGCGCAGCGGGATACCGGCCAGGCTGGCCAATGAAAAACACATCGCCATGCGATGATCCTCGTAGGTGTCGATCTCGGCGTGAGGCGTGAGGGGCAAGGGGTGAGGCGGCGTCACGCGCAGACAATCCGGCCCCTCCTCCACGGTCGCGCCGAGCTTGCGCAATTCGGTCGCCATCGCCGCAATGCGATCGGTTTCCTTGACACGCCAGCTGGCGATGTTGCGCAAGGTGCACGGACCATCGGCAAACAAGGCCAGCACCGCCAGCGTCATGGCTGCATCGGGGATGTGATTGAAATCAGCATCGAAAGCCCGCAACCGGCCGGATTCTGGTGCCCGTGCCTCGATCCAGTGCTCCCCCATCGTGATGCGTGCGCCCATCGCCTGCAACGCCTCGGTAAAACGGATATCTCCCTGGATGCTGTCGCGGCCAACCCCTTCGACCCGCACCGGCCCGCCGCCGATGGCTCCAGCCGCCAGAAAATACGAAGCACTCGAGGCATCGCCCTCGACACACAGCCCCCCCGGGCTGCGGTAGCGGCTGCCAGCCGGAAGGTGAAAGTGTTGCCAGCCCGTGCGCTCGACCCGAACCCCGAAGCGCTGCAACAGGTTCAGGGTGATCTCGATGTACGGTTTGGAAATCAGCTCACCCACCACCTCGATGTCCGCCGCCTGGCCCAGCAAGGGCAAAGCCAGCAGCAAGGCGGTGAGGAACTGTGAAGACACATCGCCGCGCACGCGGATCGGCGCTGCAAGCCGTGGGGCTCCGGGGAAAATTTCCAGCGGTGGAAAGCCGGCGTTGGCCGTGTAACGGAGATCACAACCCAGCCCGTTCAGCGCCTCCACCAGATCACCGATCGGCCGCTCGTGCATGCGAGGCACCCCGGCAAGCCGGAAATGTCCGCCGGACAATGCCAGCAGCGCCGTCAGCGGACGAAAGGCCGTACCGGCATTGCCCAGGAACAGATCCGCCTCATGCACCGGCAAGCGGCCGCCGCAACCAGTCACCGTGCAGGTCTGCGGCTCCGTGGCCTGAACCACAACCCCCAGCGCCTGCAGGGCCGCCAGCATCACCCGGGTATCGTCGGAATCGAGCAAATCACGAATGACCGTCGTCCCTTCCGCCACGGCCGCCAGCAGCAGCACCCGATTGGAAATGCTCTTCGAGCCCGGCAGCCGCACCGTGCCGGAAGCACGCACCGCCGCAGGCAGATCAAGAAAGTCCATGCTCATCCTTTGCTCAACTGACACAGCCACCGGCCGCTGCCGGCTGTGGCGCCCGCTGTGCCGCGATCAGCGCACTGCGCCGTGCCACCACCTCGGCCAGCATCGACAGAGCGATTTCCGCCGGCGTATGGCTGCCGATGGGAATGCCGGCTGGTGCCTGCAGACGGTCGATCTGCGCCGGCGCCAGATCGAACAGCCCCAGACGGATGCGCCGCTTGGCACTGGTGCGCGGCGAGCCCAGCGCACCGACATAAAAAGCCTCGGACTTGAGCGCCTCCAGCAGCGCCATGTCATCCACCTTGGGGTCATGCGCCGTGGTGACAATAGCTGTGCAGGCATCCATCCCCAGCGCCAGCAAGGCATCGTCCGGCATACCCTCAAGCAAAACTGCACCCGGCACATCCCACTGGGCACGATATTCCAGACGCGGATCGCTGACATACACGCTGAAATCCAGCATCAACGCCATACGCGCCAGATAGCGTGCCAGATGCCCGGCACCGACGATGACCAGACGCCAGTTCGTCCCCAGCACATTGCTGAGGGTTTTTCCGTCATACGAAAACCGGCTCTCGCCCGTCGCCAGCGCCACCGTCGCCCTGCCGCTATCCATATCCAGGGTGCGGCACACCCGCCGCCGCTGGCGGATTTCTTCGACGCAACCGGCAATGCTGGCCCCCTCCTGCACCGGCTCGACCAGCACCGCCATGGTGCCGCCGCACGGCAGACCAAAACGGCGTGCCTCATCCGCAGAAACGCCGTAAGACGTCACATAAGGCTTGTCCGGAAACGTGCGGTCGATACGCTCGACCAGATGCTCCTCGATACAACCGCCCGACACCGAGCCGACAAACCGGCCATCTTCAGCCACGGCCAGCAGCGAGCCAACCGGTCGCGGTGCCGAGCCCCAGGTTTCAACGACGGTCACCAGTGCCACCGCCGTGCCCGCCTGCAACCACGCCAAAGCAGTTTCGAGTACGTAAAGATCGGAAGAATTCATGAACCATCCACGGAACAGGCCAGCATGATCGGCAGCCAACCCGGCATTCTAACGCCTCCCCACGCCAGCCGGCAGCGATCCTCAACCCAGTTTTCCACCAACCCACCAGCAGCCTGCTAGATACCGAGCTCCCCCGGCCACAGCGGCACCCAGTCGGCAAACATGGCCGCCTGCCCGACCACCTGGCCCTGGCTGTCGGGCAGATTCCACACGGTTGCCTGACGGATTTCAAAACGACGACCATCGCGGCCGATACGCACGCCCCGGTAATCGTCGATATACCCCTGACGGCTCACCATCTCCAGCAAGCGCTGGCGCTCCTCACGCAACATCGGCTCGGCAGAATGACGCGAAGGCAATCCCACGATATCGCGCCAGGGCATGCTGAACAAAATCTGTGCGGTGAGATTGGCATAAGTGAAACAAGGGTCTTCCGCATCGTCATGCGACAGCACGGCAAACGGGGCGTAATACATCTCGCGGGCCACCGCCAGGGCTGGCAGCTCCGGTGCCAGCAAATCGCGCCCCGTCAACTGCCGGTAGCTGTCCAGCAGCCAGCGGGCATGGGCTGTCTGATAACCATTGGCCTCCTCCGGCACCCGCATCCCGTACCCCCCATCTCCCCGGTAAAGCTCATTCATGTCCGGCAGGCGGCTCATGTTTTGCCGCGCGTTCCGCCATGGCCCGGAAACGTCTCTTGTCGACAAACACAAACACCGCCTCGCAGGTCGCCGTAACCACACCATGCGCCCGGATTTCGCCATGCAGGATGTTCTTGCGGCCGCGAATCTCGACCACCCGGCCAGTCAGCTCCAGTTCAGTGTTGAGCGGGGTTGGCTGAAGAAAGCGCGTCGTCAGCGTACCCGTCACCCCCGGCTGCCCCGTCAGCCGTTGTGCCATGCCGAGGAAATGGTCGAACAGCGCACAGACGAATCCCCCATGCACGCTGGAAGGCGGCCCCTCGTACTGCCAGCCGAGGGTCGCCCGGCCATGCGCCGCATCTCCCTCCAGCCACAGCTTGAGCGGCGGCGCAATCGGGTTACCCTGGCCGCTGAGCGGATTCGTCTCACGGGCCACATCGCCCCAGCTCCCCAGCCGCCCGCCCTCGAACTGCGCCAGTGCCGCACGGCCATGGCACTGCGGGGCAGCCGCCAGGCGCTCCGCCTGCACCCGCAAGGCTTCGGCCACCGAACGCAGCACCTCCGGCGTGCTGGTCGTCGTCGCCAGCAGCCCGATCAGGCGGCGCGCCTGTACTGCCACCTCACGCCGCACCGCCCAATCCTCACTAGCCGGCGGCGCATCCGGATCCGGCACCTCCAGCATGACGCGCTGCTCGTCGGTATCTTCAAGATTTTCGTATTTCATGATGGCCAGCCTCCATGTCACGCCACAACGGCGGCACACGATAAACCGTCAATATACCGGAGCAAGGCGGCTCCTGATTCAGCAACCGGGCAGGCATAATCCATAGTAAGCACATCCTCGAACCACTCTCCACGTTTTCACCCGCCCCGCGCCATGACCGAACGCCCGCAAGACACCAGT
>JAGOSV010000059.1 GCA_018062105.1 Sterolibacterium sp. | reverse complement strand
TCGATGGCACGGTATCCAGGTTCAGGGCACGGGTGAAAAAGGCATCGCCCCGAAAACCTTCAATGGCATCAAAGTCACTCTTGCCCTGGCACAACAAGGCCAGGTAGCTCTTGAAGATGGCGCTATTAGGCAGCCCAGAGCGTACGGGAAAAACCGGATCGACCAGGGCGTTGAGGTTGATGCGGCGAAGGTACTTGCCCACCAAAGCCAAACCCGCTTGGCTGCTCAGGTCGTAGGGCAGTTTCTTGATAATGAATTCGGTCATTGGGCGACTCACCTGCAGGGTGAGTCGTATTTTACATGTAATTTATTGATATTAAAAAATAAATCCGATAACCTGATGGGTGACATCACGGATTCAGGTGTTGTCCACCAGATACTGGCGGATTTTGGCTTCAGCCCCACCCCGGTAGAAGATGCCGGGGAAACAGACGATGGCGGCGCGGCCCTTGCTGGACAGGTAGCTCAGTGCGTGCAGCACAAAGGCAAAGTCGGCCTTGGATTTGGGTGCGAGCACACCAGCGGGCGCAAAGCGTTCGTCGTTGATCAGTGTGGGGTCGTCACTGCCTATCCACTTCACCGAATAGGGCGGGTTGGAAACGATGGCATCAAAGGGTTTGTCGTCACCAAAATGCGGGTCGATGAGGGTGTTGCCGAGCTGGACGTTGAACTTGTCGTAGTTGATGTTGTGCAAGAACATGTTCATCCGCGCCAGGTTGTAGGTGGTGTGGTTGATTTCTTGCCCAAAGAAGCCGTCTTCTATGGTGTGCGCATCGAAGTGCTTTTTGGCTTGCAGCAACAAAGAGCCGGAGCCGCAAGCCGGGTCGTAAATCTTGTTGACGTTTTTCTGGCCGTGCATGGCGAGCTGGGCAATCAGCTTGGAGACATGCTGCGGGGTGAAGAATTCGCCGCCGGATTTACCTGCGTTGGCCGCGTAGTTGGAGATGAGAAATTCGTAAGCGTCGCCGAACAGGTCGATTTGGCTGGCCTCATTTTCTTCATAAAAATCGTGGCCAAAATCCAGACCGGATACACCTTTGAGCACGGCAGCCAGGCGGGCGTTTTTGTCTTTGACGGTGTTGCCCAAGCGGTTGCTGGTGGTGTCGAAATCGGCAAACAGGCCTTTGATGTCCTGCTCGGAAGGGTAGCCGTTGGCCGAGCTTTCAATGGCGGCAAAGATGGCGGCCAGATCGGTGTTCAGGCTTTCGTTGGTGTGGGCGCTGGCCGCGATGGTGGCAAACAGCTGGCTGGGGTAGATGAAATAACCCTTGGTCTTGATGGCGTCGTCTTTGATGTCCGGCGTGATCACGCTGTCGGCCAACTCGGCATAGCGGATGCTGTCGTCACCGCCTTCGATGTAGCTGGCAAAGTTTTCGCTGATGAAGCGGTAGAACAGCGTGCCCAGCACGTATTGCTTGAAGTCCCAGCCGTCTACAGCGCCGCGCACGTCGTTGGCGATGGCCCAGATCTGGCGTTGCAGGGCGGCGCGTTGTTGGGTGCTGGTCATGGCTGGTTTCCTGTCGAATGGTTCATGCTATCACCGAGGCCTCGAAAAAATCGGGTTTCATGTCTCCCATCGATACTCATCAGGGTTATGCCGTGCGAAAGGCCGGCAGAATTGCAAAGCCGTATTCAGATCGGTAACCCGGGGCAGTGCAATAGATGTTCGTATGCGCCTCTATCTACGGGGGCTGGAGGATAAAGCCCGTCATGGATATTCTTGGCGGGGCACCTGCTCAAGAACGCCGGTGCACGACGACGATGCTGCCGTCGGCCGTTGTTCCGTCGGGCTCTGCCAGGCCACAGGCTTCGTCGTCGGGGGTGGGGAATTCTTCCGGGTCGAAGGCGCGGTCGCCGTCCGGGTCGGGCTGGCCGGTCGGTCGCAGGCCGGCGAAGTTGAACAGCTCTGGATCGGCCAGATGGGAGGGAATGACGTGTTGCAGGCTGCGGGCCATCGATTCGATGCGGCCGGGGTAGCGTTTTTGCCATTCGGCCAGCATCTGCTTGACCTGCTTGCGTTGCAGCTGTTCCTGGCTGCCGCACAGGTCGCAGGGGATGATGGGAAACTGACGCACTTCGGCCCAGGTGGCGAGGTCTTTTTCGCTGCAATAGGCCATCGGCCGGATGACGATGTTTTTGCCGTCGTCAGACATCAGCTTGGGTGGCATGCCCTTCAGCTTGCCGCCGAAGAACATGTTGAGGAACAGTGTTTCCAGCATGTCTTCACGGTGATGCCCCAGAGCGATCTTGGTTGCTCCCAGCTCGCCGGCGACGCGGTAGAGGATGCCACGGCGCAGGCGTGAGCACAGCGAACAGGTGGTCTTGCCTTCCGGCACCACGCGCTTGACGATGGAATAGGTGTCCTGGTTTTCGATATGGAAGGGGATGCCCAGGCTAGTCAGGTAGTCCGGTAGCACTTCGGCTGGAAAGCCGGGCTGTTTTTGGTCGAGATTGACGGCGACGAGCTCGAAGTCGATCGGTGCATGTTCGCGCAGATACATCAGCACGTCCAGCATGCCGAAGGAATCCTTGCCGCCGGACAGACAGACCATGACGCGGTCGCCCGCTTCGATCATGTGGTAGTCGGCGATGGCCTGGCCGACGTGGCGGCGCAGGCGTTTGGCGAGTTTGTTGGCTTCGAGGGTGGCGCGGCTGGCCTGGCGTGCGGTGGTCATGGCAAAGACAGATCGGTGGCGATGGTTTTAGCGGCGCGGGCACCCTGGGCCAGGGCGCTGACGACGCTGGGAAATTCCGGATGGCAGACGTCACCGGCGGCATACAGGCCGGCCATGCGGGTGCGGCCGGCGGCATCGACCTGCAGATAGCCGGCGCTGTCCAGCATTTCTGCAAGGGAAAAAGATGTCGCCGTGGTCTGCAAGCCGGAGAGGAATGTGGACAGAAATGCCGTATTGGGTTCGTAGCCGGTCAGGATGTGCAGGCGGTCGACGGTCAGCGTTTCGGCGACACTGTCCAGCTGCACCTGTACGGCATCTGCCTGCCAGGCCAGGGCGGTGATGCGTGCTGGCTGGTACAGGGTGCAGCGTCCATCATGTGCTTGAGCGTGAGATCGAGCCTGAGCCTGAGCCGCCAGCACCGGCGCGGTCTGGGCGGTCTGGGCGCGTGGCGGAGAGCGCAAGGCCATGCTGACCCGGGCACCGGCAGCCAGCAGCAGGCGGGCATTTTCAAAGGCGTTGTCGCCGCCACCGACGATCAGGATGCGCTGTCCGGCTGCCTGGTCGATGTCGGCAAAGGCGGGCGGACCATAGAGGATGCGCCCGACCGGCAGCCTGGCCACGCCGGGAACGCCCACCAGCACTTCGGCTGCCCGTGGGCGGGTGCCGGTGGCGATCAGCAGGGCGGCACAGGTTCGTTCATGGAGATGAGCGCCGGTTGCAGCGGTCTGGGATAGCTGGATGCGAAAATGCCCCGCCGTGCCGTGCAGGGCAAGCGGCGTGCAGTGGCAGGTGATGGGAATGGCGGCTTCTTCCAGGTGGGCCACGAATTCGGCAGCGATGTCGCGGCCGGTCTTGTTGCGCTGCCCCAGCACCCAGTCATTGCCGAGCACGTTGTGGTTTTGCAGACCGCCGGGGCGCTCTGCCGAGTCGATGAGCCACGGCTGCAGGCCAAGGTTTTTCAGCCACAGTGCCGCCGACAGGCCGGCCGGGCCGCTGCCGATGATGCCGATCTGTTGGTCAGACGCCAATGCTGCTCCCGCTGGTGTGCAAAGGATGAATTTTTACACATCCGGCGCGGTGTTGCCGGGCGGTGCGCTGTCCTGGAGCAAGCGCTCGATGATGCGGGCGGCGGCGGCCATGCCGAAACTGGCGGTCACCATCACCACCGAGCCATAACCGGCGCAGTTGAGTCCCTGCGGGGCCGCCGTTGGTGGGTCTGGTGCCGTGACACAGGTGGGCTGGTCACGTTGGGGCTGGCAGATGGGTTCTGTCGAAAAAATACATTCCACGCCGAAATGCTGTTTCGGGCCGCGTGGAAAGCCATAATCTTTGCGTAACTGGGCACGCAGCCGCGCCACCAGGGGGTCGTGTTCGGTGCGTGCCAGATCAGCGACCTGGAGGCGCGTCGGGTCGCGTCGTCCGCCGGCGGCACCCGTGGTGACGATTGGCAGCTCCTGGCGGCAGCAGTGGGCAATCAGGGCGGCTTTGGCCCGGTTGTCGTCGATGGCATCGAGTACGGCATCGCAGGCCGGCAGCAGGGTTGCCACATTTTCCGGCGTGATGAAGTCGTCGATTTCCTGCACCTGACAGGCCGGGTTGATGGCCAGGATGCGGGCAGCCATGGCCGCGACCTTGCTGCGGCCATATTCTCCCGTCAGGGCGTGGAGCTGGCGGTTGGTGTTGGATTCGGCAACCTGGTCGAGGTCGATCAGGCTCAGCCGGCCGACGCCGCAGCGTGCCAGTGCTTCTGCAGCCCACGAGCCGACGCCGCCCAGGCCGATGACGCAGACATGCGCCCTGGCCAGTTGCGATAACGCCTGTGTCCCGTAAAGACGGTTGATGCCACCGAAGCGTCGCTCGAAATCCATGCGGTTCTCCAGAAATCCGGGGCAGCATCATGGCACAATGCGCGTCCCATGCAAAACCTACGCCTGCCCGAGCCAGACGCGGCCGCCCGCGCCGCCAGCGCCGCCTTGTGCCAGCACATCAACGCACACATCCACGCAGCGGGAGGCTGGATTCCGTTCTCGCATTACATGGCGCAGGCGCTGTATGCCCCCGGTCTTGGCTATTACAGCGGCGGGGCGCAGAAATTCGGAGCAGCGGGGGACTTCATCACGGCACCGGAGCTCTCGCCGCTGTTTGCCCGGACGCTGGCGGTGCCAGCCGTTCAGGTCATGGCGCAATCCGCCGCCCAGATCCTTGAGGTGGGTGCCGGCAGCGGGGTGCTGGCGGCCGAATTGCTGCATGCGCTCGACACGCTCGGGCAGCTGCCCGAGCGTTATGCGATTCTGGAGCTGTCTGGCGAGCTGCGCGCCCGCCAGCAACAGACCTTGCAGGAGCGAGTGCCGCAGCTGCTGTCCCGTGTGTGCTGGCTGGAGACGTTGCCGCCGCAGTTCCGGGGGCTGGTGCTGGCCAACGAGGTGTTGGATGCCATGCCGGTAGCCGTGGTGGCATGGCCGGACGAACACCAGATCGAGGAATGCGGCATTGCCCTGGATGCGCAGGGGCGGCTGTGCTGGGAGAGCCGGCCGGCCAGCGGTGCCGTGCTGGCGGCGGCACGCACATTGGAGGTGCCGGCACCCTACCGTTCCGAAATCAATCTGGCGGCCAGCGCCTGGGTTGCCGAGTGGGGGCGGCGGCTGGCCGCAGGGGCACTACTGCTGATCGATTACGGCTTTCCACGCCATGAGTTTTATCATCCGCAGCGGCGTGGCGGCACGCTGATGTGCCACTACCGCCATCATGCCCACGAGGATCCGCTGTGGTGGCCGGGGCTCAATGACATCACGGCGCATGTCGATTTCAGTGCCATCGCCGAGGCGGGTTTCCATGCCGGGCTGACGGTGCTGGGCTACACCACCCAGGCCAGCTTTCTGCTGAACTGCGGCCTGACCGATCTCCTCGCCCGGTTACCCCAGGACGATCAACGCGCCTACCTGACAGCGGCACGAGCGGCGGAAAAGCTGATCCTGCCACATGAAATGGGCGAGCTGTTCAAAGTCATCGCTTTGGGTCGCGGTCTGGAGCAGGCGCTGCCTGGCTTCATGCCGGGAGATCGTCTGCACACCCTGTAGCGCGTCTCTGCCAGGCTTTGTTGCGTGGTGTCAGAGGGTGCGCTGGAAGTGCTGGCTGATGCGGTTGGGCTTGCCGAGGACCAGCAGGGCCAGTTCGTCCAGCGCCTCGGTCGTGACCGCTGCCGGAGCGCAGCGAAATTCCATGGTACCGAAACGTTCGATGTTGCGCGTCCGCAGCACCAGGTCGCCGCCTGCCAGATCGCCCAGCAATAGTAGTCCGGCCTTGATCTCGCAGGGGAAGGTGAAGGTGGCCCGCTCGACCCGGCCACGGTCATTGGTTTCTTCATCCACCTTGAACACGATGCCGTGATCGAACAGTGCCTTGCGCAGCTTTTCCAGCGCCGGGTTGTCGCGGGTGATGCGGAACTGCTTGGGTGCTTGCAGGCGATAACGCAGCGTGACCTGTTCGTAGTAACGATCCTCGCTGGCGACCTGCTGCATGCGGAAGTCCGCTCGCCCTTCTTCCCAGTTCATGCCGTCGAATTCGGCGGCACCAAAAAAGGAATAGGACTTTTCATAAGCGGGCTTGAGGACGTTCAGTTGCGGCGCCAGCTCGTTGAGGTAGAGGAAGGTGCGTTGCAACGCCTCGCTGATCTGTTTGAGCTGGGTGTTTTGCAACGTGCTTTGCTGGCTGTCGCCGGCCTTTTTGGCCTCGGCTTGCTGCTTGAGGTTGCTGAGCAGGCTGCTTTCGGTCATCGGAAAGGCAGTATCTGCTGCCGGTGTTGCCGGACGGGAGGGCTGTGGGGACGCTGCTGCAGGGGCGGCGGTGGCGGGTGCTGCGGGTGCTGCGGACGGGGGCGCAGGACGTACCGGCTCGGCCACGGGCGGTGGCCCGTTGACGGCAAAGGTCTCGATGTCTTTCAGCAATTGCTCCCGGCTGCTGGGCCAGTCCTCACTCATTGCAGCATTCCATTCTTCAAGTGTCCTTCGTCAATCTCCCGGGGCAAACGGCTGCAGGCGGTCACGCAAGGGCTGCGGCAACCGGGCAGGCTTGCTCCGTTCTTGAGCATGACCAACAGCAGCAGGCACAAACACCCGTACCACGCTGCCGGTGGCCAGCGGCTTGGCGCTTGCCTCGGAGCCTGCCGGAAACAGTGCCATCTCGAAGCGCACGGCACAGCTGCCGATGTCGGCGACGCGCAAAGCAACCTCAATACTATCCGGAAAACCGAAGACGCGGTGCAGGCGGCAATGTCCTTCGAAGCTGTGACTGTGCCAAGATACACTGCCGTCCGCTGTTGAACGCGCAGTTGAATGATGTGGTGGCGCAGGCAGGCCGCATTCGTGGCTCAGGAAGTCATCGAGCAGTTGCTCGAAGCCGGCCAGGCAGGCTGCCAGGCGGGCACGGCCGTGGTCGTCGTTGTCGGCGGCCTGCAATGGCAGGGGTGCGAAGTAGCGGTAGTGGCTGCGTCGCTCGGTACGTGCTTCGGTGTGCGTACTCATGCCGCTTCTGGAAATGGCGATGGCCACGAAAGCGTGGCCATCATCCTGGAAACCGCAGGGGAGTGCCCGTTCGTGGGCGAGCCCAGACCGTCAGTGGCGGCGGGTTTGCCGGAGGGCAGCGGTTGTGGCGCGGCGGCGGGCAGGTGGGGTAAATGAGGCAAATGGCACCTGGAGGGGTGTCCGGGCCGGCTCCGTCACTTGCGCAACCATCTCCTGCAAGGCAGGCCGGCACTCGGGAGCAAGGTAGGGGTGGGTGGGGCAGGATACAGATTCAGATTCAGATTCAGACTTCGACTCTGTGGCGGTGGTACCGTCCTCGTCGATGCGTGCCCCAGATGCCATGTCCATGATGATCAGCATGTTCGTCTCCTGTGGATTTCGTGGGGGCTGCGGTGCTTCAGTTGAATTAACGGCGCACGGCGGAAAAAGTTGAATCCGTCCGGTTGCAGGGGGCAGGTGCATCCATGTTGCAGTGTTGCGAGGCCATGCTCCGGCTCTGGCAGGCTGAAGCGATAGACCGGAATACTGAGTGCAGGTTCATTTATACCGGAAATTTTCTGGTTTTTTCATCCGTCCGAAGAATTCCGTTCGAAGAATTCATTTCGGGCTGGTTAGCCCACATCTGGGGGGTGGTTCAGGTTTTTCAAGGCCACCGCGAAGCGTTGTTCCTAGCCTTGGCCGGCTTCCCGGGCTTGCAGGTCGGCGTGGTAGGACGAGCGTACCAGCGGGGCACAGGCGGCATGGGCGAAGCCCAGGCCGGCGGCAGCGCTGGCGTAGGTGTCGAAGGTGTCGGGCGGGACGTAACGCTGTACCGGCAGATGGTGGCCGGAGGGTGCCAGATACTGGCCGATGGTCAGCATGTCGACCTGATGCGCCCGCAGGTCACGCAGCACGGCCAGGATTTCGTCGTCGGTTTCGCCCAGGCCGACCATCAGGCCGGATTTGGTGGGAATGTCCGGATGGCGTGCCTTGAACTGTTGCAGTAGTTGCAGGGAGTGGGCGTAGTCGGCACCGGGGCGCACTCCGCGGTAAAGACGTGGTACGGTTTCGAGGTTGTGGTTGAAGACGTCCGGCGGGGCACTGCCGAGCACGTCGAGGGCGATGTCCAGGCGACCACGGAAATCCGGTACCAGCACTTCGATGGCGGTGTCCGGGGCGTGTTCGCGGATGCTGCGGATGCAGTCGGCAAACTGCCGTGCGCCGCCATCGCGCAGATCGTCGCGATCCACGCTGGTGATGACGACGTAGCGCAGTTTCAGGGCAGCTACCGCTTCGGCCAGTTGCCGGGGTTCTTCTGCGCTGGGCAGTAGGGGCTTGCCGTGACCGACATCGCAAAAGGGGCAACGACGGGTGCACAGGTCGCCCAGGATCATGAAGGTGGCCGTGCCATGACCGAAGCATTCACCGATATTGGGGCAGGCTGCTTCCTCGCAGACGGTGTGCAGGGCGCGTTCGCGCAGGATGCGTTTCACTTCGTTGTAACGTGAGGTATCGCTGCCTGCGCGGACGCGGATCCAGGCGGGTTTCTTGAGGGCTTCCTGCGGCGTGATCGGGATGATGCGCTGGGGGCTTTTGCCGAAGGCGCGTGCGGTTTTGGCGGCACCTTTCTGTTTTTCCGTACTCATGACAGCGATTCCTGAAGATGGTGCAACAAGCGGGTGGTGACGCGCGCCATATCCTGCTCGCCGCACAGGTCACGCAGTTGTGTGACGGCCATGCCGGCGTAGCCGCAGGGGTTGATGGTCTGGTAAGGGGTCAGGTCCATGTCCACGTTGAGACACAGACCGTGGTAGCTGCGGCCATTGCGAATACGCAGGCCCAGTGCGGCGATCTTGGCCGCATCGACATAAACGCCGGGGGCGCCTTCCCGGCGGCAGGCGGTGAGGCGGTAGTCGGCCAGCAGGTCGATGAGGGCCTGTTCCATGCAACGCACCAGTTGTCGCACCTTGAGATTGCGGCGATGCAGATCGAGCAGCAGATAGACGACGAGTTGGCCGGGGCCGTGATAGGTAATCTGGCCTCCGCGATCGACTTGCACCAGTGGAATGCCGGTGTCTTGCAGCAGATGTTCTGGCTTGCCGGCCTGGCCGAGGGTGTAGACCGGTGGATGTGTGCACAGCCAAAGCTCATCGGGGCTGTCTGGAGTACGTTGTGTCGTGTATTGCTGCATGGCCTGCCAGGTGGTCTTGTAATCGACTGACCCCAACCGCCGGATGCGCACACCCGAAGGCCAGTGTTCATCCTGCGTTGTGACACTCACAGCACGACTTTCACCATGGGATGGCCGCTGAGTTCCCGGTAGAGGGCATCCAGCTGCGCCTGTGACAGGGCTCGCACGGTGCAGGTCAGCGCCAGATAGTTGCCCTTGGCGGAGGGGCGCATCTCCATGCCCTGGGCATCGTATTCCGGGAAGTGCCGCAGGACGATGTCGAGGATGGTACGGGCGTAGTCGTCATGACGTGCGCCCATGATCTTGATCGGGAAATCGCAGGGAAATTCGAGCAGGCTGTCGCTGGTCATGTCATAGCCCTCCACGCATGATGTCTTGTTTGAACTGCTGGTACCAGGCCAGCATTCGCGTGTAGTGTGGGCCGGGTTGCCCACGGCCAACCGGCTGGCCGTCGAGGGTGACGATGGGCAGCACTTCCTTGGTCGAGGAAGTCAGCCACAGCTCGTCGGCGCTACGCACTTCTTCTTCGCGGATGTCGCGCACAGCACTGACCAGACCATGCCGGGCGGCCAGCTCCAGGATCACGTCATAGGTGACCCCGGGCAGCATCAGGTGATTTTTGGGCGGCGCCAGCAGGCAGTCGCCCTGCAGGACGAAAATGTTGGCAGCCGCGCCTTCGGTCAGAAAGCCGTCGCGCAGCAGCACCGTTTCGGCGCAGCCGGCATCGATGGCCCGCTGGCGCAGCAGGCAGTTGGCCAGCAGGGAGGTGGCCTTGATGTCGCAGCGGTGCCAGCGGTCATCTGCCGCCGTGATGGCGGCAACTCCGTGCGTGCGCTGCTCGGCTGGGGGCGGCAGCAGGGGCTCGCTCATGGCAAAGACGGTCGGCGCCACAGCGGACGGGAAGGCATGATTGCGTTTGCTGCCGACGCCCCGGGTGATTTGCAGATAGAGCTGCTGATCCGCGCCTTCGTTGTGGCGGATGAGTTCGTGGATCAGCGCGCTCCAAGCGGGTTCCGTCATAGGGTCGTCCAGACGGATGGCAGCCAGGCTGCGTTGTAGGCGTGCCAGATGCTGGGGCAGGCGGAAAGGTTGCCGGTCATAGACCGGAATGACCTCATACACGCCATCGCCAAACAGGAAGCCGCGATCCATCACGGAAACCCGGGCTTCGGCCAGTGGCATGAGGGTGCCGTTGAGATAGATCATGCTGTTTCCTGTGTTCGTGTTCATTCGAACCAGAGCCGCAGGGTGTCCCAGACCCGTCCCAGGATGCCAGCGGCCGGGACTGCCTCTAGTGTCACGACTGGATATTCGCCCAGCGGCTTGTCGCCGAGAAACAGCTTGAGCGTGCCGACTTTCTGTCCGGCGGTGATGGGGGCCAGTAGGGGCTGCTGGCTGATCAGCTGCACTTTGATCTGATTGCCCTGACCTTTGGGTACGGTTAGCGCCAGGTCGGCCATGAAGCCGGCTGGCACCATGTTTTTTTGTCCTTTATAGACCTTCAGTTGCGAGACCGGCTGGCGGGCGGCATAGACCCGCACGTTGTCGAAATACTGGAAGCCGTAGTTGAGCAGACGCTGCGATTCCGAAGTCCGCACGGCATCGGAGGCGGTGCCTAGCACGACGGAAATCAGTCGCTGCTGTTCGCGTTTGGCGGAGGCGACCAGACAATAGCCAGCCGTTTCGGTGTGGCCGGTTTTCAGGCCATCGACATGCGGATCGCTCCATAGCAGGCGGTTGCGGTTGTGCTGGACGATGTTGTTGTAGCGGAATTCCTTGACGGCAAAAAGCGGGTATTGCTCAGGAAAGTCGCGGATCAGGGTGCTGGCCAGTAGTGCCAGGTCGCGTGCCGTCGAATAGTGTTGTGGATCGGGCAGGCCGGTGGCATTGACGAAATGCGTGTTTTTGAGTCCCAGGCGCTGTGCCTCGCGGTTCATCAGCTGAGCAAAACCTTCTTCGGTTCCGGCCAGAGTCTCGGCCAGGGCGATGCAGGCATCGTTGCCGGACTGGATGATGACGCCATGCAGCAGCTCGTTGACGGTGACCGCCTTGTTCGGTTCGATGAACATGCGTGAGCCCGGTGCGCGCCAGGCGCGCTCCGAGACGGGAATGACCTGTTCCAGCTTCAGCGTCCCCTGCTTGAGGGCGGCGAAGGTCAGATAGACCGTCATCAGCTTGGTCAGCGAAGCCGGTTCGACCCGTTCATCCGGTTGTGTGCCGGCCAGCATCTGCGCCGAACCGTAGTCGTGAAGCACCCAGGAACGTGCCGCGATGGCAACGGGTGGTGCGGTCAGTTGGGCTTGCGCCAGAGCAGGCAGCAGGGTGAGCAGGAAACACAGGGCAGCGAAGGTGCGGGACATGAGCGAAACTTACCGATGAAAAGGGGGATTATAAGACCGCTCATGTCCCATTCCGTTCCCGGCCGGGAGGGGAATTCCGGCAGATGTGATGCGCTTCAGAAGCTGAAAATGGCGTCGATGCCCAGGGTGCGGGGTGGGCCGAGTTGTGCCGTCATGCCGCCCAGATTGGTATTGGCCAGGCGGTATGTCTTGTCGCCCAGGTTTTTGCCCCACAGGGCTACACGCAAGCGGCCTTGCGGCAGGCGGAGATCAGCCCATTCGATGCGGGCGTTCCATAGTCCATAGCCCTGGGTCAGCGTTTCCGGGTTGGGGTTGGTGTAGTAGCGGCTTTGCCACAGGTAATCGAGACTGGCCCGCAGGCGGCCGCTGTCTGTGCGCCCGCCTTCGTAGCGCAGACCGAGACCGCCTTGCCCCCTGGGTGCCAGCGGTACGTGTTTGGCGGCGGCCAGGTCGATGCCGTTATCGACGTAGCTACCGTAGCGGGCATCCAGCCAAGTGTGGAACAACCGTGTGCTGAAACCGTGTGACAGCAAGGCGGTCAGCTCGATTTCAGCGCCGCGGATACGTGCCCGGCCGGCGTTCAGGGTGTCGGTGAAAAAGGAGGGGTTGCGCACCTGATCGACTTGTAGATCGGTGTAATGATTGTGGAACAAGGCTACGTTGAGGCGGGTTCGATGGTTGAACAGGTCACTTTTCATGCCCAGTTCGGTCGAGCGCACGTTTTCCTGATGGAAGCCGTTGCCAAAGCCGGCATAGGGGCTGCGTGTATTGAAACCGCCGGCCCGGTAGCCATAAGCCAGTCGTGCATAGACGTTGAGGTCGTCCGTCACGGCATAGTCGAGCGTGTAGGTCGGTGTGAGTTTGTGGAATTGCTTGCGGGCAGGCACCACGAGGCCGTTGGAAGCTGGGGCGAAATTGCTGGTGATAAAGGTTTTCGTTGCGCCACGCTCATCCCGGGTTTCACGCAGACCCACAGTCAGGTGCAGTCGGTCGCTGAGGATGGGCGGTATCCAGGTGGCCTGGCCGTAAAATGCGTTCGAGGTCGAATCGGCCACCACGCGCCAGGCATCAAGGTTGGTCGGGCTGAAGACGGAGCGAACCTGTTCTGTTCCTTGCTCCTTGAAGTGGAACAGACCAATGACGTAATCAAGACGCTGCTCCAGGGTTGTTCCGAGCAGCTGGAATTCTTGTGAAAACTGGTTCTGGTTCTGGTCGTCGTTTTGGGTAAACAGGTCGGCATAGTTTTGCCGGGCCTGGTTGTCCATGCGCCGCCAGGCCGTGATCGAGCGCAAGGTCAGGCCGGCAAGCCGGGCGTTGAGTGTCAGGCTTTGTCCGGCGGTACTCATCTGGCTGGGAGAAAGTCCCTTGACGGGATTGGCGGATTCCTGCCGGCCATTGACGGCAGCGGCACCGGCCACACGCTGAAAGAACACGTTGCCATAGCTCGAGGTGCTGTAGTCGAGATCGAGATCGGCCGTCAGGGTTTCTCCGGCCAACAGGCGCCAGGCCCAGCGGGCCGCTTCCTTGCGATCCTGGTTGAAGCGCGTCTGGTCCGGCAAGGTGGTGTTGGTGTTGTCCACCCAGCCTTGGTCGCTGGATCGCAGGTAGGCCACGCGGGTGTAGAGCGTGTCGCTCAGGGGAAGATTCAGCCGGGTCTTGCTGCGGACGAGCCCCAGATTGCCCAGCGTCAATGTTTGCTCAAAGGAGCGATCCTTTTCCGGGCGCACGGTGATGAAATTGATGGCACCACCGGTGGTGTTGCGGCCGTACAGGGTGCCTTGTGGTCCGCGTAGCAGCTCGACACGTTCCAGATCGGCAATGTCCGCCGCCAGCCCGACACTGCGACTGACCGGCACACCGTCGATATACACGCCATTGGCCGCATCCTTGGTGGTTTGTGCGTCCAGATTACCCATGCCGCGGATGGCCATGTTCGGTGCCGCACGGTTGCCGGTGAAAGGTACCATCACCAGCGAGGGCAGCTGATTGGCCAGTGCCATCGTGTTGTCGATGCCCTGTTCTTCCAGGGTGCGTGATGACAGTGCCGTGATGGCCAAGGGGGTTTTTTGCAGGGGCTCGCGACGTTTCTGGGCGGTGACGATGATTTCTTCCAGCCGTGCGTCCTCTGCCCGGAGCTGCCCGGGAGCGGCGACTGCCAGCAACGGTAGCGCCATGGTCAGCGTCAGCCAAGACGAATGGCGGCGCGTGAAAGAGGCGACGGCAGGGACGTGTGAGGGGCAGGGAGTTTGCTCGGGATGCATCAGGAACCTCCCGGGGGGGCTGGATTTGGCGGAGTGCTCCAAGGTTCCGGAGTCCCGGAGCTGGGTGCGGTACGAGTTTATATCTTTCGTAGAATTTACCTCATCCTTTTTACAGCTTAGCACAGGGCATGGCGGTTGTGGTTCCGTCGCCGGGTCCTCGGATCGGTGGTGGAATCGTTGAAGAATGTCCGGGCTCCCCGGCACTGTCTCGAATGATGGAGAATGACGGGATCTGCCGGGCGGTCTTTGGCTCATGATGTTTTAGTCCTTCCGGCCGCATCCATACTTCTGTGGGAGCCCTCATGAGCCTTGCCGACTGCGACAGTGCCGTATTGCCTTCTGGAGAGGATGCCTTGCGTTCGCTGCTCGAATCCTGCCTGGGCCGGCAGCGCTCGGCTTACCACGCAGCGCCGGTTCCGGTGCTGGTGGCGCGACAGCACGATCTGGCGCAACTGGCACGGCTGCTCAAGGAAAACCGTTCTGCCCTGGTCGATGCCATCAACCGCGATTACGGTCAGCGTGCCGAATTTGAGACCCTGTTTGCCGAAGTGCTGGTGGCGCTGGATGACCTGCGCCATACGCGCCGCCACTTGCGGCGCTGGGTGCGACCACAGCGCCGCGCCGTGGATATTTTGCTGTATCCGCTGGCGCGCAATCGTGTCATCCCGCAGCCACTGGGCGTGGTGGGCGTCATCGTGCCGTGGAATTTTCCGCTGCTGCTGTCCATCGGCCCGCTGGTGGCGATATTCGCGGCGGGCAACCGGGCGATGGTCAAGATGTCGGAACATTCGCGCCATCTGGCCGAGCTGTTGCACGCGCTCAGCCCACGTTACTTTCCGGTTGAGAAATTACAGTTCTTCGTCGATGACGGCAGTGGCCGGCTGGGGCCGGCCTTTTCTGCGCTGCCCTTCGACCATCTGCTCTTTACCGGCTCGGCGGCGACCGGGCGGGCCGTCATGACCCAGGCAGCGCGTAACCTGACGCCGGTCACGCTGGAACTGGGTGGCAAGTCGCCGGCCATCATCGCGCCGGATTTCCCGCTGCAGACGGCTGCCGAACGCATCCTGTGGGTCAAGCTGCTCAATGCCGGGCAAATCTGCACCACGGTGGATTATCTCTACCTGACGGAAGAGCGGGTCGAGGCTTTTGTCGATCATGCCCGCCGGCTGGTGGCGGCCCGCTACCCCACTCCGGTTTCGGCCACGGCTACTGCCGCCGCCACTGCCACTGCCACTGCGCTTGATAACTCGGACTACACCGCCATCATCAGCCCGTCTGCCTGGCAGCGGCTGGTCGATACGCTGGAAGATGCCCGCCGCAAAGGAGCCCGGGTGATCGAACTGATGCCCGGCACCCGGCCCGATGCCCGCACGCGCAAGTTTCCACCCTACCTGGTGCTGGGCGTGACGCAGGACATGCGTCTGATGCAAGAAGAAATCTTCGGCCCCATCCTGCCCATCAAAACCTACCGGACACCGCAGGACATCGTGTGCGAGCTGCAAGGCCGTGACCGGCCGCTGGCGCTTTACCCGTTTACCCATGACCGCGCCCTGCAGCAGTTCTATCTAGCGCACCTGCCCAGTGGTGGCGTGTCGATCAACGAAACCCTGCTGCACGTTGCCCAGCAAGACCTACCCTTCGGCGGTATTGGTGCCAGCGGCATGGGGCAATACCACGGTCATGAAGGTTTTCTGACCTTCTCCCAGCTATGCCCGGTGTTTTACCAGGGGCCGCTGTCCCCCATACAATGGCTATTCCAGCCCCCCTACGGCCGCCGGGCACGCGTGCTGCTGGAGTGGCTGCTGAAATTGAAGGGATGAGCGGACTCCAGTCCTGAAAAGCTGTGTTGCATCGTTATCTTCCGGTCCGGGCTCGAGGGCGGGTTTTCGCAAACACGCGAAGGGGGCCTTGTGGCGTGCAATGCGGGCATCCATGCGGGCCATAACTTCATCGTGCGGCAGGCTCGGCCGGGGGTCGTCGATAGCCTCTTGAATTTCAGCGGCCAACCACTGGTTATAGGCTGCGGCTTCGTGCGCTTTGCGCATGGCCCCTGCCCGGCCTCGGTTGCCGGCGTTGGGTTCCCTGTCGGCCGGGTCGTACTCGCTCGCGTCGAACTGGCCTACGGTGATGCCA
>JAGOSV010000122.1 GCA_018062105.1 Sterolibacterium sp. | reverse complement strand
GATCGAAGCCGAATTGCGCGGTCTTGGCATCGGTGAAATCCTTCACATCGACCACCGCCTGCCCGTCGAATACTGCGACGACTGCGGCACCCCGCTCTACGCAAACCCGGAAGGCGAGCCAGTGCACGCGGAAATGCCCGAAGAGCAGGCCGAGGCCGCTCCCCGCCACCTGCACTGAGTGTGCCGAATGTGCCGAATGTGCCGAGTGTGCCGAATGTGCCGAATGTGCCGACTCTACGCTGACCGCACCGATCCCTCCGTACCGTGGCCAAGCTGATCCGCTCTGACGAAGAATGGCGCCGCCTGCTTACACCGGCGCAATATCACGTCACCCGTGAAAAAGGAACGGAACGCGCCTTTACCGGCGCCTACTGGGATCATTACGAATCCGGACACTATCACTGCATCGGCTGCCATCAGCCGCTGTTCGACGCACGTGACAAGTTCGATGCCGGTTGCGGCTGGCCCAGCTTCAGCCAGCCAGTGGCCGCAACCCAGCTGACCGAGCAGGAAGATCGCAGCCACCACATGGTACGCACGGAAGTGCTCTGCAGCCATTGCCATGCCCACCTCGGCCATGTCTTTGACGATGGCCCAGCGCCTCACGGCTTGCGCTACTGCATCAACTCCCTCGCCCTGGCCTTTGAAAAGCCCGAGTAACCCACTCAACTACCCTTATACTTCACGACCATGAAAGTTCTCTTCGATCTCTTTCCGGTCATCCTGTTCTTTCTCTCCTTCAAACTCTCCGAGAGCAAGCCACAGGTAGCCGTAGACTTCATCAATACCGTGCTCGCCCCGCTGGGTCTAGGCGGTGCCGTACTGCCGGCCCAGGCACCCATCCTGGTCGCCACGCTGGTAGTCATCGTCGCTACCGCACTACAAATTCTCTGGGTCTGGATGCGCCACGGCAAGGTCGACAAGATGCTGTGGATCAGCCTGGTTCTCGTCACATTTTTTGGCGGCCTCACCCTGATTTTCCGTGATGAAGCCTTCATCAAATGGAAGCCCACCGTCCTCTACTGGCTGTTCGCCGCCGTGCTGCTGATCTCGGCAACCCTGCTCAACAAGAACCTGATCCGCGAAATGCTCGAAAAGCAGGTGCAGCTACCAGAACACCTCTGGCAACGGCTCAATCTGGCCTGGGTCGCCTTCTTTTTTCTGATGGGCAGCCTCAATCTGCTGATCGCCTTCGCTCTCGGCCTATCGACCGACACCTGGGTCAGCTTCAAGCTCTTTGGCACAATGGGTCTGATGTTCGCCTTCATCATTGGCCAGGGACTCTATCTGTCCCGTTACATCGAGGAAAAATGACATGCTGTACGTCCTCCAGGGCGAAGACGCCGAAAACAGCCTGTCGGCCCGTCAGGCCGCCCGCCCCTGTCATCTGGCCCGACTACAGGCGCTTTATGACCAGGGACGGCTGATCCTGGCCGGCCCACTGCCCGCCATCGACGCTGCCGACCCGGGCCCGGCAGGCTTTACCGGCAGCCTGATCGTCGCCGAGTTTTCCTCACAAACCGAAGCCGAAACCTGGCTAGCCGCCGACCCCTACGTCACCACCGGCGTGTTCAAACGCCACTGGGCATGCCCGTTCAAGCAGGTATTTCCCCGCTAACCCCATTCAGGAGCCCCCATGAGCAAAATCGACACCATGCGTAGCCGCCTTGCCGCGCTTGCCCCCAGCGTGCTGGACATCCGTGACGACAGCCATCAACACCTGGGACATGCCGGCTTCCGGGACGACGGCAGCCACTTCAGCATGTCTATCGTCTCCAGCCAGTTCGAAGGCAAGAGTCCGATCGCCCGTCACCGCATGGTTTATGCCGCCCTGGGCGAGATGATGAAGGAAGACATCCACGCCATGAACATCGATGCCAAAACCCCGGCAGAAGCACAGCGCAGTGCCTGAATCCGGCCGGTTTGGCGGGTCTGACGAATCTAACGAACCCGCCCCGCCTGTTCTTCCGCCTCACCCGCCACTGCCGCTTCCTCAGCCACTTCCTCAGCTTTTCTCGCCACATCCGCTGCCAGCATGGCCTGCCGGCTGGCCGGAGTTTCCAGGCTGATGCGTCCCAGCAAACCATCGCGATAATCCGTCAGGAAAATCATGGCAGCCTTTTCCAGATCGAGTTCGCCCGCCCGTCCCTTGATGACACAGCCGCGCTTGCGGGCAATCGCCTCGACGGCATCCACAGCATCCATACCTGCCGTATCAAGCCGATAACGTCCAGCAATGGCCTGCGGATAACGTTCCAGCAGAATGCCGGCAAGAAAGATCGCCACATCCTCGTCGATCACGGCATTGCGCCCCACGGCATGGCTGGCCGCCAGCATCAGGCCATCGCGGTCGTGCTCGATCTTCGGCCACAGCATGCCCGGCGTATCGACCACGATCTGCCGCACACTCAGCTCGATGCGCTGCTGCGACTTGGTCACGGCCGGCTCGTCGCCCACCGCCGCCACCCGGCGTTTGGCCAGCGCATTCAGCAAGGTCGATTTACCAACATTGGGGATGCCCATGACCATCATGCGTAGCGGCTTGAGCGTGTCATCACGATGCGGCGCCAGTGCCTGACACAACGAGGGCACACGCGCCGCATCGCCCGGCTTCTTGCAGGAAATGGCGACGGCACGAATGTTTTCCTGGGCATTGAAATGATCCAGCCAGGCCTGCGTCACCTGTGGATCAGCCAAATCGGCCTTGTTGAGTAACTTAAGGCAGGGGCGCTGGCGGTGACGGCGCAGCTCATGGATCATCGGATTGCAGCTGGCTTCCGGAATGCGGGCATCGACCACCTCGATCACCACATCCGTCTGCGCCATCGTTTCGGCGGCCTTGCGACGCGCCTGGGTCATGTGCCCGGGGAACCACTGAATGGCCACTCTACCGCCCCTCGCCTGCCGGCCCGGTTCCGTGTGGCATCACCCGGATGCACCGTCCCAGACATTCCACCACCTGACCGGCACGGATCTTCGCCGTCTTGCGCATCTCCGGCTGACCATCCACACGCACTTCCCCCGCCGCCACCAGCAGCTTGCCCTGCCCGCCACTGCCAGCGATTCCGGTCAGTTTGAGCAGATTACATAGCGCCACATGCGCCATATCCCCGTCTTCCGCCAGCGAAAATTCCATCATCTTCATAAACCAACCGCCCATCCTTCGAAAGGCGGCATGATACCGCGTCGCTGCACCGATCCGACATCATCACGGCGATATACTGCAAGGCTTCCACCCACGCACCTTGCACCCGTCCGCCTGTCGCATGAAAAAACCCGCCCCGCCCCCCGATCTGTCACACGAGCTGCGCCCCGGCCAGTCGGTCGAGCTGCTCAAGGAGCTCCACATCCTCACGCGCGATGGCCGGATGAATCAGGACAGCCGCCGCAAGCTCAAGCAGATCTATCACCTGATGCAATTCATCGAGCCCCTGCTGGATGAGCTACGGCAGCAGCATCCATCATTGAGAATCGTCGACCACGGTGCCGGAAAATCCTATCTCGGCTTTCTGCTCTATGACCTGTACGTCAAACCCCGGGCAGCAGACAGTCACATCTACGGCATCGAGCGACGCGCCGATCTGGTTGAACGCTCGCGACAGCTGGCGCAAAGCTTCGGCTTTCCGGGCATGACCTTCCTCGCTCATTCCGTGGCCGAGGCCATCACCTCATCGCAACTCCCCGAGCGTCCGGAAATGGTCACGGCGCTGCATGCCTGCGACACGGCCACGGATGATGCCCTGCATTTTGCCCTGCAGCGGCAGGCCGCCAGCATCGTGCTGGTGCCCTGCTGTCAGGCAGAGGTAGCGGCCGCCCTGCGTCGCCACAAATCCCGGGCATTGTCCGAAACTAACCAACCCCTGGTTGAACTGTGGCGCCACCCGCTGCATACCCGGGAATTTGGCAGCCATCTGACCAATGTTCTGCGCTGCCTGCAACTCGAAGCACATGGCTACCAGGTAACGGTTACCGAACTGGTCGGCTGGGAACATTCCCTGAAAAACGAGCTGATCATCGCCCATCGCAAAGGCACACCACAGCCACGCGCAGCGGCACGTCTGCACACCCTCCAGGGCAATCGCATGAACGTCACGCCATTCCGAGCAAGTGAGCGCGATAGGAGTCGGAGGTGGCGGCAATCAGTCTTCTGGCCTTGATGCCGCCTTTGCGTTTGACGGGGTCGAGACGAATCAGGTT
>JAGOSV010000121.1 GCA_018062105.1 Sterolibacterium sp. | reverse complement strand
GTAGACGCGGTGCAGTGGGCAACGATGGGTGAAATCGTCGCCAGCTGGTTCATTTCGCCGGTTCTTGGTGGCATGGTCGCCCTGCTGTTGACCATGAGTATCCGCAAACTGATTTTCAACACCGAGAATCCCGTCAGCCGGGCACGTCAGTGGGGCCCGGTGTATGCTTTCCTGGTCGGCTGGATCGTCTCGCTGATCACCATCAGCAAGGGTCTGGCACACGTCAACATCCATATCGGTTCGCTCGCCGGCCAGATGCTCGCCGTGGCGATCGGCGTCGTTGTCGCCGCCGCCGCCCGGCTAATGATGAATCGAGTCAAACTCGATGCGCACTCAGACCGGATTCTCCAGCACGCCAGCGTCGAGCACCTGTTCATTCCACAGATGGTGTTCACCGGTGCGGCGATGGCCTTTGCCCATGGCTCGAACGAAGTGGCCAACGGGATTGGGCCGATGGCTGCGGTCATTCAGACCATTGCCAGCGGGGAGGTGTCAGCCAGTTCGCCGATCACTCCGTTCATTTTGTTTGTCGGCAGCCTCGGCATGGTTGCCGGTCTGACGACTTATGGTTACAAGGTGATGGCTACCCTCGGGCACAGGATTACCGAGCTGACGCCAACCCGCGCCTACTGCGCCACCGTCGCGGCGGCATCCGTGACCGTGGCGGCTTCCGGCCTGGGCCTGCCGGTATCGACCACCCACATCGCGGTCGGCGCGGTGATGGGCGTTGGCATTGCGCGGGGCATCGGCGCCCTCGACCTGCGGGTCGTCGGCGGCATCATCGTCTCGTGGTTCATTACCGTTCCGGTTGGGGCACTCCTGGGAGCACTGATCTTCCATCTTCTGAAAGCGGCCTTTTCCTAGAATGGCCGCCACCCTGATCGTCGGCTGCTTGCTACCGGATGCCCTTCACTGATCGATTTCGCCTACCGCCATGCCCGATCTGCCAACCCAGCCCATTGAATCGCTGCAGCATTTCAGGGGAATCGATTTCCCTGCGGATCTCCGCTTTGGCCAGATTCTGGTGACCGGCCCTCCGGGTGCCGGCAAGAGCACCCTGATCGTCCGTCTCGGTGGCTGGTCGGAGGAGGGCTACCTGGATCTTGGCCGCAAGCACTGGTGGCGGTCGGAAATCCTCTCTGTGCGACCGCGTGAGATTCATCTGGGCTTGCCGTTTCGAGGCCTGGCCAACGTGGTGACGGTTTTTGATGCCGAGTTCCTGGATCGTGACCCCTTGCCGCCCGTCGATTTCGATCGCATCGTGCTGCCACCACGCAAGAAGTTCTTCTTTTCGGTCGATTGGTATCGCCGTTATGTCTTCGAATTCATGTTGCCCCCGCCCGAGCTGGTCTTTGAGCGCCGTTCGGAGCGGGCGCGCCAAAGTACCCACCCGGTCGACGCGCAACTCAGCCTGGAGATTTGTGCTGCTCAGCTCGACGTTTTCCGCCAGGTAGCCGAGTTTCTGCACCAGAAGGGGTTCAAGGTGTACCTCCGCGACGGTGAAGATGGCCGTCCGTGCCATTTCATCGAGCCGCCGTCCTAACCATGAGGATGATTGCCGCCCTGCGCTCGCTCAAGCTGGCGAACGTGTTGGCGTGGCTGAGAGCAAGCCTGGTCAGATTGGGCTTTGGCTGGGGACATAACCTTAAGCTGGGCGACGCCTACCGGCTGGGCAACACCAAGGTGCGGGTTCCCCTCGATGGCATTCCGATCGAGATCTCGCTCGGTCTCAACGACAAGCGGCTGCATCTCTACCCGGAGACGCGACTCAACCGCCGCGGCGAAGTCGTCAGACTGGCCAGCTTCGTCATCGCCGATCCCGGCGCGCACTCGCGTGGCATCAGTGGCTTTCTGCGCCTGAGCCCAAAAAACTGGCTGTCCCTGGGTTCGGCCGACGAGCTCCAGCAAGCGCTGTTCGACTACCCCCCGGCGGTCGATGAGCAACATCTGGTGGTGATCTATGGCCGTGATGGGCTGGTGTTTCGCAACTTGAGCGATGCGGGCACCTCGATCGGGCCGGCAGTTGCGGAAGCCGGCTGGGCCCGGGAGAGCAAGTTCCGGCGGCTGCGGGAGATTTTCGGCGGCCCGATCGAGCTGCTACCAAGAGAAGAGGCCCTGCAACTCATCGAAGAGGTCAATCGCGCACTGCACACGGAGGCGCATCGCGCCCTGGATGACCGGGGATTGCCGGGCGGCCTGCTGGTGCTGCCCCAGACGATCACGCCGATCCTGGTTGCTGACATGCATGCGCAGATCGACAACCTGCTGACGGTCCTCAGTCAGAACGCCTTCCTCGATGCACTGGATGAGGGCAGTGCGGCCCTGGTCATTCTCGGTGATGCGGTGCATTGCGAACTCGATGGGCAACTCAGGGAAATGGAGAGTTCGATGCTGATGATGGATTTCATCTTTCGGCTCAAATTGCGTTTTCCGCAGCAGGTGTTCTATGTTCGTGGCAACCACGATTCATTTTCCGAGAACATGTCCAAGGACGGGATTCCGCAGGGCTTGCTGTGGGCCAGGGAACTCGGCGAGCGACGGGGTACCGCCTACCTGAAGGCGATGGGAGAGTTCTACGGGCTGCTGCCCTACGTCGCTGCATCCGACGATTTCATAGCCTGCCATGCGGCGCCGCCGACGACCAAGGTTGACCGGGAGATGCTGGTGCAGATCCACCGTCACCCGGAGTTGATCGTCGAGTTGATCAACAACCGCCTGCAGCGGCCGAACCGACCACAGGGTTACCGCAAGCGCGATGTCAAGCGCTTGCGCCGTGCCCTCGAACTTGGCCCGGAAACGCCATTGATTGTCGGACACACGCCGATGGACCGTGAGGGCACCCTGTGGTGCAACGTGGACGGCATCGCCAATCACCATGTGTTGTTCAGCGCCCATCCCGACCAGGTCGGCGTATTCACTCGCGTCGGTGATACGATGATTCCTCTGCGTTACCCGGTAGACGCTTTGACGCCCATCATCAACTCCCTGAAAAGTGACGCAGCTTGACTTTCACGATGCAGCCAATGGCGGAAGAGAAAAATCCTGTGCGGCATGCTACGCCCTCGCCGCCGGTGAAACGGCAGCGAGGGCTTGCTGCAGGCCCGGTTTGCGGCGGCGCCATGCGTCAATTCGATGTCCGGAGTCAGTGATGGAAGACCGCCTTGCCGAAGTCGAAAGCAGGATCAGTCTTGCCGAGGATCTGATGGAGGAACTCAACCTCACCGTCTACCGACAACAGCAGCAGATCGATTTGTTGCAGCAGCAACTGCGCCATCTGCATCAGCAGCTGCAGGACGGGCTGGCGGCTTCCGGCGAGCGCAACCCTGGTGAGGAGATACCGCCACATTACTGAGCCGACGGCTTTCTTGAGGCTGGCTGTCAACCACTGTTGGAAACGAGCGTTATTCGGGCATGGATGGGACGCAACAATACTTCAACAGGAGAACAGAATGGGTAGCCTAAGCACCGAGTCATTTGACCAGTTCCTCGACTCACTCAAGCAGGCGGGTGTCCAAATCAGCAATGAATGCGAGCTGCGCGAGCGGCTGGCTGAAGCACAGCGGTGGCGCTTTGCGTTCGCCACTCTGGCGGCCAATGGCCGGCCGCTGGGCATTCGCTTTCAGGACAGCAGTAGCGGTGTGAATGAGGCTGACATCCACCGTACTCTTGCCCGCTTCCAGCTTCCCGAAGTTCTGCAAAGCACCTTTGCCGCCAGCCTGCGGGCTGAGCACTGATTGACGCGCCGCGGGCGCGGTAGTCGGGAATTTGGCGCGCCTGCGCCGACTTTCGCATGCCCTTGATGTTCATGCTTGTTGAACGATGGCGGCTGTGTGAGTCATAATGTGGTTATGAATGACTCCCCCCCCCAGGATCCGCGGCGGCGGCTCCGTGAACTTCTCGCCATCCCGGAGCGTGATCGCACCGATGAGCAATGGGATGAACTGATCGAAATCGAGATTACGCTCGCTCCGGGAAACCGTGAGTCCGAACGACCTTTGGACAGGCAGCCCGACCGGCAGCCCGAGAAACGCCATGCTGGGCAGGCGCTTGGGCGTCGTCCAGACCAACAGCGAAAACCCGTGCCCAGGCCCGCGGGTCAGCGGCCTGACCCGCGGCCACCGGCCGCCCGACCCGAGCAGCCGCCTGCGTCAGACGCGCAGCCCGAGGCAAGGTCGCCCAAGCGACATGTGCGGCGGCC
>JAGOSV010000058.1 GCA_018062105.1 Sterolibacterium sp. | reverse complement strand
GTTGTAGCTCCCTCTCTCACCCCGGAAGGCTACAATTGGCCCACCCAAAACCCCCGCCCGGCTTGCCGGGCGGGGGTTTTGGGTGGGAATTTTTTTGTTTAGAACAGCAGCAACTGAGCTGCCGTCACAGTTTTTTCCTGGAATTTTGGTGCGCCAATAAGTAACTGAATACCTGCGTATTGCCGTTCGGTGATGGTCATGCAGCGTACTGAACCAGCGGGTGGCAGGTTGGGACGGAGCCGTTGCAAGTGTTTGGTTTCGGCATCTCGACCGTGGAGTAAGCGTCCGTAAACAGACCACTGGATCATGTCGTAGCCGTCATTGAGCAAAAAACGACGGAATTGCCCATAGGCACGTTTTTCCGTTTTGGTCACCATTGGCAGATCGAAGAACAAGAGCAGGCGCATGGTTCGACGAGTCTCCGCGCTCATGTCAGACTTCCGGTGGGTGCGGCTGCAGGCCGGTGAGTCGGGGGAGTTCGAGCAGCATTTCGCTGTTTTCGAGAAGGCGTACCAGACTTTCCACTCCGTATTCAATGGCATTGAGTACGGACATCGAGCCTTGCGGCAGGGCGATGTCAACATGGAGCAGGGCGATGAGAGCTGCTTTGTCCGTGGGCGTGAACTCCGTTTCCTGTGCGCCGTTTGACGAAATGCGTGTGTGTTGAAAAACGTGCAGGTCGACAAGTGGGCGGAACGGTTCGATCAGGTCGTCGGCAAGGTTAAAGGCATTTTGCTCGCTGGCGTGGAATAGGCCCAGTGGTGGGTGTAGGCCATGGGCAACGATAGCCCGGGTGATGGCCCCGCGCAAAATGGCGTAGCCGTAATTGAGCAGTGCATTGATTCGGCCGGCTGCCATTTGATCGGAACGCTGAAAGCCGTGCCCGAATAGCCGGGGAAAATAGAAGGCGGAGGCCTGACCTTCGAGGTTTTCCGCATCTCCCGAGCGTACACGCCGGGCGAGGGATTCGAGACGATCGGTACCTTCACGGCCAGCCAGATGTAGGCAGGTGGCCTGGTTTTCGATCTTGCGTCGTACCAGGGCTGCCCAGGCTTGCTTGGCTAGCGGGCGGGAAAGTGCCAGTTGCTGGCGCAGCAAACGGGTAGTGCGGCTGTGGGAGAGATAGGGCAGGAAGACACCGGCGGGCTGATGGTTCTGTCCCGTGACGTAGAGGCCGATGCCGTATTCGGCACAGGCGGCGAGCACGGCATGAGTGAGCGTGATGTCGCGGTGGTCGAGGACGACCACGGCGATATCTTCGAAGGGGACGAAGGCGGTTGCTTCCTGTTCGACGGCCAGGGAAAAATGCTCGCGCCGTAGCCGGGTCGGGCGCGAGATGACGAGGCTACGCCAGACCACGGCGTGGTTCCCAGGGGGCCGGGTAAATGTTGCCGAGAACGTCGACGTGAAATTTTTTCAGAGCCAGGGCGGTTTTAACACCGGTTCGGATATATCCGTCCTTGCCCTGTGATTGATTCCGGTCGTGTGCCCAAAGCCCGATGTTGCCAGTGGAGCGATCGCAACTGGCGAAATACCCAAGGATGTTTTGATCGGCACCTTTTAGGATGACACTGATCAAGTCATTTGGATATAAGGAAAACAGCCAGTCGAAGCTCTCGTCGATCAGCGTCCATTCGGTTTCGTCCTTGGACGCAACAATGGCGCGGTTTGGGAGGGTTTTTGCCGCGACGTGGTGGACATAGATGGGAACGAGGTGGAATTTCCCCGCTTTCTGGAAGATGTCGACGCGCAGCATGGTGTCGTTCTTGGCGATGCCTCCGCGCACAGGAATGCCGGAGAGCTTGTCGATCACTATCGTGATCGTTCGGACGATGGGGCCGGTGGGGTTGCCTTCACGGTCTGGTTTGCGCAGTGGGTTGTTTGCCGGGAAGGCTTTATCGGCCTTGCCACCGTGGGCTTCCAGCCGTGCACGGAGGGCAGTGTAGAGCTTTTCGTTGCGATGGGGATCGATCAGTTTGTCAATATCCTTGAGGGTGAGGCTTGTGAGTGGGACTTTCTGTGTCACGCTACCTTGGAGCTTGAGATGTTCGGGTTGGCCGTAGATGGTGTCCTTGTGGGCTGCGCCGCTATTTCGCCGCTGCGGTGCACGCGAGATAAAGAGCGGCTTGAGACGGATTAGCGCTTCTTCCGGGTAAGTGCCGAGAATGGCCATGTTGCGGCGTAGTTCTGCGGCATCATCGATGTTCAGCCGGGCTTCGAGTTCGGTGCGGAAATGCGGCCATGGCTCGGGAAAGTGTTGTTGCAGGCGCAGCAGGACAGCAGGGTTGGCAATTTCGCCGGTTTCCATGTCGATGAAGCCTTCGCGTGCCTTTTCCAGTTCCTTGCGCCGGGAATAATCGGCCAGCCGTTTGACCATGCTGTGGCTGCAGGCGGCAACGACGGCAGCATCGAGGGCGTGGTGCCGGTCGTTGGCTGCGCGCAGCTTGACAAGCCCCCAGCGGGCACGCAGAAATGCGGTGAGCTGGCCATTGACCACGACACATCGTTTGGCGTTGCTGTCTTCGGCAAGCAGGAGGTGTCGTTCGATGTAGTTCTTGAAAAATTTGCAGATGTAGCGGGTGTCGTTGAGATTGCGATCGCGGAAGCTTTCGGCTTCTGCCGGATCAAATCCCTTGCGTAACAGGCGGCTGCGCTTGGCAAGTCGGTAGGTTTTGTTAGCTTCGACAAAGGCGACAAAGGCACGCCAGCGTTCACCTTGTTCGCCACCATGAAAGGAGGTCAGATATTCGTGGGCAGTGCGGTTGCCCTTGTCGCGGTTTTCCCGTGAGAGAACGAGCACTTTATTGTTCTTGCTATCGTCGAAGCTACGGGAATAGGGCAGGACATGATCGATTTCGACATAGCCAGGTTCGAGCAGACGGTTGATGTCGAGTGGCTGGAGTGAGTAGGCGCATTTGCTCTGTTGTTCGCGATAAAGACGCCATTTCTCGAATTCATTGCCTCGGGGAGGTTGGCCGTATTTCTCGACAAAAATTTCCTTGTCTTTTTCGTTTCTGTCGCGGTACTCATGTTGTTCTTTTTCGACCGAGCGGCGTTCATCAAGCGGGCGGGAGATGTCTCGGGCCATTTCGATGTGCACGGCCTGTGGCGAGCCATATTGCCGGATGATGGCATTGACGACCTTGCGGGCCTGATTGAGTGAACGAAGAACGACAGGATTGCGCGGGACATCGATGTCGTCGCGAAAGACCATGCGACCTTTCTCATCGCGCGCTGCGTAGAAAGGGGGCAAATACTTGTGCTCACTGGCATCGGCTTCGTGCAGTTGGCTGTGGTGGTAGCCGGCTTGCAGGCAGGCTTCGTCGTAACGCAGGCCGGATGCCATGAGTGGGACGATTTTTCGCAGGGCCTTGAGCGAGAGTGCGTGGAATTTGTCAAAGCGCAGAGTAAGCAGGGCGTCGGTCATCCTGTCGATATTGCGTAACGGCAGCTTGCGCAGTTCGACTTCGACTTCGGCATCATCCTTGTAGACGCTCAAAATCCAGGCGATGCTGTCGAGTAGTTCCGGGTTGCCATCCGCTGCGGCTCCCGCCATGCCTTGCCATTCGGTTTCCAGCCCGGCGTTCTTGAGCGTCTTTTTGATTTCTTGCCAGGCAGGAAGCTTGATGAGTTTTTCTGTCATCGGGTCCTTGCCTTCCTTGGTAGCCTGCAAGCCGGTGAATTCGAAGTTGTCTGGTAGTAGGCCGGCTTTTACCAGGGCGGTGTGCAGCTGCTTGTAGCTCAGATCGCTGGTTTGCTGGTAGGGCAGGGGCAGGGTGATTTGTCGCTCGGCGGTGTTTAATGGCCGAGAAGAGCCATTGACGATGATGCGAAGATTATTGAGTTTTGTAAGCCAGACGTGGCGTTCGGCGGTATAGCTGGCCTTGGGGGCGCGGTACTCAGCTTTTTCAAACGTGCATTTTCCTAGCATCCTGAGAAGGTCTGCCCCTGCGAGTGCGGGTTTTTGTAACCAGAACAGCCCGCTCTTGTGATCGCCTATACCCAGTAGCGCAGTTTCCAGTGTGATGTCGGAAAAGGAGTTACCCAGGGCACGTTGGCGTTCAAATAGGAGGGCGAATTCTTCGGCCAGGGCAACGCGGGCCAGTGCCTTGTTGTATTCACCGGCTTTGTTGCGCTGGGCTTCGGGGAATTCGACCAGTACCATTTCGGCGAGAGTGCGGTAACCCTTTTCCTTCATTCGCTGTGCTGTGCCGACCAGTCCTTGTTTGACTTTGCCCCCTTCTCCTTTGCCGTCTTCGGTGGCCTGTTTTTCTTCGGCACGGCTCACCCAGTGAAAGCCGCGGTGCTTGCAGAGGTGGTAGATCGCTCGTGCCCATTCTTCGCGTTCGAGCTTTCTGTCCAGTCCTTCAACACGCAGCTGCCAGGGTGTTTGTGTGAAGGTGCGTTGCTTTTTGAGTTCGTCGATATGGTCGATCAACCCGATTTTTTTCAACAAACGTGTCAACTTGACCTGTCGCCATGCTCGACGCTGCAAACGCCGTCGCATCAACCTGGCGTTGCGTCGGACGAGGTTGAGCGAATCGCCTTCCTTGGCGGTTTCGGCTTTGTCGAAGGCTCGCACACCCAGGTCGATCAGGTGGTTTTCTCCCAGGACGCACCAACCGACTGAGGCGATGCCGATGTCCAGGCCAAGGCTGTAGGGGATTTTTGAAATAGATTTTTGCGACATAAGAATTTCCAAACGAGATAGAATGCACTCAGTTGTAGCTTTCCGGGGTGAGAGCCGTTGCTGCAATAAGGTGCTCTAGGTTTTCCTGGAGCGACCGAATCCGGAATCGGCCCATCAGGTTTGCCTGTTGGGCCGATTTCTTTTTCTGGACATGTTAAACGATTATTTGTGGGGATGTGTTGGCAAGCTTGTCGGTCTCCGCCGCACCGCCGCCGAGGCAGTGCCAGGCAGGTGAGCCTGATAAAATTCCCCGACTGTCATTGGGGAAACCGCCATCATGCCGAATCATCACAAAACTTTGACCCGCTACATCATCGAGCAGGATCACCTGCATCCGGGTGTTTCGGGAGATTTTTCCGGGCTGCTCAGCTCGATTGCCACCGCCATCAAGGTCATTGCCAACCAGGTGCAGCGCGGTGCGCTGATTGGTGCGCTGGGCAATGTCGGCAGCGGCGAGGCCATCAACGTCCAGGGCGAGGTGCAAAAGAAACTCGACGTGCTGAGCAATGACGTGATGCTGCGCGAAAACGAATGGTCGGGACATATCGCCGGCATGGCCTCCGAGGAAATGGAGGATATCTACCCGATCCCTGAACAGTACCAATGTGGCAAATATCTGTTGATCTTCGATCCGCTCGATGGCAGTTCCAACATCGATGTGAATGTCACCGTCGGTACCATCTTCTCCATCCTGCGCAGCAAGCACCCCGGCCAGCCCGCTTCGTTGCCGGATTTCCTGCAATCCGGTACCGAGCAGGTCTGCGCCGGTTTTGCGCTGTATGGCCCGGCCACCATGCTGGTGCTGACCACGGGCAATGGTGTCGATTGCTTTACGCTGGATCGCGATATGGGCGATTTCATCCTGACCCATCCACAGATGCGGATTCCCGAAGATACCAAGGAGTTTTCGATCAACGCCTCCAATGAACGTTTCTGGGAGCCGCCGGTACGACGCTTCATCGGCGAATGTCTGGCCGGCAAGACCGGGCCGCGTGGCAAGGATTACAACATGCGCTGGGTCGCCTCGCTGGTGGCAGAGGCTTTCCGCATCCTGACACGCGGCGGCATCTTTCTTTATCCGCGCGACAACAAGGATCCCAACAAGCCCAGCCGGCTGCGCCTGATGTACGAAGCCAACCCGATTTCCTTCATCATCGAACAGGCCGGCGGGCTGTCGGTGACGGGGCGCGAGCGGGTACTGGAACTGCAGCCGGAATCGCTGCACCAGCGCGCTCCCTTCATCTTTGGCTCGAAAAGCGAGGTTGAGCGCCTGCTGCGCTACCACGAGGAGTTTGACCGCGACGGTGCTACTGCCGGCACCGATGCCCCGCTGTTTTCGGCAGGTACGCTGTTTCGTGGCAACAGCGGCCAGTAGATCGTCCCCAACAAGGCGACAAGATGTCACGGCAACATCCCGTCATCGCCATCACCGGATCTTCCGGCGCTGGCACCAGCTCGGTCACGCGTACCTTCCAGACTATCTTTCGCCGCGAACGCTTGCAGGCGGCGATGATCGAGGGCGATTCCTTTCATCGCTACGACCGCACCGCCATGCAGCAGGCGATGGCGGCCGCCGCCGCCCAGGGCAACCCGCATTTCAGCCATTTCGGGGTCGAAGCCAACCTGCTGGCGGAGCTCGAAGCTCTGTTCGTCAGCTACGGCCGCAGCGGTACCGGCCAGGTACGCCGCTACCTGCATGATGAGCAGGAAGCGCGCTCGCTGGGTCAGGGGGCCGGTACATTTACCCCTTGGGAGGATCTGCCTGCCAACAGTGACCTGCTGTTCTATGAGGGGCTGCACGGTGCTGCCGTCACGGAAACGGTCGATGTCGCCCGCCATGTCGATCTGCGGATCGGCGTGGTGCCCATCATCAATCTCGAATGGATACAGAAACTGCATCGCGACAAGGTGACGCGCGGCTATTCGACAGAGGCGGTGGTCGATACCATCCTGCGCCGCATGCCGGATTATGTTCGCTACATCACGCCGCAATTCGCCCGCACCCACGTCAATTTCCAGCGCGTGCCAACGGTCGATACCTCCAACCCCTTCGTTGCCCGCGACATCCCCTCGGCCGATGAAAGCTTCGTCGTCATCCGTTTTGCCGACCCGCGGGGTATCGACTTTCCCTACTTGCTGTCGATGATCCCTGATTCCTTCATGTCACGAGCCAATAGCGTCGTCATCCCCGGCGGCAAGATGGAACTGGCCATGCAGCTGATTTTTACCCCCATGATCCTGGGCATGATGGCGCGCCGTCATGCGCCTTCCTGTTGAGTCCCCGTTCGCCCCGGAGTATTGCCCATGTCATTGCAAGGAAAGGTTTGTGTTGTCACCGGTGCCTCACGCGGGGTTGGTAAAGGTATTGCCTTGGCGCTGGGGGGGCAAGGCGCGACGGTGTATGTCACCGGTCGCAGCCTGGATATGGCCACCGAGACGCAGCTGGGCGGCACACTGAATGATACGGCGCAGGCCATCACGGCACGCGGTGGCCGGGGGATTGCCGTAGCCTGCGACCACGGTGATGACGAGGCCATCCGTGCCATATTCGAGCAGGTGCGCCGTGAGCAGGGGCATCTCGACATCCTGGTGAATAACGCCATCGCCCTGCCCGCCGGACTGACGGATGCCGTGCCGTTCTGGCAGAAGCCGCTCGATGAACTCAGTCTGCTCGAAGTCGGCCTGCGCTCCGCTTACGTTGCTGCCTGGCATGCTGCGGCGCTGCTGATCGCCAGCCGGGGACTGATGGCCTTCACCTCTTCCTTCGGCGGAACGTGCTACATGCATGGCCCGGCCTATGGTGCCGGCAAGGCTGGAACGGACAAGATGGCACACGACATGGCGCATGATTTCAAGCCCCACGGGGTGACGGTGGTGCCAATGTGGCTGGGGCTGGTCAAGACGGAACGGACGGATCAGGTCTGCGGGGCAGAGCCAGAAAAATATGGCGCGGCCTATCAGGTGGCCGAATCCCCGGAATTCCCCGGCCGCGTCATCACCGCGCTGTACCACGATCCCGAGCGCCAGAGCCGCAGTGGCCATATCCAGGTTGTTGCTGAGCTGGCACGTCATTACGGCTTGACCGATCTGGACGGGCGCAGACCGCCGTCCTACCGCAAGGCACTGGGCAACCCGCCGGAGTTTTCCCCGGCTGTGGTGGTGTAAGCAGCGTCAGCAGTATCGGTGGGGAATGGAGCGGGTGAAGGGAATCGAACCCTCGTATGCAGCTTGGGAAGCTGCCGTTCTACCATTGAACTACACCCGCATTGAAGCACGAACGAGGCGGGATTCTAGCAGCCCGCCCGCTCCTCGGGGAGCAGACATTCAGCAATATCCGGCAATATCCGGTAATACCTGCATTGCCAGCAGGTGCCCAAATTAGGCAAGGGCGGGAGTGCGTGGCTGGTGAGGCTGGTGGCGGACTTGTACAATCCGCGCTTACTTTCGCATAATGCGGGGTTGCGCCGCTTGGCCGTGCCGTCCATTGGTGACGGTTACCGGTACCAGCGCCAATCCACCCGAATCAGGCAAGCAACCAGCAGGGGTCATTCATGGGCATACTCTCCAGAGCCAATACCGTTGTATCCGCCAGTCGGCGTAAGTTTCTCATCATGGCCGGTTCTGCCGGTGCCGCTGCTGCTGCGGTCAGTCTTTCCGGTTGCGACAAGCTGCCGCTGTTCCACTTCAAGGGTCGGGACGGTGCAAATATCCATCTGGGGCCACGTACCACGCCCAAGTTGGGCAACTGGCAAGACATCTACCGGCAGCGCTGGACCTGGGACAAGATTGCCAAAGGCTCGCATGGCTGGGCCAACTGTCGTTCGGCTTGCGAATGGGATCTGTACGTCAAGGATGGTCTGGTCGTGCGCGAGGAGCAGACGGCAGCGTATGAAGCCTCCGAACCCGGAGTGCCTGATTTCAACCCGCGCGGCTGCCAGAAGGGCGCTTGCTACACCGAAGTGATGTACGGCCCGTCGCGCACCACGGTACCTTTGAAGCGGGTTGGGCCGCGTGGTTCCGGCAAGTGGGAGAAGATTTCCTGGGAACAGGCGTTGAAGGAAATCGCTCAGAAGACTGTCGATGCCGCCGAAAAGTGGGGCACAGACACGATTTACCAGGATTTGGGCCCCAACTTCGATTTTGGTGCCAGCACGGCCGGTCGTTTCAAGTTCCAGTTCATGGCAGGCGGCCTGTTTGCTGACAACTGGGCGGAAATCGGCGACCTCAACCTGGGCGCCTCGATTACCGTCGGTGCCGCGCATCTGGGTGGTTCCTCCGACGAGTGGTTTCTCTCCGACTTCCTCGTCGTCTGGATGATGAATCCGTCGGTGACACAGATTCCCGATGCCCACTTCCTCTACGAAGCTCGCTATAACGGCACGGAACTGGTAGTCATCGACCCGCAGTATTCCGCCACCGCCATTCATGCCGATCAATGGCTGCCCATCGAAACCGGCACGGATGCGGCTCTGGGGCTGGCAGTGGCACGTCACCTGCTCGAAACCAACGCCATCGATCTGCCTTATGTTCGTGAGCAGACCGACCTGCCGCTCTTGGTGCGCATGGATACCGGGCAATTCCTGCGCGAGGCGGATCTCGTCAATGCCGGCAGCCCTGACCAGCTCTACATGTGGCACCCGCAGAAAAATGCCCCGGTGGCGGCGCCAGGTTGTCTGCACAACACCACGCGCAAGCTGACGCTGGACTTCGAGCCGCCGATTGATGGTCAGTGGAAAGTCAAGCTGGTGGATGGCAAGGAAGTTGCCATTGCCCCCGTTGGTGCTCTGCTCAAGGAGCATCTTGGTCCCTGGACGTTTGAACATACTGCTGAAGTGACGGGGCTGCATGTCGACCAGATCAAGAAGTTCGCCGAAGGCTGGGCCAAGGCACAGCGTCCCATGGTGCTGTCGTCCTGGGGCTCGAACCGTTTCATGCATTCCGACTTGATGAATCGCTCGAAAATGCTGTGCCTGATGCTGAAGGGTGCGCTGGGCAAGAAGGGGGCGGGCTACCAGGCAACCGGCTGGGTCGACCTCGATGGCTTCGGTAATGCCATGCAGATGGAAAAGGAAGGGGTGGGTGGTCGTCTGGCCGTCATGCTCAACGCCATGCCGCCGAAAGAACTGTTCCACGCCATCGTCGATATCATTCGCAAGCGCAAGACGGTTGATGATGTGGCACTGGAAGGCGAGAACAACTATCTGCGCAACAAACTGTGCACCAGTGATGTGGTGGAAGTGAACTTCAAGGCCAAGGGCTTTCAGGACGCGCTCAATAAGGAGCAGAAAGGCCTGTCGCCGCGCGACCTGTCCGACTATTACAAGGAAAGCCACGACAAGGGCTGGGCACCGGGTCTGCCACGCAAGGCACCACCGAAGATTTTCTTCAGCGGCGGTTCCAATCTTCTGCGCCGCAACAACCTGCCGCAGTACCTGAAAGCCTTCATCTGGGACGAGATGGAGTGCATCGTCGACATCAATCCGAAGTACTCCTACACCGGCACGCAGTGTGATTACATCCTGCCGGCGGCCGGCTGGTATGAAAAGACGGGTATCAAGTACACGATGTCCTACATTCCTTATCTGCACTACTGCGATGCCGCCGTGCCGCCGATTGCCGAATCCAAGGGCGAATGGGAAATCTACTGGCTGCTGACGCGCGAGATGGAAAACTACGCCAAGCAAAAGAATCAGCCGATCCTTGAAGGTTGTGGCCGTGGCACCATCGACATGAAGACCATCCATCAGCGTTACACCAATCAGGGTGTGCTGGGTCAGCATGATGACGACAAGGTCACCGAAGAAATCCTGCGCAGCGAGTCGACAGTCGGCATGACCGTCGAAGGCCTCAAGCAGACCGGGATTGCCAAATTTACCGCTACCGGCAAGAATATCCAGGCCACCGCCCTGCATAATCCAGACTGGAAGGGCAAGGGCGTACTCAATACCCTGACCCGCTTCACCGAGCACAAAGAACCCTGGCCGACCTACAGCGGGCGGATATCCAGCTTTATCGAACATCCGTGGTTCATCGAATCGCGCGAGCAGTTTGCCACCCACAAGGCCAGTCCGAAAGGCGGCGGCGATTATCCCTTCCAATTTATCAGCTGCCATGCCCGCTGGTCGATCCACTCGACCTGGCGCGATACGCCCATGATGCTGCGCCTGCAACGTGGCGAACCGCTGGTCTACCTTAACCCGACGGATGCCGACAGGCTGGCCGTCAAGGATCACGAGTACGTTGAAATTTTCAATAACTACGGTTCGGTACGTATGCGCCTCAAGGTGACGGCAATGGTGCGCCCCGGTGTGGCGTATTACTACCACGCCTGGGAGCCACACCAGTTCCCCAACCACGAATCCTACAAGTGGCTGATTCCCGGTCTCGTCAATCCGATGCACATGGCGGGCGGTTATGGCCACATCAATCATGCACTCAACCGCTTCCAGCCGGGCAGTGCGGTGCAGGACACGCGCATCGGCATCAAGCCGTGGCACGGACAGGAAACCGGTGCCAAACCGGTTGTAAAAGAGCAGCCCACGGCCAAGGCCTGAGGAGGATAGGACATGACACAAGCAGCGACACCCGCAGCCAAGAACACGCCCAAGCAGCGCCAAGTTTCGATGGTGCTGGATCTCAACAAGTGCCTCGGTTGTCATACCTGCAGCATCGCCTGCAAGAAAATGTGGAACACCGACCAGGGCACGGACTACGCCTACTGGAATAACGTCGAGACACTGCCCGGCAAGGGCTTTCCCGCGAACTATCCGGCCATCGGCGGGCGCACCGACAAGGGCGAAGTCAAACGCGGCCAGATTCCGAATATTGACACCGGCTATGGTCGTGCTTGGACGTTCAACCACAAGGACGCGCTGGCCTCGGCCGGCCAGCCGGTGAAAGTCTGGATCAAGCCCAAGGAAGAAGTGAAGTGGGGCCCCAACTTCGACGAAGATGTCGGTGAAGGCCAGTATCCCAAGGACAACCACTATTTCTACCTGCCGCGCCTGTGCAATCACTGCACCCACCCGGCCTGCAAGGATGCCTGCCCGCGTGGCGCGATTGAAAAGCGCGAGCATGACGGCATCGTGCTGGTCAATCAGGATCGCTGTCACGGCTACCGTTTCTGTGTCGAAGCCTGTCCGTACAAGAAGGTCTATTTCGATCACGTCCGTCAGGTTTCGGCCAAGTGCATCTTCTGTGCGCCGCGCGTCGAAGAAGGTGTTGCCCCCGCCTGTGCGCGCCAGTGCCCTGGCCGGCTGCGCTTTGTTGGCTACCGCGATGACCAGGATGGCCCGATCTGGAAGCTGGTGGAAAAGTACAAGGTGGCCGTGCCGCTGCACGCCGAATGGGGGCTGGGGCCGAATGTGTTCTACATCCCGCCGATGAGCCCTCCCAAGGTCGATGACAAGGGTCGTCCCACCGATGAACCGCGCATTCCGCTGGCCTATCTCGAATCGCTGTTCGGGCCGCGCACCAAGGAGATCCTTGATACGCTGCACGCCGAGCGTGACAAGAAAAAGCGTGGCGAAAAGAGCGAGCTGATGGATATCCTCATCGCCTACAACTGGCACGACAACTTCAAGCTCGAACCGCAACAGCGCGAAGTGTTCAGCGAACACCACTGATCAGACCCGGGAAGACCGAACCATGAAAAAAACCATTTCCATGATTGCAGCGCCGACGGCGACCCAGCCGGGCGGTTACATCTCCAAGGCCTACGAAGACCGGACGACCCCCAGTGTTCCGCAAGCCGAGTTGGAAGTCGAGCCGGTGGGTGAGGGCTGGAAGGTTCATCTCTCCTGGAGCTGCCCGGCGCCGGTCAAGAGCATTGCCAAGGAAACCGACAAGTTTCTCGATTCTTGCGCCCTGCTGGTGCCGACCACCGAGGATGGCCAGTGGATCACCATGGGCGAGCCGGGCAAGGCCGTCGAAGGTGTCCTGTGGAAGGCCGATCGTGAACGTCCCTGGCGCATGCATGCCGAAGGTCTGGGCACCATGACACGTGCTGAAGCCCCACAAGACTGGAAAGTGACCGCCGAGCATGCCAATGGCCGCTGGCAGGTCACCTTCGAAATCGGCCAGTGGCCGGTGCTGTCCAAGTTCAAGCAACTGGCCTTCGCCATCTGGTTGGGCGAGCGTCAGGATCGCGGCGGACTGAAGTGTGTCAGCCCCGGCTGGCTGCCGGTCGCTTGATATCGCCTGATCATGAACAATTGGGCGAGGTTGGCATGAGTGATGAGGAAATTGTGGAACTCAAGCCGGAAGCGCTGAATTTCCTCGCCTGGGGCGCTTTGTGGAGTTCGCTCACCGAAGATGATCTGCGCCAGGCCGCCTGGGAAGCACTTGAGCTTCCCGGCTGCTTTGACGATGCCCGGACGAGCTACTGGAGCACCTTTCACGCGGGCATACCGCAGCCACCCATCCCGGCGCTGATTCACGCCCTGCTTGAACTCGACGGTGCCGGCGTGCGCGAAGACTGGATGCGGGCCGCCAATTATCTCGACCTGACCTGGTCGCACGCCATGCTGCCGCCTGACCAGCTCGGCCCGGCTTGCGAGATTTTTGCCATGGCCATCGAGCGCGAGGAGTCGGTCATCATCGGCACGCTGCTGAGCCGTTATCTCATGCCCTGGATCGATCGCGCCCAGCACCTGCTGAACGCCACTGCCGAGCCGTTGCTGGCAGCACTGCTGACTCGCTTTCGTCAGCATCTGGACGAAGCGCGGGGCATGGCTGGGGCGAGCACCTGAGTTCCTGCGTTTTTGGGTGCTTTTGTTCCTCGCCTGCCGTGCCTCGCCCCATTGTGAGGAATGATAGCGCCAGGTTATCGTGCGCCCGCTGTACAGTGCAAAACAAAAAGTAGTAGGATGACCCCCATAAAATTTACACGGGTGTAGATTTTTGTCGTCTCTCTCCTGTCGTCTCCTGTTGCGCTCATACTGCTGCGGCACGCCAGGCCAAAAACTGCATCCGGATCTCACCATACGCATTCGTAGAGGCGAAAGTTCATGGGCACATTTTCCGGCATCGTATCCGCCAGTCGGCGCAAATTCCTCATCATGGCCGGTTCTGCCGGTGCCGCCGCTGCTGCGGTCAGTCTTTCCGGTTGTGACAAGCTGCCGTTGTTCCACTTCAAGGGCAAAGATGGCGCGAAGATCGGCCTGGGGCCACGCACCACACCCAAGCTGGGTAACTGGCAAGATATCTACCGGCAGCGCTGGACCTGGGACAAGATCACCAAAGGCTCGCATGGCTGGGCCAACTGTCGTTCGGCTTGCGAATGGGATTTGTACGTCAAGGATGGCATCGTCGTGCGCGAGGAGCAGACGGCAACGTATGAAGCTTCCGAGCCGGGGGTGCCTGATTTCAACCCGCGCGGCTGCCAGAAGGGCGCTTGCTACACCGAAGTGATGTACGGCCCGTCGCGCACCACGGTGCCATTGAAGCGGGTTGGTCCGCGCGGCTCGGGCAAGTGGGAGAAGGTTTCCTGGGAACAGGCGATCAAGGAAATTGCCGAGAAAACCGTCGATGCCGTGGAGAAATGGGGAACAGATACGGTATTTCAGGACCTCGGGCCCAATTTTGATTTTGGCCCGAGCACGGCCGGCCGCTTCAAGTTCATGTACCAGGCCGGTAGTATTTTCTCCGACATGTGGGGCGAGATCGGCGACCTGAACTTCGGTGCCACCATGGCGCTCGGTGCTGCCCAGATCGGCGGCTCGTCGGATGAATGGTTCCTTTCCGACTTCCTCGTCGTCTGGATGATGAACCCGTCGGTGACGCAGATTCCCGATGCCCACTTCCTGTATGAAGCGCGGTACAACGGTAGCGAGCTGGTGGTCATCGATCCGCAATACTCCGCCACGGCGATACACGCCGATCAGTGGCTGCCGATCCAGACGGGTACCGATGCAGCACTGGGGCTGGCCGTGGCACGCCATTTGTTTGAAGTCAATGCCATCGACCTGCCGTTTGTCCGCGAACAGACTGACCTGCCGCTGCTGGTACGTCTGGATACCGGCCGCTTCCTGCGCGAAGAAGATTTGCAGGTGAATGGCCGGGAAGCGCAGCTCTACATGTGGCACCCGCAAAAAAATGCGGTGGTAGCTGCGCCGGGCTGCGGTGGTAATACCACCCGCAAACTGACGCTGGATTTTGAGCCGCCCATCGATGGCCAGTGGAAAGTGACGCTGAAGGATGGCAAGGAAGTGCTGGTCGCGCCGGTGGGCGCATTGCTCAAGGAGCATCTCGAACCCTGGACGTTCGAGCATACGGCCGAAGTCACCCAGTTGCATGTCGACCAGATCAGGAAGTTTGCCGAAGGCTGGGCCAAATGCCAGCGGCCGATGGTGCTGTCGTCCTGGGGCTCGAATCGCTTCACCCATTCTGACCTGATGAACCGCACTAAAATTCTCTGTCTGATGCTGAAAGGCGCACTGGGCAAAAAGGGCACGGGTTATCAGGCTACCGGCATCGTCGACATGGAAGGCTTCAACAACGCCATGCGCATGGAGCATGAAGGGGTGCGGGGACGCCTCGGCGCACTACTGGGCATGATGACGCCGGGCGAGCTGTTCGACAACGTGCTGGAGATTGTCAAGAAGCGCAAGACCGAGAGCGATTTCATCCTTGAAACCGAGATGAAGTACCTGAAAAAAAATCTGTGCAGCAGCGATGTGGTGGAAACCAACTTCAAGTCGCCAGGCTACCGCGCGGCGGTGGTCAAGGAAGAAGAAGGCATGTTCCCGCGTTCGCTGGAAGCGTATTACCAGGAGGCGCGGGAGAAGGACTGGTCGCAGGGCCTGCCACGCAAGGGGCCGGTGAAGGTCTATTTCAGCGGCGGGGCGAACATGATGCGGCGCAGCAACATGCCGCAATACCTGAAGGCCTTCATCTGGGACGAGATGGCGTGCATTGTTGATATCAATCCCAAGTATTCCTTCACGGGGACGACGGCGGATTACATCCTGCCGGCGGCCGGCTGGTATGAAAAGCTGGGCATCAAATACACCATGTCCTACGTGCCCTATCTGCATTATTGCGATGTGGCCGTCAAACCGCTGGCGGAATCCAAGGGTGAGTGGGAAATTTTCTGGCTGCTGACGCGCGAGATGGAGCGTTATGCCAAGGAAAAGAATCTGCCGGTACTCGATGGCTGTGGCCGTGGCCCGAACGACTTCAAGACACTGCACCAGCGCTACACCAATCATGGTGCGCTCGGCCAGCATGACGATGCCAAGGTGATGAAGGAAATCCTGCATGGCGACGCTACCGAAGGCATGACCATCGAAGGGTTGGAGCAGACCGGCATTGCCAAATTCACCTCGGCCGGCAAGCCGGTGGCGGCCGATGCCATCAACAATCCGGATTGGAAGGGCGAGGGCGTGATGACTACGCTGACGCGCTTCACGGTACATAAGGAGCCCTGGCCGACCTACAGCGGGCGTGCCACGACTTTCATTGACCATCCGTGGTTCATCGAAATGCGCGAGCAGTTCCCCACCCACAAGAACAGCCCGAAAGCCGG
>JAGOSV010000120.1:2321-4222 GCA_018062105.1 Sterolibacterium sp. | reverse complement strand
GACGGAAAAACGTGCCATCGGAGGTTTAGGGAAACGCTGAAGAAGTCCAGATTTCGTCATTCCCGCGAAGGCGGGAATCCATGGTTTCAACAACTTACTGGATTCCCGCCTTCGCGGGAATGACTTGTTTCAACAACTTACTGGCTTTACCTGGCGCGGCGTTACCGTGGTCAATCCGTTTGCCATGGTTGTTTCACCCTTGCTATCCGGCCTGCTGGAATAACCAAAGGAGCGGGACAAAAAAACGCAAAAACGTGGTCTGACCCCGTTTTTTGTGGTTGGGCGGGCTCTGGTAGAATCACGCCTCTTGAACCGGATGACAGGATTTTTTCGTGCTCGTTGCTTCTAACATCACCATACAATTCGGGGCCAAGCCTCTGTTTGAGAATGTTTCTGTCAAGTTCGGGGAGGGCAACCGCTATGGCTTGATCGGGGCGAATGGCTCGGGCAAGTCGACGCTGATGAAAATCCTGGCGGGCAGCCTGGAGCCTTCTGCCGGCAATGTCTCGCTCGATGCCCACGAACGCATGGCTTTCCTCAAGCAGGATCAGTTTGCCTACGAGGAGCAGCGGGTGCTGGATGTGGTGTTGCAGGGCCACCAGCAGATGTGGGACTGCATGCGCGAGAAGGATGCGATCTACGCCAATCCGGAGGCCAGCGAGGAGGATTACCTGCACGCTGCCGAGCTGGAGGCGAAGTTTGCCGAGTTCGACGGCTACACGGCGGAGGCGCGCGCCGGCGAGCTGCTGCATGGCGTGGGCATCCCCACCGAACAGCATTTTGGCCCGATGAGTGCCGTTGCCCCCGGCTGGAAGCTGCGCGTGCTGCTCGCGCAAGCACTGTTTGCCAATCCGGACATCCTGCTGCTGGATGAACCGACCAATAACCTCGATATCAACACCATCCGCTGGCTGGAGAACGTGCTCAACGAACGTGAAAGCACGATGATCATCATCTCCCACGACCGCCACTTCCTCAATCAGGTGTGCACCCACATGGCCGATCTCGATTACGGCACGCTGAAGGTGTATCCGGGTAATTACGATGATTACATGGAGGCTTCGACCGCCGCACGCACACGCCAGCTGGCGGCCAATGCCAAGGCCAAGGAACGGGTGCAGGAGCTGCAGGAATTCGTGCGCCGCTTCTCGGCCAACAAGTCGAAGGCACGCCAGGCGACCTCACGCGCCAAGCTGATCGAGAAGATCAAGGTCGATGACGTGAAGCCGTCCTCGCGCCAGTATCCGTGGATCCGTTTTGAAGTGGATGACAAGGAAAAGCTGCATCGTCAGGCGGTCGAAGTCGAACAGCTGCGCCACGGCTACGACCGCACGCTGTTCGAGAATTTCAGCGCCATCATCGAGGCCGGCGAGAAGGTGGCCATCATCGGCGAGAACGGGGTGGGCAAGACCACGCTGCTGCGCTGTCTGGCTGGCGCGTCGCTGGGCGGATTGACCCACAAGGGCGGCACGGTGAAATGGGCGGAAAAGGCACGCCCGGGCTACTTCGCCCAGGACCATTCAGAGGAATTCAGCCGGGATGAAACGCTGGTGGACTGGGTGGGCCGCTGGGCGCGCGCCGGTGATGACGAGCAGATCGTGCGCAGCACGCTGGGGCGACTGCTTTTCACCGGCGATGATGGCAAGAAATCGGTCAAGGTGCTGTCCGGTGGCGAACAAGGGCGGATGCTGTTTGGCAAGCTGATCCTGTCGCAGCCGAATGTGCTGCTGATGGATGAACCAACCAATCACCTCGACATGGAATCCATCGAGTCGCTCAATACGGCACTGGCGAAATACACTGGCACGCTGGTCTTCGTCTCGCACGACCGCGAATTCGTCTCCTCGATCGCCGACCGCATCCTGGAAATCCGTGATGGCAAGATCATCGACTACAAGGGC
>JAGOSV010000120.1:0-2221 GCA_018062105.1 Sterolibacterium sp. | reverse complement strand
AATGATGCCGACACGGGGCGTCGGGTGATCGCCGCGTTGTGTCGCCTGCTGCTGCGGCTGGCCGGCTGGCGGATCGTCGAGCCGGCGGAGCGACCACTCAAGGCGGTATTTGTGGTGTATCCGCATACCTCGAACTGGGATTTTCCGTTGGGTCTGCTCTACCGCTTCGGCCAGGGTTTGCCGATTCACTGGGCGGCCAAAGACACGCTGTTTTTCTGGCCACTGGGGGGGCTGTTCCGCCGCATCGGCGGTGTGCCGGTGAATCGCCGCGAGCGTACCGGCTTCGTTGAACAGATGATGCGTGAATTCGAGACACACGCCTGCTTTTATCTGGCCATCGCGCCGGAGGGCACACGCCAGGCGACCGGCTATCTGAAGAGCGGCTTCTATCGCCTGGCCCTGAGTGCCGGAGTGCCGCTGGCGCTGGCCTGTATCGACTATGCCCGGCGCGAAGTCGGTGTGTTGGCCTGGTACACCCCCTGCGGCGATGAAGGCACCGACCTTGCTGCGCTGGCCGCAATCTATGCGGGTCGCCAAGGCAGATTTCCCGCCCAGCAAGCGCCATTCACTTTCATCGAACCGGGCCGACCCGCATGATCCTGCTGCGCCAGCTGGCCTTTGCGCGTGGCGCGCGACGGCTGGTCGAAGATGCCAGCCTGCAACTGCATCCGGGCTGGAAGATCGGCCTGATCGGTGCCAATGGCAGCGGCAAATCCTCGTTCCTGGCGCTGCTGCGCGATGAGCTGCATGCCGAAGCCGGCGATCTCGAAATTCCGTCCGGCTGGGTGATGGCCCATGTCGCCCAGGACACCCCGGCCCGGCCGGATGCGGCGCTGGAATTCACCCTCGATGGCGATGTCGAGCTGCGCACCATCGAACGCGAGCTGGCACAGCTGGAAACCGCAGCAACCAGCAACGATACCGGGGACGAGCAGGGACAGGAACACGACCACGGCCACCGCATCGGCGAGCTGCACGGCCGGCTGGGGGAGATCGGCGGTTATGCAGCGCGGGCAAGAGCCGCCGCCCTGCTGCACGGCCTGGGCTTTGACGAGGCGGATTTTGCCCGTCCGGTGGCCGATTTTTCCGGTGGCTGGCGGGTGCGCCTGAATCTGGCGCGCGCCCTGATGTGCCGCTCCGACCTGCTGCTGCTCGACGAGCCGACCAACCACCTCGACCTCGATGCCGTGCTGTGGCTGGAGGACTGGCTGAAAAGCTATTCCGGCACCTTGCTGATGATCTCGCACGACCGCGATTTTCTCGATGCCGTGGCCGACCACACCTTGCACCTCGACCAGCAACGGCTGCGCCTCTACAGCGGCGGCTACAGCGATTTCGAACGCCAGCGCGCCGCTCATCTGGCCTTGCAGCAAGCCATGTTCGAAAAGCAGCAGCGCGAACGTGCCCACCTCTCCAGCTACATCGAACGCTTCCGCGCCAAGGCCACCAAGGCACGCCAGGCACAAAGCCGCATCAAGGCGCTGGCACGCATGGAAGAAGTCGCCGCCGCCCACGTCGATACGCCCTTCACCTTCCGCTTTCGCGAAGCCGCCACCGCACCCGACCCGCTGCTGGTGGTCGACAAGGCGGCCGCCGGCTATGGCGAGCGCACCATCATCGACAAGGTCATGCTGACGCTGCGCCCCGGCCAGCGCATCGCCCTGCTGGGGCGCAACGGTGCCGGCAAATCGACACTGGTCAAGCTGCTGGCCGGTGAACTGGCGCCACTGGGCGGCACGCGCGTGGCCGCCCGCGACCTGAAAATCGGCTACTTCGCCCAGCACCAGCTCGAACAGCTGCGCCCCGACGAATCGCCGCTGCAACACATGATCCGCCTCGACCCCCGGACGCGCGAAGCCGAGCTGCGCAGCTATCTGGGCAGCTTCGACTTCCGTGGCGACCAGGCCACCGACCCCTGCGGCCGCTTTTCCGGCGGCGAAAAATCGCGCCTGGCGCTGGCCCTGCTGATCTGGCAACGCCCGAACCTGCTGCTGCTCGACGAGCCGACCAATCACCTCGACCTCGAAATGCGCGAGGCGCTCAACCTCGCCCTGCAGGAATACGAAGGCTGCGTGGTGCTGGTGTCGCACGACCGCCACCTGCTGAAAAGCACCGCCGATGAGCTGTGGCTGGTGGCCGACGGCCAGGCGCGCCCCTTCGATGGCGACCTCGACGACTATGCCACCTGGCTGGCCACGCAACGCACGCAGCGCTCAAACGC
>JAGOSV010000011.1 GCA_018062105.1 Sterolibacterium sp. | reverse complement strand
GTGCGACCCTGCAGACGACCCAGCATGCAACACTGCACGAATGAGCGTTTTATTCTTGTCTTACCAGTGGTTTATGATGGTTTATGACGTTCACACCGGCCGCTAGGAAGCCGCTAGGAATGGATTATGCCGGCTCATCTGGCTGCAGCTGCCGTTCGAGTTCGGCAATGCAGTCCTTCAGTACCAGCTTGCGTTTTTTCATGCGGCGCAGTTGCAGCTCGTCCTTGCCTGGTGTGGCAGCGAGGAGGGCAATGGCTTCGTCCAGGTCGCGGTGTTCGACGGTCAGGACTTGCAGCCGGGTTTGCAGGTAGTTCGGAGATTCGTGGTTCAGCATGAGGGCATCTTATCCCGAATGACTGGGTGGTGTGAGATGGGTGATGAAGAACGTCCGCGGGATGCGGCGGCATGTCTGGCATCAGCGCAGGGAACGGATCGGCCAGCCGTGTTGCCGGGCGTGCTGCTGCAGCCGCTCGTCGGGGTCGATGGCAACCGGCCGGGAGGCCCAGGACAGGAGGGGCAGGTCGTTGAAGGAGTCGCTGTAGAAGAAGCGGGTGTCGAAGCTGCCTTGCCATAGCCCGAGGCTTTCCAGCCATTCTTCGACACGTTGTACCTTGCCTTCGCGAAAGGCAGGCTGGCCGCTGGGTTTGCCGGTGTAGCGTCCGCTGCGGTAGTCCTGGGCGGGGATGGTGGCGATCAGGTGGGGGATGCCGAATTCGCGGGCGATCGGGGCAGTGACGAAGCTGTTGGTGGCGGTGACGATGGCCATCAGGTCGCCAGCCTGGCGGTGTTCTTCGACCAGTGCACGGGCGGCGGGGCGGATGTTGGGCAGGATGCGGCTGTGCATGAATTCGCTGTGCCAGCGGTCGAGCTGTGCGCGTTCGTGGCGGGCGAGTGGTGCCAGCTGAAAATCGAGGAAGGCCTGGATGTCGAGGGTGCCGGCCTTGTAGTGGGCGTAGAACTCTTCGTTTTTGGCCTCTTGCAAGGCGCGGTCGACAACACCGAGGTGGGCGAGAAACTGCCCCCATTCGTAGTCGCTGTCGGTGGCCAGCAGGGTGTTGTCGAGGTCAAACAGGGCCAGTCTCATGGTTGTCGTCTTGTCCGTGGGATGAGGGGAGAGTGATGCCGCCGTGGCTGGTGACCGCCACCGGAGACAGCACGTTGGGAATGAGCTCCCGTTCTTCCAGCACCTTGCGCAGCAGGGCAAGTGTCAGGGGACGCCGGCTTTCGAGTGCGGACTGGGCGGCGCGGTCGAATGTCGCCAGCAGTGAGGGCAGATCACGCCGGCTATGCTGCAGCAGCCAGGCGAAAAGATCATCTGGGACGCGCAAACCATTCTGGTGGGCATGCTGGCGCAGCAGCTCGAGCTTTTCTTCATCGCCCAGGGGATGCACTTCGTAAATCAGCGCAGCCCCGATCCGGGTGCGCAGGTCTTCACGCAGGTGGTCTGCCAGTTGCATGGGCGGGGCGCTGCCGGCCAGCAGCAGGGCCAGACCGACCAGACGGGCGGTGTTGAAGATACGAAACAGGGTGATCTGGGCGATGGGGTCCAGTGTTTCCACGTCATCGACGATGATCAGGCAACCCGGGGGCGTGGCCAGTTCGGGGCCGATTTCACGGGCCGGGACGAAAACCACCGGACGTCCGCGAGCTTCGGCCACGGCTCGTGCTCCGGACAGCAGATGGGTGCGGCCGCAGCTGGGCGTGCCCCACAGATAGATCTGGTCAAATACGGTGGGCTCTCCCAGGGTACACAGGCGAGCGACGACTTCCAGATTTTTGCCGACGACGAAATTGTCGAGGGTCGGCAAGGTGGCCTCGTGACCAAAATCGAGCAGCAGTTGCTGAGGGACGGACACCATCAGGAATCTGCCGGGGGCGTGCTGCCCTGGTAGAAGCTGCTGGCGAAATAGACGCCGCCCAGCTCGCGCAGGGCGACGAGCAGGGCGGCCGAGGCGGGCAGGGCCAGCAGAATACCGAAGAAGCCAAACAGCTGGCCGAAGGCCAGCAGGGCGAAGATGACGGCCAGTGGATGCAGACCAATCCGCTTGCCGACCAGCCAGGGCGTCAGGGCGAAGCTCTCCAATCCTTGTCCGAGCCCATAGACCACGGCCACACCGAGGATCGGGGCGAGTCCGTCGAATTGCAGCAGGGCCACCAGCAGGGCCAGGATCAGGCCGAGGGCATAACCGAGATAGGGAATGAAGATCAGCAGCCCGGTGAGGATGCCGACGGGCAAGGCGAAATTCACGCCAGCCAGCCACAGGCCAAGGCTGTAATACACCGCCAGGCTCAGCATTACGGCAATCTGGCCGCGCAGGAATTCGGCCAGCACGGCATCGATGTTGGTGAGAATGCGCAGGGTGTGGCCGTGCCAGTCGCGCGGGACGAGGGCTTCGACACGCTGCAAGATGCCGCGCCCGTCGAGCAGCAGGTAGAACATCACCACCGGCGTCAGCATCAGGTTGGTCAGCAGGCCCAGCACGGCCAGCCCGCCGACCTTGAGCGAGGGCAGCAGGGAATGCAGCAGGCCGTGGGCACTGTCGCGATGTTCAGCAAGGAATTTCTTGAGGGTTTCCGGGTCGAGCGTGACGACGGAATTCAAGCCAAAATGGGCTTTCAGCCAGGGGGCACATTGCTGATTCCAGAGGGCCAGCCCTTCCGGCAGGCGCTCCATCAGCTGCCGGGATTCTTCACGCACCAGGGGAACGAGGATCAGGGCCAAGGTCACCAGCAGGAGGATGAACAGCAGCATAACCAGTACCACCGCCACGAAACGCGGCACACGGCGGCGCACCAGCACCTCGACCGGTGGGGCACAGATGTAGGCGAGGATTCCGGCCAGCAGAAAAGGGGTCAGGATGGGGCCCAGTTGGTACATGAGCCACAGCAGGGCAAGACCCAGCCCGCCCCAGAGCAGGGTTTGCAGGCGATCGGCGCGCGCAGAGGACATTTCCGGTAAAATTGTCGGCTTGTTTTCAAGGGTTGGCAGCAACCCGTTACTTTAGCGGTCGGCCCGCAGGAACTCAACTTGAACATGACACATTCCAAGGATATTTCCCTGACGTACCGCGATGCCGGCGTCGATATCGAGGCGGGGGATGCCCTCGTCGAGCGGATCAAGCCCCATGCCAAACGCACCTTGCGCCCTGAAGTCATGGGCGGCATCGGTGGTTTCGGTGCATTGTTCGAAATGTCGAAGAAATTTCGTGAACCCGTGCTGGTTTCGGGTACTGATGGCGTGGGCACCAAGCTCAAGCTGGCCTTCCAGCTCAACCGCCACGACACCGTGGGACAGGATCTGGTGGCGATGAGCGTCAATGACATTCTGGTGCAAGGTGCCGAGCCGTTGTTTTTTCTCGACTACTTTGCCTGTGGCCAGCTCGATGTCGACACCGCAGCCACGGTCATCGAAGGGATTGCCCGGGGCTGCGAGCTGGCCGGCTGTGCCCTGATTGGTGGTGAAACGGCCGAGATGCCCGGCATGTATCCGGCCGGTGAATATGACCTGGCAGGCTTTGCCGTCGGTGCTGTCGAGAAATCACACATCATCGACGGCAAGAGTATCCGCCCGGGCGATGTCGTACTCGGCCTGGCGTCCAGCGGCGCACATTCCAATGGCTATTCGCTGATCCGCAAGATCATCGAGCGCCGCAAGCCAGACCTGCAGGCCGCTTTTCATGGTCGTTCACTGGAAGACACGCTGCTGGCACCCACCCGGATCTACGTCAAACCGCTGCTGAAGCTGATGGAAACGCTGGGCTTAGGCGGCGTGAAAGGCATGGCACACATCACCGGCGGCGGGCTGACAGAAAATGTCCCGCGCATCCTGGCTGATGACCTGACAGCCACGCTGGACAGCCATAGCTGGCCCCGGCCGCCGTTGTTTGACTGGCTGCAACAGGAAGGGCAGGTGCAGGATGCTGAAATGCACCGTGTCTTCAATTGTGGCATCGGCATGGTCGTCATCGTCGCGGCGGAACAGCAACAGCGTGCCGTGGATTGTCTGCGGGCCTCCGGGGAAGAAGTCAACGTCATTGGCCGTATCGAATCCCGTGCCTCCGGGCAGGCGCAGACCACGGTGCTTTAAATCTGCCAACAATCTGCTAAGGTACCAGGGTTGCCGGTGCTCAATGGGCAGAGGCATGGAGACATAAACATCGGGGGAGGTAGAAACATGTATCTGCTCAATCGCTGGTCTTTACGGATGTTGCTGTTCTGGTCGTTGATCCTGACGACTCTGATGGGCGGGATACAGATACCTGTTGCTACCGCCGCCGGAGTGGGGCAGCCGGCTCCGGGCTACACCGCAGTCCGCTATCCGATCGTGCTGGTGCATGGCCTGCTGGGCTTTGATAGCATCCTCAACGGAGTGCTCGATTACTGGTACAAAATCGTCCCCGACCTGCGTGCCGGCGGGGCACCGGTCTATGTCACAGCGGTATCCGGCCTCAATACCTCGGAAGAACGGGGTGAGCAGTTGGCCAGCCAGGTGCGTTACATCATGGCCGCCACCGGCACGCCCAAAGTGCATCTCATCGGTCATTCACACGGTGGGCCAACCATTCGTTATGTGGCCGGTATCATGCCGGAGGCCGTGGCTTCCGTGACCACGGTAGCCGGGCTCAATGCCCGTGGCCAGCCGCTGACGGATATTGCCGTACCGATGCAAGGCACCTTGCTGGGGGGCGTGGTTAAGACCTTTGCCGAAGGACTGGCCAAGCTCGAGGACCTGCTCTCCGGCAAGAAAAATACCCCGGAAGATGCCTTCAAGGCCTTTGGCGCGCTGAGTGTCAAGGGCATGGCCGACTTCAATGCCCGTTTTCCGGCCGGCCTGCCGCCTGCCGACTGCGGCGAACTGCACGGCCCGGAACTGGTCGGCAATATCCGCTATTACTCCTGGACAGGGAATGCCACATTGACCAGCGGGATCGATCCCATCGATTACGTCTTTGCCCTGACTGGCAGCATGACTCGTCTGTTCGATCCGGAAGACAAGACGGCCAACGATGGTTTGGTCACGGTGTGCGCCTCACGCCTGGGACGTCAGCTGGGGGTCTATAAGCAGAACCATCTGGACGAGATCAACAATTTCTGGGGTCTGGTTTCGCCCTTCGATATCAGCCCGGTCATGGTCTATCGCGAACACGCCAACCGCCTGAAGAACCTGGGGCTGTGACCAATAACGGCGGGCAGAAGGCAGGGGAGGGTATATCCACGTCCACGCCCGGCCCCGGCTTTGTCTCCGGTTCAGCCACTCCCGCTCCCACCCCTGTTGCCACAGTCGCTGTCGGATTGCTGCTGCTTGCCGCCCTGGCAGGACTGATAGGCATGGGCAGCACAGGCGGGCTAAACGGGTTATTTGGACGCTCCGGGAACCAAACAGCACCGCCGGATGCTCCTGCCATATCACTACCCGCCGCAGATCGGGTGCCTGGTGAACCGGCCTCCTCACACACGGCCGCCCAGGGCAAGGCAGGGCAGGGGGAAGAGGACGGGAGGACGACGATATTCCCCGCCGACATCGAGCGCCAAAAGCTCGATGTCACGGCATGGCTGGCGCGGGGGCACGACCCTTTGCTGAATCCAGACCTGTTGCGTATTTTCGAACAGATTCTCGGGCGCCATTCCGAACATCCGGAGCGCCTGCTGGCCGAACAGGTACCGGCAGAATATCTGGCCCAGGCGCAGCGCCTGCTAACCCAATATCAGCAATATCGCAGCCAGCTGGCCGGGCTGCGGCCGGCCGATTTTGACGGCACCTCTTCGCAAAGGCTGGCAGACATACTGGCCGCGCGCATGGCCATCCAGCAGCAGCTCTTCAGCGGCCCGGAAATCGCCGGCTTGTTTGGTGATGACAACCGCTACGACGGTTTTACCGTGGAGCGCCTGCGCATTACCGAACGCACGGACATGAACGACCAGCAAAAAGCCGGCCTGATCGACGAGCGCTCAGCGGCTTTGTTGACGCAAGAACAGCGGGAGGCTCGCCAGACCGCCCTGCTGCCGCTGCGCATCACCCGCCAGAATGCTGATTTAACCCAATCCGCCGCCACAGCAGAGCAGCGTCTGAAGGAACGCACGGCACAATTCGGTGCCGAAGCCGCCACACGCATGGCGCAAGTCGATCGTCAGGAAGCCGAATGGCAGCAGCGCATCGCCCGTCTGGCCGCCGCCGACCCGACGACCCAGCAAAAAATGCGCAGTACGCAATTCACCCCCACCGAACAGCTCCGTCTCGATGCCGCCTTGAGCCTGTATCGTAGCCGGCAGAAGGGGGGCGCACTCCCACTGCAATGAGTGGAGGCCCCAAGCCTCAGCGCATGCCCGGCATCATACCTTTCATGTTGCGCATCATTTTTTGCAGCCCGCCCTTGCTGAACTGCTTCATGACTTTCTGGGTCTGTTCGAACTGGTTGAGCAGGCGATTGACCTCTTGCACCTGCACGCCGGAACCGGCGGCAATACGGCGTTTGCGGCTGGCCTTGATGAGCTCGGGGCGGGCTCGTTCGGTCGGTGTCATGGCATTGATGATGCCTTCGATACGGCGGATGGCCTGATCTTCGACACCATTGCCGGCCTGCTGGGCAGCCTGGGCGAATTGCGCTGGCAGTTTTTCGAGCAGGGATGACACACCACCCATCTTGCGCATCTGGCTGATCTGCTCCTTGAAGTCTTCCAGATCGAAGCCCTTGCCGGATTTGAGTTTCTGCGCCAGTTGCTGGGCTTTTTCGTGGTCGACGCCGCGCTGGGCTTCTTCGACCAGGCCGAGGATGTCGCCCATGCCGAGAATGCGGGCAGCCATGCGCTCGGGATGAAATTCTTCCAGCCCGGTGAGCTTTTCACCCACCCCTGAAAATTTGATGGGCTTGCCGGTGATGTGGCGTACCGAGAGTGCCGCCCCGCCGCGTGCATCGCCGTCGAGCTTGGTCAGGATGATCCCGCTCAGGGGCAGGGCATCGTTGAACGCCTTGGCAGTATTGACGGCATCCTGCCCCAGCATGGCATCGACGACGAACAGTGTTTCGATGGGGTTGAGCTGGGCATGCAGCTGTTTGATCTCGGTCATCATCGCTTCGTCGATGGCCAGGCGGCCGGCGGTATCGACGAAGAGGATGTCGTAATAATGTTTCCGGGCGTAATCCAGGGCAGCGGCAGCGATGTCAGCCGGCTTTTGCGCGCCGGACGAAGGGAAGAAATCCATGCCGGCCTGGGCGGATACGGCCTTCAATTGTTCGATGGCCGCCGGGCGGTAAACGTCGCAAGAGACGGCCAGAATCTTCTTTTTCTGCCGCTCACGCAACCATTTGCCAAGCTTGGCCGTGGTGGTGGTTTTGCCTGCCCCCTGCAGGCCGGCCATGAGGATGACGGCAGGGGGCTGAGTGGCGAAATTCAGGCTGCTGCTGGCTCCGCCCATCAATTCGGTCAATTCGCGATGCACCACACCGACCAGCGCCTGGCCTGGGGTCAGCGAGCCGATGACTTCCTGGCCAACCGCCTTTTCCTTGACGCGGCTGATGAATTCCTTGACAACCGGCAAGGCGACGTCGGCTTCAAGCAAAGCCATGCGTACTTCACGCAGCATGTCGGTGATGTTGTCTTCCGTCAGGCGAGCCTGGCCACGGATGGTTTTGACGACTTTGGCAAGGCGCTGGGTGAGGTTGTCGAGCATGGCAGGAATCGCTGGAGGATGGGGTAAACTCGCGGAATGTCGATTTTACTGCATCTGCTCGCTGCTGCCGCGTATCTGGGGTTGGCCGCGCATTTCTGGCGCACCCGCTGGCAAGGGCCGGCTCTCGACCAGCCCTCGGTCGGCCTGTGTTACTGGGAGCGCGGGGTGCTGCTGGCAACACTGACCGCGCATGGCATCGCATTGGCCCAGGATATCTTCACCGACGGCAGCATGCGTTTCGGCTTTGCCGTTTCCCTGTCGATGATGTTCTGGCTGGCGATTGCGCTGTACTGGATCGAAAGCTTTTACGCCCGCATGGAGGGGCTGCAGATTTTCGGCTTTCCACTGGCCGCGCTGTGCATCCTGCTGCCACTGGTCATGCCCAGCCCACATTTGCAGGCGGATACCGACAGCCCCGGGTTTCGTGCCCATTTCATCATGGCCATGCTGTCCTACAGCCTGTTTACGCTGGCTGCACTGCATTCCCTGCTGATGGCCGCGGCCGAACGCAGCTTGCACAAAGGACGGCTGCCGCCCTTGCTGGCTGGCCTGCCGCCGCTGCTGACAATGGAAGCCTTGTTGTTTCGGCTGATCCACATGGCCTTCGTCCTGCTGACCTTGACTCTGTTGACGGGTATCCTCTTTTCCGAAGACATGTTCGGCAAGCCGATGGCTTTCGATCACAAAACGGTCTTTGCCCTCGTCTCCTGGCTCATTTTTGCCGCCTTGCTGCTCGGGCGGTATCTACGTGGCTGGCGGGGCAAGGTAGCCCTGCGCTGGACGTTGGCCGGGTTTGCTACGTTGTTGCTGGCCTATGTCGGCAGTCATTTCGTTGTTGAGGTAATCCTGCATCGCAGCATCTAAGCTGCCGCATCCCTCCTTCGTTCTCTTGTTACCCCATGGATGAAATGTCTCTGACGAGCCAGTTTTTGATTCTGGCATTGCTGCTGCTGTTTTCCGGGTTTTTCTCGATGTCCGAGACCGCCATGATGGCCAGCAACCGCCATCGCCTGCACCACCTGGCCAAGGAGGGTAACCGTGGCGCGCAACTGGCCGTGCAGCTGCTTGACAAGGTCGATCGGCTGCTGGGCATCATCCTGCTCGGCAACACCCTCATCAATGCGGCAGCCGCCATGTTGACCGGGCATATCACCCTGGCCCTGTTCGGTGCAGAAAAGTGGGCGCTGGAGGCCGGTACGCTATTTGTCACCTTCTGCCTGCTGGTCTTTTCCGAGATCACCCCCAAGGTCATTGGCGCCACCTATCCAGATACCATCACCCGGCGCATCGGTTTCATCCTGGCACCCCTATTGCGCATCAGCTACCCAATCATCTGGTTCGTCAATCTGTTTGTCACGGCGTTGCTCAAGCTCATTCGTCTGAAACCCGAGGCCGGGCGTGAGGCCGCACGAATCTCTCCGGAAGATATACGGGTCATGGTGCTGGAAGCCGGGCATTTCATTCCGCAGCAGCATCAGGGCATGCTGCTCAACCTGTTCGATCTGGAAAAGGCTTCGGTCGAAGATGTCATGACCCCGCGTGGAGAAATCGAGGGGATCGATCTTGCTCAGCCGCTGGATGAAATCCGCCAGCAGATTGCCACCTGTTTCCATTCACGCCTGCCGGTGTATGACGGCGATCCGGGCAACATGGTCGGCATCCTGCATCACCGGCGGCTACTGTCTGCAGCCATCACGGGTGAATTTGAGCTCAACCAGCAATCCTTGCGCGAGCAACTCGGCGCACCGTATTTCGTCCCGGTGGGTACCTCACTTTATACGCAGCTGCAGTTTTTCCTCGAAAACCGGCAGCGCATCGCCCTGGTTGTCGACGAATATGGCGAAATCATGGGGCTGATGACACTGGAAGACATCATCGAGGAAATCATCGGCAAATTCACGACCAGCGTCCCGGGCAACGAAGAGCTTTCCTGGCAGCAGGGTAGCGGTGGCCAGGAAAGTGTCCTGGTCGATGGGGCACGCTCCCTGCGCGACCTGAACCGGGCGCTGGGACTGGATTTTCCGCTCGACGGGCCGAAAACGTTGAATGGCCTGCTGCTTGAATATCTTCAGGAAATTCCGGAAGCCGGGTTGAGCGTGAAAATCGGCCAGACAGCCATGGAGATCGTGCAGGCTCAGGACAAGCGTATTCGCGTGGTGCGTCTCTTTGCCCCGCACACGAGGGTGAGAGCGACAAAGCAGTGCAGGTAAAGGGGGGGGCGAGGTATCAGAGGTATCCGGGCTATCTTGTGCGGGCATGCATCAAGCCTCTACCATCCATTTGTTGTTCGTTGTTCATCGTTCATAGCCCTGTTGAAGAGAGGAGGGAGGGAATCATGAAACGCAAGAGGAACCTCAACAGGTATGCCATGATCCTGGCTGCCATGGCTGCAACCGTAGCCGGCATTGTCCCCGCAACCACGGCCTGGGCAGAGCGGATGGACTGGCGTTCCGGATACCGCTACGGTGGCTACGGTGGCTATGGTGGCTATGGTGGCTATGGTGCGCCATCCTACAACCGCGGCAGCCACATTCATGGTCATGTGTACGGCAGCGGTGACCGCCGCTTCTGGGGTACGCTGGGTGTGGTGATCGGAGCCTCCGCACTTTATGCCGCCGTGCAGCCACGCACGGTGTATCGCGAATCCCGCATCATCTATCCGCCACCCATCACGTTGTATGCCGCGCCGCCATCGGTAACGACTTATTCCACCACCACTTATATGCTGCCTGGGCCGGTGCCGGTCGGGTCGGGCACCTTCGTGTCGGAGTCCTACACGGTGGCACCTGCTGGCTCACCTTCCCCCTCCGCACCTGCTTACGCCCAGCCCGGGCCAGGAGATTCCGGGGCACAGTGGTGGTATGCCTGTCGGCAGCCATCAGGGTATTACCCTTACGTCCAGGAATGTGCCACGGGCTGGGAAAAGGTTGCCGCCGTTCCTCCAACCGGTTCTGCCCCGGCCTATGTGCCTGTTCCCGCGCCCGCACCGCAGATACCCCCTCCGCCGGGATTGCGTTACCCGTGATCTTTTTCAGTCATGGTAAAAGTGCGGTGATCACCAGCCCCCCTCGCACATCCTGCATCTCACACCCCTCGTCCATTTTCACGTTTTTTTTCAATCAAGGAGCTTCCCCATGCGCAAGACTGTTGCAGCAATGACGATGACGACCCTGTTTGCTTCACTGGTGTCGCTTTCCGGCCTGGCCAAAGCCGCCCCGGAAACCTTTGCCATCGACCCGACCCACACCGCCCCGCGCTTTGAATACACCCATCAAGGACTGTCGAGCCAGATTCACCGTTTCGATCGGACAAGCGGCCAGATTGTGCTCGATCGTGCCGCCAAAACCGCTTCGGTCGATGTGCGCATCGACGCCAAGTCGATCAACACCGGTTTTTCGGCCTTCAACGAGCACATGCAGGGCGAGGGGTTTTTCAACACTGCGCAATTTCCGGACATTACCTTCAAATCCACCGCAGTGCGTTTTGAAGGAGACAAGCCGGTCGCTGTCGAGGGTCATCTGACCATCAAGGGGGTGACTCGCCCGGTAACATTGATGATCACCAGTTTCCTGATCAAGCCGCATCCCATGACGAAAAAAGACGCTCTGGGCGCCAACGCCGTGGCAAAGATCAAGCGCTCCGAATTCAATCTCGGCAAATACCCGGCTGCTGTACCGGATGAAGTGAGCCTGTCGCTGGCGGTTGAGGCCATGGCCCAGTAACGCTCAGTAACGCTCAGTAACGCCCGGTAGCCGCCAGCACGCCGCCGGGCGTTACGGCTTCAGCCGCCGTGATGCTTGCGGCTGGCGAACAGGCTGGCCGTGATGGATGCCAGGATCAGGATGGCGACGATGGCCAGCGAAGCCGGGGTCGGGATGTGGTACCACGGGACAATCAGCATTTTTGCTCCGATGAAGGTCAGCACCATGGCTAGGCCGTATTTGAGCAGATGGAAGCGGTCTGCCATGTCCGCCAGCAGGAAATAAAGGGCGCGCAGTCCCATGATGGCGAAGATGTTGGAAGTGAAGACGATGAATGGATCAGTGGTGATGGCGAAAATCGCCGGAATGGAGTCGACGGCAAAGATGACATCCGAGGCCTCCACCAGGATCAGGACGAGAAAGAGCGGGGTGACGTAACGAACTCCGTCACGCAGGACAAAAAACCGTTCGCTGCGCTCATGCTCGGCAACCCGCAGATAGCGGCGGGCCAGCCGCAGAACAGGGTTCTTCTCTATATCTGGCGACGCTTCGGCCATGACCAGCATGCGCATCCCGGTAACCACGAGGAAGGCTCCAAACAAGTACAGCACCCAGCTGAATTCATGCACAATCCAGGCACCGGCCAGGATCAGGATGGCACGCAGGACAATGGCACCCAGCACGCCGTAGAGCAGCACCCGCCGCTGATGCTCGGGAGCAATGTGAAAAGACGAGAAAATCAGCAGGAATACAAAGATGTTATCGACCGACAGAGACTTTTCGATGACATAGCCGGTGAGGAAGTCGAGCGCTTTGGCACGTGCCAGCTCCGGCCCGATGAGTGGGACGAGATACCACCACAGCAGTGCGCAAAAGAGCAGAGCCAGACAGACCCACACACAGGACCAGAGTGCTGCCTCGCGCACGCTGACGCGGTGAGCCCGCCGGCCGCCCAGCACGAACAGATCCAGCGCCAACATGAATAGCACGAAGATAATGAACCCGCCCCATAACAGGCTGCTGGCATAGGTGTAATCCGGAGGTGGGGTCATGGCAATCATGGAGGGTAGGGGACAGTGAGAGGGTCGTCAATCGTGGAACAGGGGGGGGCAGGAAGAGCAGGGCAGGGTGGGGCGTGGACTGGTGACTGGTGACTGGGCTTGGGGGATTTAGCCGGCACGCCGGCCAGCCAGCGCCGCAATGCGCTCTTCCAGCGGCGGATGACTGGAAAACAGGCTCATCCAGCCCTGCGTGCCACTGATGCCGGAAGTCGCCACGTTCTGTGGCAGGGCACCAGGCTGCAGAGAGCCGAGTCGTTGCAAGGCGGCAATCATGGGTGTCGGTGTACCGAGCAGTTGGGCAGCACCAGCATCGGCGCGGAACTCGCGCTGCCGGGAGAAGTACATGACGATGACGCTGGCCAAAATGCCAAACACGATGTCGCAAACAATTACCGTAATGGTGTAGCCGATCCCCGGGCCGCTGCTTTCTTCGTCCTTGCGTAGCGCCGAATCGACAAACCAGCCAATGATCCGGGACAGGAAGGTGACGAAGGTGTTGACCACGCCCTGGATCAGGGTCAGGGTCACCATGTCGCCATTGGCGATGTGCGCCACTTCATGTGCCAGCACGGCTTCGGCTTCTTCACGGGTCATCGACTGGAGCAGGCCGGTCGAGACAGCCACCAGCGAGCTGTTGCGGGTGGCGCCTGTTGCGAAGGCATTGGGTTCGCCGTCATAGATAGCGACTTCCGGCATGGCTAGGCCAGCCTTCTGGGCCAACTGCCCGACGCGCTCCATCAGCCAGTATTCCGTTGAATTGGCCGGCGTTTCGATAATGCGAGCCCCGGTGCTCCATTTGGCCAGAGGCTTGGACATCCACAGGGAAATGAATGCGCCACCAAAGCCCATGATGCCGGCAAACAGCAACAGCTTGCCCAGATCAAGGCCAGAGCTCGAAAAATAGCGGTTGGCTCCAGTCAGTGTGGTGACCACGCCCAGGACGATCATGACCGCCAAGTTGGTGGCTAGAAATAACAGGATGCGCTTCATGATGGAGAACCCCCGAGGTTGTTGCAAAGCAGGCAGTGTACGTAAATTCGACACATCGAACAATTCGAATATTATTTAAACTATCATCGAAAAAAATGGAGCAATCATGATAAAAGACGGAGCTCCAGCCATCTTCTGTGGGCTGTCAATCACATGAATCAACTGAATTTCAAGCATCTGCGCTATTTTTGGATGGTGGCCCAGTCCGGCTCCATCGCCCGGGCAGCTGAGCAGCTGCACTTGACGCCGCAATCGATCAGTGGCCAACTGCACGAGCTGGAAGCGTCCCTGGGCGTGAGCCTGTTTCACCGTGCCGGGCGCGGGCTCGTCCTAAGTGAGGCCGGGCAGCGCATCATGAGCTATGCCGAACAGATTTTCACACTAGGGGATGAACTGCTGGAGGTGGTGCGTGATGAGTCGCACAACATCAAGCAGCCATTTTGTGTCGGCATTGCGGATTCTGTTGCCAAATCCGTTGTCCAGCGTGTCATTGCCCCGGCCATGCAATTGACCGAGCCAGTACGCCTGATCTGCCGCGAAGGGCGGTTGACCTGGCTGCTGGCAGAGTTGGCCATCCACCGTCTGGACATGGTTATCGCCGACCGGCCGATCCCGTCACACCTCAACGTGCGTGGCTACAGTCATCTGCTGGGTGAAAGCGAATTGACCGTATTCGCCGCAACAGCACTGGTTCCCCGCTTGAGTGGGAATTTCCCGTCTTTGCTGAACGGAGCACCATTCCTGCTGCCGGGAGAGGATGTGGCTATCCGTGCCCGGCTGGAACAGTGGTTCGTTCAGCACGATCTACGTCCGGACATCATTGGAGAATTCGACGACAGCGCCTTGCTGACCGCATTTGGTGAAGCCGGGGCTGGCCTCTTTATCGCCCCCAGCGCCATCGCCGAAGCGATCCGGCAACAACACGGCGTACAGGTCTTGGGCCAGCTAAACGGCCTGCACGAACAGTTGTATGCCATCACCACCGAGCGCCGCTTGACTCATCCAGCCATCGTTGCCATACGCAATACGGCACGTGATGAAGTATTCGCCACATCCCGCCGACAACCATCTGAAGCATAGAGTCATACTTGGTGGCCCCGACCAGGGCACGGCATTTTCTTGAATGTTTATTGACATAATCCACATTATGCGAAGTCACAGGGTGGTGAAAGTGCCCCAAGTGATCCAGTAGCCCCCGTCTATCCAGACCCAGATGCGACGCAGAACTTGTGCAACCTTAATACGAGGTGTCCTGTGGCCACATTGGGAGTGATTGCCACCAAAGGTGGTATCGAAAAAACGACGTTGAACGCGAATATCGGTGCGTTGGTGGCTGCGTTGGTGGCTGATATGGGGTTGCGTGTCCTGCTTGTGGACCCCGGCGGATATTCAGGCTTTCGCTCCCGGAATTTTACAAGCTGAAGCGCCGGGGGCCAGGCCCCGTTGGGGGTTTGTGGCTGACAGATGTCATCAAGGCTGTGGTTTTCCGAGGACTGCCCCCGCCGCACCCCTCTGGTGCGTGGTGCGTATTGGCCATTGAAAAATGGTGCAATCCCGGCACCATTTCACCGCAAAAATACTGAATGCATCTTGTAGTCATTTGATTTCAAATGATTTTATTTTTGGCATACATCCTGCTATAGACCTATGCGGGCATTTCCTGCTATCCCAAAAATCAACCCTCTGGAGAATCTCGATGAACAAGCCCCTGCTCACCCTCCTGCTCGCCGCCAGCAGCTTGCCCACCCTTGCCCTGGCTGCCGATGCCGCCCCCGCCAGCCCGCACACCTTCACGGGAAATGTCACCCTGGCTTCCGAATATCTCTATCGTGGCATCGCCCAGACTAACGGCAAGGCCGCTTTGCAAGGTGGCTTCGACTATGCCCACACCAGCGGCCTTTACGCTGGCCTCTGGGGCTCCACCATTTCCTGGGTCAGCGATGGCAATGCCAGCGTCAGCGCACCGCTCGAACTGGATATCTACGCCGGCTACAAAGGCAGCCTGGGCGGTGACTATGGCTATGACCTTGGCGTCCTGACCTACCACTATCCTGGCACCTACCCCGCCGCCTTCACCAAGCCGGACACCACCGAGCTGTATGCCGCCGTCAACTGGAAATTCATTAGCCTCAAATACTCACACAGCGTTTCCGACCACATCTTCGGCTTCACCAATCCCAGCGGCGGCAAGACGAATGGTAGCGGCTACCTCGACCTGTCGGCCAACTACGCTCTGGGTGATGGCTGGGGCATCAATGGCCACATCGGCCATCAGAAGATCAAGGACCGCAGCGATGCCTCCTACAGCGACTACAAGCTCGGTCTGACCAAGGAAGTCGGTTTTGGCACCCTCGGGCTGAGCTACTCGACCACCAACGCCCACGGCGATGCCGGCCAGCCTTATCGCAATGCCTTCGGGCGCGATCTCGGGGATGCCCGCCTGGTTATCAGTTTCGGCAAAACCTTCTGACTTACGCCACTCCATATACAAACAAGGAATCTTTATGAAACTCATTGCTGCCATCATCAAGCCCTTCAAACTCGACGAAGTCCGCGAAGCCTTGTCAGCCATCGGCGTACAAGGCATCACCGTCACCGAAGTCAAAGGTTTCGGCCGCCAGAAGGGTCATACCGAACTGTATCGCGGCGCCGAATATGTCGTCGATTTTCTGCCCAAGATCAAGGTCGAGGTTGCCTTGGCCGATGCACTGGTCGAACAGGCTGTCGAGGCCATCGAAAAAGCTGCCTGCACCGGCAAGATCGGCGATGGAAAAATCTTCGTCTATCGCCTTGAAGAAGTCATCCGCATCCGCACCGGAGAATCCGGTGAGGCTGCCCTCTGAGGAACGCATCATGAAAAAATCTCTGTTGTTCTTTCTGACACTCTGGCTGTTCATGCTGGGTCTGGCCGCTCCTGTTCATGCCGAAGAGGCGGCAACCGCCGCCACAGCGACGATGACAACAGCAGCGGCAGCGGTAGCGACAACTACGGCTACGGCCACTGCTACTGCTACTGCCACCGCAGCACCAGCACCAGTGCCGGTACCCAACAAAGGAGACAGCGCCTGGCTGTTTGTTGCCACCGCCCTCGTCATCCTCATGTCGATCCCCGGTCTAGCATTGTTTTATGGCGGCCTGGTACGCAGCAAAAACATGCTGTCGGTGCTGATGCAGGTGTTTGCCATCTTCTCTCTCATCAGTGTGTTGTGGGCGCTATACGGCTACAGCCTGGCCTTCACCGAAGGCAACGCCTTCCTGGGTGGCCTCGACAAAGTGCTGCTGAAGGGGGTGACCGTCGAATCCATGGCCGCCACCTTCAGCAAGGGTGTGGTCGTTCCAGAGCTGATCTATGTCGCCTTCCAGGGTGCTTTCGCCGCCATCGCAACCGGCCTGATCGTCGGCTCCTTCGCCGAACGCATCAAGTTCTCGGCGCTGCTGGCCTTTGCCGTGCTGTGGTTCAGTTTCAGCTACCTGCCCATTGCCCACATGGTCTGGTACTGGGCCGGCCCGGATGGCTACCTCGATGCCGCCGCCGCTGAAAAACTGACTGCCACTGCCGGCTTCCTGTTCCAGAAAGGTGCGCTCGACTTCGCTGGTGGCACGGTTGTTCACATCAACGCTGCCGTAGCAGGTCTGGTTGGTGCCTATGTCATCGGCAAACGAGTCGGCTATGGCCGTGACTCGATGGCACCCCACAACCTGCCCATGACCATGATCGGTGCCTCGCTATTGTGGGTCGGCTGGTTCGGTTTCAACGCCGGCTCGGCACTCGAAGCCAACGGCACCGCCGCCCTGGCCTTCGTCAACACCTGGCTGGCCACCGCTGCCGCTGCACTTTCCTGGATGTTCATGGAATGGTTGCTGAAAGGGAAACCCTCGCTGCTGGGAGTTACCTCGGGCGCTGTCGCTGGCCTCGTCGCCATCACGCCAGCCTGCGGTTTCGTCGGTCTCGGCGGCGGCCTGGTGATCGGCCTGCTGGCTGGTGCGCTCTGCCTGTGGGGCGTTCATGGCCTGAAGCGCCTGCTTGGTGCCGATGACAGCCTCGACGTGTTTGGTGTCCATGGTGTCGGCGGCATCCTCGGCGCCCTGCTGACCGCCGTCTTCGCAGACCCTGCCCTTGGTGGTTCAGGGATCTACGACTATGTTGCCAACAAGGTCGCCGGCAACTACTCCATCCTCGACCAGCTGATCATCCAGGCAGGCGGTGTCGGCATCACCGTCCTCTGGTCCGGTGCCGTTTCCTTCATCGCCTACAAGCTGGTAGACACCTTCATCGGCCTGCGCGTGGCAGAAGATGAAGAACGCGAAGGGCTGGACATCTCGTCGCATGGCGAACAGGCCTACCGCTACAGCTGAAGTACCCACCTCCAGCCGGTGTGTTCCGGGTTCTGCAAACATGCAACAAGCCATCATCATGACTTTCATGGTGGTGGCTTTTTTTCTGACCATGACACTTCCTGCGGGAACGTATTCGGTATCGGTATTGCTGCCCTCTGCCCAGGCTCATGTTCCATGACAGACATTGCCCACAAAATGAAATAATGATAAATTCAAACGATTGTTTTAACCCGTGCCCATAATCATTTTTTGTCGGCTCGTCTATCCATGGAGTTTCTGCAATGACCGATCCCTATCTGCGCTTTGCCAACTCTGCCCTGGGCGGCAAGCTCGCCGGCACATTGGGACTGCCCAAGCCGCCACGGCTGGAACGTTATCGTCCAGGCCAGGCCGTGATCGAAGGAGAAGTCATCCTGGGTACGGCGCAGGAGTGTCACGCCGGGCAGCCGCTGCTGTCGTCCGTATTGCAAGCCCTGGCCGACATGAAGGCCACGGTACTGAGCCATGGTGCCGCGCCTTCCTGGGTGGCCGAGGCCAACCGTGCCGGTCTGATGGTCGGGCGTTTCACGCCGCCAGCCAAGGGCAGCACGGCACGTCCGGTCAAAGCACTGGTATTCGATGCCAGCAACATCACGGACAGTGCCCAGCTGGGCAGTCTCTATCACTTCTTCCATGACACGGTGCGTTCGCTGGGCAAATGTGCCCGCATCCTCATCCTTGGCCGCCCACCGGAATCCTGCGCCACGCCGCGCCAGGCCACGGCGCAGCGTGCCCTGGAAGGTATGACGCGCTCGCTGGGCAAGGAAGTACGGCGCGGTTGCACGGCACAACTGGTCTATGTCGCCGAAGGTGCCGAAGGCGGCATCGATTCGACCTTGCGTTTCCTGCTCTCGCCCCGTTCCGCCTATGTATCCGGCCAGGTTATCCGTATCGGTGCTGTGGCTACGGCCAGCAAGGTTGCCGACTGGAGCCGCCCCTTGCAAGGGCAGACGGCGCTGGTGACCGGCGTATCGCGCGGCATTGGTGCCTCGATTGCCGAAGTACTGGCGCGCGACGGCGCAAAAGTCATTTGCGTCGATGTGCCGCAGGCCGAGGCCGCCTTGCATGAAGTGGCAAAAAAACTCGATGGCATCGCCCTGCCTCTCGATGTCACGGCTGCCGATGCACCGCAGAAAATGGTAGCCGCAGCCCAGGTTCACGGGGGCATCGACATCCTCGTGCATAACGCCGGCATCACCCGCGACAAGACCATCGCCAACATGAAAGAGGCCAACTGGGCACTGGTGATCGAGGTCAACCTGAGTGCCCAGGAGCGCATCAACGATGCCCTGCTTGCCGCACAGGCCATCAAACGCGGCGGGCGCATCGTCTGTGTTTCCTCGATCAGCGGCATCGCCGGCAACATGGGGCAAACCAACTATGCTGTCTCCAAGGCCGGCGTCATCGGCATGGTGCACAGCATGGCACCACGGCTGCGCGAACACGCTATCGCCATCAATGCCGTCGCTCCGGGCTTCATCGAAACACAGATGACGGATGCCATCCCCTTCACCATTCGCACGGCGGCACGGCTGATGAATTCGATGAATCAGGGCGGGCAGACCGTCGATGTGGCCGAGACCATCGCCTGGTTCGCCTGCCCCGCTTCTGCCGGCATCACCGGCAACATCGTGCGGGTCTGCGGCCAGAGCATGATTGGCGCCTGAGCCTGAAAGCCATGTCGCTGCCGCTGCCGCATGAGTACCCCCCCCTGCCCTCGCCGCTACGCCTGTATGGCGCGGCGCTGCTGACAGCACGCAAGAAAAACCGTCCGGCACCGCTGCCCGCCCTCTCACTGGCACGCCCGGAAGTGACTCTGGACACCGCGCACATTGCCCGTTACGCCGAAATATGCGGCTTCCTGCCGGCACACGGCGTGCCGCTGACTTACCCGCACATGCTGGCCTTTCCGCTACATATGCTGCTGATGGCCGACCCAGCTTTTCCCTGGTCGATGATGGGCATGGTGCATCTGAGCAATACGATCCATCAGCACCAGCGCATCGAACCCGGCCAGCAGGTGCGCGTCGAAGTCTGTCTGGAACACCCTCAGGCACATGAAAAGGGCCAGGTCTTCAGCCTGACCAGCCGCATCCTGGATACCCGCAGCCCGCAACACGAATGCCTCTGGGAAAGCGACAGCGCCTATCTGCGTAGCGGCATCCACACGCCGCATGGCACGCCCTGTCAAAGCCGGCTGACCGAGGTTCACGCCCACCAGCCAAGCCAGGAATGGTTGCTCGATGGCCGTCTGGGGCAGCGTTATGGACGACTCTCCGGCGACCTCAACCCCATCCATCTGCACCGCCTGACGGCCCTGGCTTTCGGCTTCCCGCGTGCCATCGCCCACGGCATGTGGACCAAAGCACGCGCCCTGGCGGCTCTGATGCCCGCACAGCCTGTCGATACCGCCCAGATTCGGGTGGAATTCAAGACGCCTCTGCTACTGCCCGGCAAGGCCACCCTATGGGCCGACCCATACACACAGGATCACGGACAATGTTTTGAAGTCCGTGACGGGCGCGGGGAGAAACCCCATCTACGCGGTTTTTGGCAAGCTGACTGAAGGAACACCGCCCCGATACAAGCCTCAGCACCCAGTCTGTTGCATCGCCTGTTGCATCACATTTTCGGAGGACAGTCCATGAGCATCGCCAGCATCCGCCGCGTCGCCATCCTCGGCGGGAATCGTATCCCCTTTGCCCGTTCCAACACGGCCTATGCCGAAGCCTCCAACCAGCAGATGCTGACGGCCGCCCTGCAAGGACTCATCGACCGCTATCACCTGCATCACGAACGCCTAGGCGAAGTCGCCGCCGGTGCGGTCATCAAGCATTCGCGCGATTTCAACCTGACGCGCGAAGCCGTCCTGTCGACCACCCTGGCACCGGAAACACCGGCCTACGATCTGCAACAAGCCTGCGGCACGGGGCTGGAAGCTGCCATTCTGGTCGCCAACAAGATAGCCCTGGGGCAGATCGATGTCGGCATCGCCGGTGGTGTAGATACCACCTCGGATGCCCCGATCGGTGTCAACGAACGGATGCGCAAGATACTGCTCGACATCAACCGCAGCAAGGGAACCGGGCAGCGTGTCGCCAAGGCCATGAAACTACGCCCCGACATGTTCTTCAAGCTGCTCCTGCCACGCAACACCGAGCCACGTACTGGCCTGTCGATGGGCGAACACTGCGAGCTGATGGCCAAGGAATGGCAGATTCCGCGCGATGAACAGGATCAGATGGCGGTCGAGAGCCACCGCAAACTGGCTGCTGCCTTTGAGCGCGGCTTTTTCACCGACCTGGTGACACCGTTTCAAGGGCTCAATCGCGACAACAACCTGCGTCCGGACATCACCACAGAAAAGCTCGCCACCCTCAGACCCGCCTTTGACCGTGCCCACGGCACCCTGACTGCCGCCAACTCGACCACCCTGACCGATGGTGCCTCCTGTGTGCTCCTGGCTAGCGAAGACTGGGCGCGTGCCAAGGGACTACCGGTGCAGGCCTGGCTGAGTTTTTCCGAAGTTGCTGCCGTCGATTTCGTGCACAAGAAAGAAGGTCTGCTGATGGCACCGGCCTATGCCGTGCCGCGCATGCTGGCCCGCGCCGGGCTGACCTTGCAGGACTTCGACTTCTACGAAATCCACGAAGCCTTCGCTGCCCAGGTGTTGTGCACCCTGAAAGCCTGGCAGGATCCCGCCTTCTGCCGCGAACGGCTGGGGTTATCTGCCCCGCTGGGTGCCATCGATCCCGCGAAGTTCAACCTCAACGGCAGTTCGCTGGCCACCGGCCACCCCTTTGCCGCCACCGGCGGGCGCATCATCGCCACGCTGGCCAAGATGCTGGCCGAAAAAGGTAGCGGCCGCGGCCTGATCTCCATTTGCGCAGCCGGCGGTCAGGGCATCGTCGCCATCCTCGAACGATAAACTGCAGGTCATACGGCTGCGGAGACCCTTCATGATGCCGCCTCATTCCCCATCTGACCTGCCAGAACGCATCTGGCTGAAATCCTATGTGGCCGGCGTACCGGCCGACATCGACCTGGAAGCCTATGCCTCGATCAATCACTATTTTGACGAGTGCATCGACAAGTTCCGCGACCGCACCGCCTTCATCAGCATCGGCAGCCAGCTGAGCTATGCCGCGCTCGACCGTCAGGCCACGGCATTTGCCGCCTGGCTGCAAGCAGCGGGAGTCACCAAGGGTGATCGTGTGGCCCTGATGCTGCCTAACCTGTTCCAGTACCCGGTGGCACTGTTCGGCACCCTCAAGGCCGGCGCCATCGTGGTCAACGTGAACCCGCTCTACACCGCCCGCGAGCTGGCGCACCAGCTCAAGGACAGCGGCGCCCAAACCATCGTCATCCTCGAAAACTTTGCCCATACGCTAGAAAAAGCCCTGCCGGAAACCGCCGTGCGCCGCATCCTCCTGACCGAACTGGGCGACCTGCTGGGCGGCAAGCTCAACCTCAAGGGACGGGCACTCAACCTGGCCGTCCGCTACTTCCAGAAAATGGTGCCGCCCCACCATCTGCCGCGCGAACGGGTCACCCGGCTGCGGACTGCCCTGAAACAGGGAACGCACCTGCCTTTCACCCCGGTGGCTATGGCACAAACCGACCTGGCCTTCCTGCAATACACCGGCGGCACCACCGGCGTGGCCAAGGGGGCCATGCTCACACACCGCAACATCCTCGCCAACCTGCTGCAAGCCAAGGCCTGGGCCGCTGGCCAGATGACCGCTGCCACCGAGACCATCCTGACACCGTTGCCGATGTACCACATCTACTCGCTGACGGTAAATTGCCTGATTTTCCTCGGCCTGGGCGGACGCAACATCCTGATCGCCAACCCGCGCGACACCCGGCGCATGACACGTATCCTGAGAAAAGAGCAATTCTCCGGCATCACCGCCGTCAGCACCCTATTCTCGTCCTTCCTCGAAAACGAGGAATTCTGCCGGCGCGATTTTCGCCCGCTCAAGCTGGCGCTGGCCGGTGGCATGGCGATGTCGCGCAGCGTGGCCGAAAAATGGAAAAAAGTGACCGGTGTCGATATCGTCGAAGGCTACGGCCTGACGGAATGTTCCCCCATCGTCACCATCAACCCGGTCGATATTTCCCGCCCCGTCGTCTTCAATGGTTCCATCGGTCTGCCCGTACCCTCCACCTGGGTGCGCATGCGGCGGGAAGACGGCAGTTGGGCAGACACGGGAGAAGCCGGCGAACTGTGCGTCTTCGGCCCGCAGGTGATGCAAGGCTACTGGCAGCGGCCAGAAGAAACCGCCCGCGTCCTCGATGAGGCTGGCTGGCTGGCCACCGGCGATATCGGCATCATGGACGAAGACGGCTACATCCGCCTCATCGACCGCAAAAAAGACATGATCCTTGTCTCGGGCTTCAATGTCTTCCCCAATGAAATCGAGGAAGTGCTGCTCAGCCATCCCGAGGTGCTCGAAGCTGCCGCCATCGGCATCCCGGACGAGGTGGCCGGCGAACGCATCAAAGTCTTCATCGTGCCGCGCAGCCCCGCGCTGACCCGGGAGGAAGTCCTCCGCCACTGCCGCGAAAACCTGACCGGCTACAAGATTCCGCGCCAAGTCGAGTTCCGCGACGAACTGCCAAAAACCATCGTCGGCAAAATCCTGCGGCGCGCGCTGCGGGATACGCCGGAACCAGCACGTCCGGTATAGTACGCCGCTGGCCGGATCAACCGCTTTGCCCCGTGACGACAGGAGAAGTGATGGTTGCCAGGAGACTGCAGCAAAACATGACCACAGCGGCGGCCGTTGCCCCTATGGCTCCCGTAGCCTCCATATTCCCCATACGCTCCATAGCCCGCCGCACCCTATCCTGTGTGCTGCTCCCCCTGCTGCTGAGCCTGCCCCCCATGATCCGCCCAGCCCAGGCCGGCAGCCCCCCGCCCCAGGCCAGCGAACCACACAAATACACCTGGGAACTGGACCGCAGCGATACCCCCTGCAAGAGCTACAGCAGCGTCGTGGCCGGCCGCGATTACGTCGCTGCCAAGGCCGTCTGCGACGTATCGGCACGCATCGAGGTGCTCGGCACCATCCTGCGTGACATCGAGGCCTTCCCTTCCTGGATGTACGATTGCAGCGGCAGCAAAATCCTCAAGATCGAAGACGACGAAAACGACACCATCGTCTTCTGGCTGCACCAGCACATTCCCATCCTGCGGGATCGCGACATGCTGCTCCGTTCGACAGTGCTCTCCGATCACGCCAATGGCATCCGCATCATCGAAGCCCGTTCAACCGACGACCTGAAACACGACTCCGGCAAGGATGTGCTGCGCATGCCGTCCTTCTATGCCCAATACAAGCTGGAATGGATAGACCGGGAACATACCCGGGTCACCTACCTGATCGATCCGGATCTCGGCCCCGGTCTACCGATCACCCTGACCAATGCCAACATTCGCAAGATTCCCCTGCGCAGCATGGAAGGCATGATGAAAATGGCCAAGAGCAAGAAATACCTTGATGCCAGCAAGACCTCAAAATACGCCCGCTGGGTCGAAGAAGCCCTGCGACAGGGATCGCTCAAATAACGCCTGAAATGCCATACCTCATCAACACCTTGTTTGATACAACGACAGAGGAATTCCCATGATTGCTGCACGATGCCTCGCCACCTGCACCCTCCTCATGGCCAGTAATCTGGCGCACGCCACTGCCGGCGAATGGATCCTCTCGCCGGGCATTGCCTACCTCAACAACGACCGCAGCAGCAGCACACCGCAACATAACGTGCTGGCGCCCTCAATCGCCACCCAGAGCGGGCTGGTACCAACGCAGTTCGACTCTCCAGGAACGGAACAAACCTCCGGCAATGCCACCAGCCTTATCCTTCGTCTGGCTTATTTCATGACCGACAACTGGGCCATCTCGCTCAATCTCGGCACCCCGCCCAAGATCGATGTGCTGGGCAAAGGCAGCGTCACCACACCAGGCCTGCTCAACAAGGTTGTCCCTCCGGTATTCATGGGTGACCCAGCCAACAACCCCGTAGCCACCGCCGTCCACTGGTATCCGTCGGCGATGGTGCAGTACTATTTCGGCAGTCGCAACGACACCTTCCGCCCCTTCGTCAGCCTCGGTCTCGGTTACAGCTTCTTCCGCGACGTCAAGGTATCGCCGAATTTCGAAAAGAACCTCAAGCAAGCCGGCGGCTTCATGGCCATGGCCTCCACCCTATCGACCCAGACAACCGTCGAAGCCGATGCCTCCTCCGCATGGGCACCACTGTACAACGTCGGTCTGGCCTACTATCCGCATCCTAAATGGGTGGCCGGAGTAGCCGTCAGCTACGTCCCGACCAAAACCGTCTCGACCATCCGCATCAAGGACAAGACCGGCAATGTCATCCTCACCAGCTCCGCCAAGATGGACATCCCCACCGTCGCCACCTCGCTGACCCTCGGCTATCGCTTCTGACCCCATAGCACTGACCCCATAGCAAACGGGCAAGGCCGCAAATACCCGTTTGAATCCCTTTGCTTTTCCGGACAGGAATCATCATGCAAAAACTGCAAAAACTGCTCCTGACCCTGATCCTGACATCACTGGCCAGCATTGCCCTGGCCGAGTCCTGTGCAACGGGACGGCTGGAATCGCTCTCGGGACAGGTGCAATTACACCGCCGTGGCCAGGTCAGCCAGCCAACCCCAGGGGCATCCCTGTGCCAGGGTGATCGTCTGGTGACGGCCGCAGCGAGCCTGGCACAACTGAGCCTGCGCGATGGCACACGGATCACCGTAGGCAAGGACAGCGATTTCACCATCCATCACTACCAGATCAACCGCAAAAAACAGAACATCGCCCTGTTTGAACTGGCCAAGGGGGCTTTTCGCAGCATCACAGGTGCCATAACCCAGCGTCCACATCGTTTTGAAGTCCGTACCGCTACCGCCACCATCGGGGTGCGGGGAACAGATTTCTGGGGAGGCTATGGCCTGACCGAAAACAGCCTGGATGTCCTCATGCTCGATGGTCGGGGTGTCTATGTCAAAAATGATTATGGCCAGGTCATCCTGGATCAACCTGGCCTGGGCACGACCGTTCCCGATGGTGCCGCACCCACTCCGGCCAAAGCCTGGGGAGAAGCCAAAAAGCAGCAAGCCTTTGCCACCGTTACACCATGATGCCCACCCTGCCGGTTCTCCGGCAGTCATGAGCGCTACCTTCCCGCCCCAGCCTGTGGAATGAGCAATGACGGTGTGTGGCATGGATAGACAACTCCATTGATGGTTTCCAGATTCATGACCTCCACCTCATGTGAGCTTCCCCCGAAATTTCGTCTTCCAAGAGATGGGGTATAACGCCCCGGTAAATGGGAAGGAGGGGCGAAGTTGAAGAAGATACCGAAGCAGGGATACACACCGGAGTTCAGGGAACTGTCGGTGAAGCGCGTGAAGGCGGGCCAGAGTGTTGGAGCCGTGGCCCGGGAGCTGGGGCTGATCGAGCAGATGCTGCGCAACTGGGTAAAGGCGTCGGCGGCCGGCAAGCTGAATGGGCCGGGCAGCAAGGTGGTCACCCCGGAGCAGATGGAACTCTCCCGGGTGCGGGCGGAGAACATCCGGCTGAAGCGGGAGAATGAAATCCTAAAAAAAGCGACGGCATACTTCGCGAGGGATGCGCTGTGAAGTATGCCTGGATTGACGAGCATCGGCTGACCTATGGATTGGCTGAATCCTGGGACAACGCGCCGATGGAAAGTTTCTGGGGCACGCTCAAGACGAAGCTCGTCTATCACTGCCGCTTCATCAGTCGCGAGCAGGCAAAGCGCGTCATCACAGAGTACATCGAGGTCTTATACAACCGGGTAAGAAAGCAGGCTCGACTGGGCTTCCTTTCCCCCATTGTCTTCAGCCAGCGCTACCATCTCAACCGCAGGGCTGCTTAATCCGTTGGACTCCACGGATTTCGACCTACTTCAGTATCGCTGTGTGCCCGCTTCGGCACATACCTGATCTTGTTTTCAATCTGAAAGAAATAACACCTGAATGGAACACAACATATCCCTGATCACCACGCTTGCGGCCGGCTTCAGTGTTGCGCTTATTCTTGGCTTCCTCGCCGAGCGTATCAAGGTTCCGGCCTTGGTGGGTTATCTTGTAGCTGGCATCATCATCGGGCCGGGCACGCCGGGATTCGTGGCGGATGTGCATCTGGCCTCCCAGCTCTCCGAAATCGGTGTCATGCTGCTGATGTTTGGCGTCGGTCTGCATTTTTCGCTCAATGACTTGCTGGCGGTAAAACGTATTGCAGTACCCGGCGCCGTCGTACAGATGAGCCTGGCCACCGTTCTCGGCATGGCCGTGGCTTGGTGGTGGGGATGGAGTTGGGGCGCTGGTCTGATTTTCGGGCTGTCATTGTCGTGCGCGAGTACTGTCGTGTTGCTCAAGGCGCTGGAAGCTCGTGGCGTGCTGGAAAGCATGAATGGCCGCATTGCGGTTGGCTGGCTGGTGGTCGAAGACCTGGCCACCGTTCTGGTGCTGGTTTTGCTGCCACCGCTCGCGGGTGTTCTAGGGGGATCGACGACCGAAGTAACGGGCAGCCAACAACCGCTATGGATCACCATCGGAAAGACCTTGCTCCAGGTGACGGCCTTCATCGCCATCATGCTGGTCGCGGGTCGTCGGGTGTTGCCTTGGCTGTTGTGGCAGATTTCCCGTACCGGCTCGCGCGAGCTTTTTACGCTATCGGTGGTCGTGGCGGCTATCGGCATTGCCTACGGCGCAGCCCAACTGTTCAGCGTCTCGTTTGCTCTCGGTGCGTTCTTTGCCGGGATGGTGATGCGCGAGTCTGAGTTCAGTCACCGGGCAGCCGAAGAGTCCTTGCCCCTACGCGACGCTTTCTCGGTGATCTTCTTTGTGTCGGTGGGTATGCTGTTCGAGCCCACCATCCTGATAGAGCAGCCGGTGCACGTCCTGGGCGTGGTCGCCATCATCATGTTCGGCAAATCGATAGCGGCTTTGGCCATCGTGCTGGCTTTCCGCTATCCGTTGAACACCGCGCTGACCGTCTCGGCCAGTCTGGCGCAGATCGGCGAGTTCTCTTTCATCCTGGCCGGCCTGGGCTTGTCGCTGGGTCTGCTGCCTGCTGAAGGCATGAGCCTGGTGCTGGCCGGGGCGCTTATCTCCATTGCGCTGAATCCGGTACTGTTTGCGGCCATCGAGCCAGTACGGCGTTGGATTCTTGCACGCTCGGAAATGGCTCGTCGGCTGGAACAACGCACTGATCCGTATACTGAACTGCCGATGAGCACCGAGCGCAAGTACCTGCAAGGGCAGGTCGTGCTGGTGGGCTATGGCCGGGTTGGCAGGCGCATTGCCAGCGCGCTGGATGCGCGCGGCATTCCCTACGTGGTGGCCGAACAGAACCGCGAACTGGTCGAAGACCTACGCAAGAAAGGCATGGTGGCCGTATCGGGCAATGCCGCCGATCCTGCGGTGCTGATTCAGGCCCACATTGCCGACGCTGCCATGTTGGTGGTGGCGACCCCCGACCCACTCAACGTGCGTCAGATGGCGGACACTGCGCGCACCCTGAATCCCGGCATTGAAATCGTCTTGCATACGCACAGCGAAGAGGAATCGGTGATGCTGCGCAAGGACAGTATTGGTACGGTCTTCTTTGGCGAGGAAGAGCTAGCCAAAGGCATGACCGGGCACGTACTGGAGCGTTTCGCACCGCACGCCCACGACCAAGCTACAGCGTCCACCTCGGCTTGATCCACGTGAGCCGTCACGCCATGGCGTCCTCGCTGCGCATCAGGCGCAGGGTTGCGGATACCTTTACCACTGAGAGGTCATGGGCAAGCTCCTGCAATCTGAACTGAGCCCGGCGGTTTTCGCGCACCATGAACAGGGTCAGCCCGGTGGCTGCCAGCGACACCAGAATATCCGTCAAAAAAACATCGAGTCGAACGACATCCAGCGTAAAAGTCACGATCTGTGCCATTGTCACCACCAGCGCTGTCGCCAGCACTACGCTACGGCGGACGCAGTAACGCGCCACCACGGCCAGAGGAAACAGATACAGCACATGCAAACGGATATGTTCTCCTGTCAGGATATCCAGCGTGAAAACCACGGCTGCGCACAAAAAACAGAACAGCAGGATCTGCCCTTCCGACCAGCCTTCAAACAGGCTGAGCCAGTGTCGTGAGGATGCTGCCTGCTGCCTGCTGCTGCCGGTTCTGCGCCGCTTTCTGCCGCTCGTAATCAAACCGCTGCTCCGCCTCGTTCAGGTGGTGAATCAACACATGCGACATGAGATTGATCCCCAGACCGGCCAGCACCGCCGGCAGGACATACAGGGCCGTGGCCAACTGTTCCGAAAAGAGATAGCCATACAGCAACAGCGGCCCTTCCTGGATACGCCCATTCAGGCCATGCAGCAAGGCTACATCCGCCCCGGCAATGACCAGCAGCACTAGGGCGAACACCATGACCGTGCCCCGCCCGATGACACTGCTGCTATATAAAAACCCGTAGATTCCCAGCGGCAGTACGATGGATGCCAGGATGAGCAGCAAGAGATGCATTTCAAAGTACACCGGCCTCATGGTTATCGTCGCCAACATCGTCATTGTTTTTGTCTACCGTTACCCTGTCTGCCGTTACGAACATTCCCGGATTTTGCCAGCACGACCGCGCCATCCGCCGGCAGCGACAGGCAGGCCGCCACCCGCAGCGGATCCGGATGATCTAGCCAGGGCACGACACCCAGCAGCGGTGCAGACAGGTGTGCTCGCAGGGTGGCCAGATTGTCCTCCAACTCCGCCATCTGCGGATCGATCACATTGGCCACCCAGCCCACCAACGACAAGCCCCGCGCCAGTATGGCCTCCTGCGTCAGCAGTGCATGATTGATGCAGCCCAGGCGCATGCCCACCACTAACACCACCGGCAGCTCCAGCATGGACACCAGCGCAGCACTGTCGTTCCGTTCGTTGAGCGGAATCAGAAATCCCCCGGCTCCCTCGACGACGATGGCTTCCGCCCGGGCTTGCAAGCGACGGAAGCTGTCCAGGATGCATTCCGGTTCGATGCGGCGACCGGCGTGTGCCGCGGCCAGATGCGGAGCGATGGCTTCGGGAAAGCAGTAGGGATTGATGTCCTCGAGCGCAGCCGTCACGTTCGCCGCAGCCATGAGGGCATCGGCATCGGCATTGCGCCACTGCCCAGCGGCTTCCTGCGTGCCACCGGCGGCTACCGGCTTCATGCCGATGCTGCGCCAGCCACGCTCAACGCATTTGTGCAGTAAGGCAGCCGCCACCAGCGTCTTGCCGACATCGGTATCGGTGCCGGTGACAAAACAGGAAAGCTTCAGCGTCATGGCCGGGCTTCTATGTCTCTAGGGCATTCAGCGTGTCGATCAGCCTTTGCACCTGTGTTGCAGTGTGTGCGGCCGACAGGGTGATGCGCAATCGTGCCGTGCCCACCGGCACCGTCGGCGGGCGGATTGCCGGCACCCACAGGCCGGCGTCGAGCAATGCCTGACCGACGCGCAGGGCTTCGCTGTTTTCACCCAGGATCAGGGGCTGGATGGGACTGGCGGAATCCAGCAGCCGCCAGCGGCGCAGCCGCAACCCATCGTGCAGTTGCTGGATTCGTGCCGCCAGATGAGCGCGACGCTCATCGCCCGCGGCCATCAATGTCAGGCTGGTCAGCAGCGCGTGAGCTAGCAGCGGCGGCGCACCCGTGGTGTAGATGTAGGTACGCGCCCGTTGCAGCAGCCATTCGATGATCCCCTCTGCCGCAGCAACGAATGCCCCGGCCACGCCAGCGGCCTTGCCCAGCGTGCCGATATAGACCAGCCGTGGATGTTCCTCCGGGCAGATGCCAAAGTGCGCCAGACTGCCCCCCCCTTGCGTACCAAGCACGCCCAATCCGTGGGCATCATCGACCAGCAGGAAAGCATCGTGGCGTGCACACAGGGCCAGCAGCTCCGGCAGGGGCGCGATATCCCCATCCATGCTGAACACGGCATCGCTGACCACCAGCTTGCGCTGCGCCGTACTGGCGGCCAGCGCCGCCTCCAGCGCCGCCAGATCGACATGCGGATAGATATGCTTTTCCGCCCCGGACAGGCGGATGCCATCGATCAGCGAGGCATGATTAAGGGCATCGGAGAATACCGCTGCGGAGGGTGCCTGATCGCCCGGCTCCATCTGACTTCCCTGCACCAGTGCGGTCAAGGCACCGATGTTGGCCAGATAACCGGTCGAAAAATACAGCGCACGCGCCATGCCGACAAAGGCCGCCAGACGCTCCTCGAGCTGATGATGGGCCTGGTAATGCCCGCTGATCAGGTGCGAGGCCCCGGAGCCGACACCGTAAAGATCGGCCCCCTCCTTGGCCGCCGCAACGAGCTGCGGATCGCTGGCCAGACCCAGGTAGTCGTTGCTGCAAAATGCCAGCAACGGGCGGCCATCGACGACAACTTCCGGGCGACAAGCCGTCCCGACAATCCGGCGCACGCGCAGCAACGCCTGTTCGCGCAGCCGCTCGAGGTCTGTTGCAAAGAGATGCTCCTCATCCCTCATGTCGATAACTCATCAAGCGTTTCATCGATGACCTGTCGTGTGCCTTGCAACAATTGCCGCATCTCGTCCTCACTAATCACATAGGGCGGCATGAAATATACGGTGTTGCCAATGGGCCGCAACAACAGTTCATGGCGCAGCGCATGGGCAAAGGCACGATGGGCAAAGCGGGGATCCTGGGTGTCGACATCGAACGCCCAGATCATGCCGCGGTTGCGGAAGTGACGCACGTGCGAATGATCGCGCAAAGCGGCCATCTCCCCGCTTTGCGCCACCCAGTCCGTGCGCTGGCGATTGGCAACCAGCACATCGTCATCACGGAAAATATCGAGCGTAGCCAGTGCGGCACGGCAGGCCAGCGGGTTGCCGGTGTAGGAATGGGAGTGCAGAAAACCGCGTGCCACCTCGTCGGCATAAAAGGCCTGGTAGACATCGTCCGTCGTCATCACCAGCGACAAGGGCAGATAACCGCCACTGATGCCCTTGGACAGGCACAGGAAATCGGGCCAGCGGCCAGCCTGTTCGCAGGCAAAAAAAGTCCCGCTGCGACCACAACCGACGGCAATCTCGTCGGCGATGAAATGCACCTGATGGCGGGCGCAGCTGTCCCGCACCAGACGCAGGTACTCCGGATCATGCATGGCCATGCCGGCGGCACACTGCACCAGCGGCTCGACGATCAGGGCAGCAATCTCCTGGTGATGCTGTGCCAGCAATTCCTCCACCGCCCGCGCACAGCGCCGTGCATATTCGATGGCATCCTCACCCGGAACAGCCAGACGTGCATCGGGGCTGGGCACGCTCGTGCCGGCACGCAGCAAGGGCGCGTAGGCATCACGGAACAGGGCAACATCGGTGACCGACAGCGCACCGACCGTCTCGCCGTGATAGCTGCCGGCGAGATTGAGATAGCGGGTCTTTTGCGGCCGGCCAACGTTACGCCAGTAGTGCAGGCTCATCTTCATCGCGATTTCGACAGCCGAAGCCCCGTCGGATGCGTAAAAGCAATGCCCTAATGCCCCGCCAGTCAGCGCCGCCAGACGCTCGGAGAGCTCAACCACCGGCGCATGCGTGAAGCCAGCCAGCATGACATGCTCCAGGGTGTCGAGTTGCTCGCGCAGCGCCGCGTTGATGCGGGGATGGGCGTGACCAAACAGATTTACCCACCAGGAGCTGATGGCATCGAGATAGCGCCGCCCGTCCGGATCAAACAGCCAGACCCCCTGCCCCCGCGCGATGGGCACCAGCGGCAGCGCCTCATGCGCCTTCATCTGGGTACAGGGATGCCAGACGGCCTGCCGGCTACGCTGCAAAAGTTGCTGATGTTTCATGACGGCACTCGGGTCAATGCAATGCAATCAATGCGCAATGAGCGCCGGTGATTCCACGGATACGCCCCCCAGACCATCTTCCAGCACATGCTCGACCAGATGATGCGCGGTATAAATGGTGAAGATGCCACAGCCGATCAGCAGCACCTGCTGTACGGTGGCACGCAGTTCGGTGCGTTTGTGCAGACCGGGGATGAGATCAGCCACGGCGACATAGATCATGCTGGCCGCTGCCAGCGCCAGGAACACCGGCACCGCCCCTTGCATCGCCGACAGGGCAAAGTACGCCAGCAACCCGCCGACCAGGGTTGCCATGGTCGACAATACGTTGAACCACAAGGCCTTGACGCGGCTGTAGCCCGAATGCAGCAGGATGGCGAAATCCCCCACTTCCTGCGGAATCTCGTGGGCAATGATGGCCAGTGAAGTCACAATGCCCAGTTGCGTACTCTCCATGAACGCTGCGGCAATCAGCACGCCATCGACGAAATTGTGAAAAGTGTCGCCCACCATGATGAGCAGGCCGCTACGCCCGCCTTCATGTGACGAGTGGCCATGTGTATGAGCATGGGCATGCGCATGTCCATGACTATGACTATGACTATGACTATGTGGCTCATGCCCCTCGCAATGCTCCATGTGGCAATGCCGCCAGAGCACCAGCTTTTCCAGCACGAAAAACCCCAAAATTCCCGCCAGCACAATGGCCGAAGTCGAGCTGGCATCACCACTGGAGACCACTGCATGCGGCAAAACTTCGAGAAAAGCCGCGCCCAGCAAGGCACCGATGGCATAGCTGACCAGATGATTGAGCCACCGCTGACTGGCCGTGATGGCAAACAATGCCGCCGCCAGCACGGAAACCAGCCCACCGGCAAAGGTCATCAGCAGAATCCACGAAAGAGAAGACATGAGCAAGGCCGCCGGGGTGAAGGTGCGCGAGAAAAGTGCGCAGAAAAGTGCGCGATTATACGCCGCAGGTCAGCGCCACCAGCCGGTTTCCCTGCGGGATGAAAATGACAAACCACCTTCTTCCTTCAATTCCGACCTCAGGGAAATACTGATTCGCTCCGTTCGCCCTGGGCTTGTCGAAGGGCATTCTCATGAAAACAAAGGCTTCGACAGGTTCAGCCCGAACGGATTTGATCTGTTCAGTATCTCCTCAGGCTTCACCTCAGGCTCAACCCTCTTTCTTCCAGATCAGTGTCGCCATGCGCCCGCTCGTTCCATCGCGCCGGTGGGAATAAAAATGCTGTGGATCGCTGAAGGTACACCACTGCCCGCCACCGATGAAGCGCACGCCCAAAGCCATCAGACGTTGCCGTGCCAGCAGTGCCAGATCGCAGTGCCATTTTTCCTGCCCGTCCCGTGAGGGCAGCGCAACGAACGCCTGTTCTGCCAGCTCGTCCTGGCGGCAGAAGGCTGTCCGCACTTCGGCACCGACTTCAAACGCCCGGGTACCGATGGCAGGGCCGAGCCACACCACCAGTTCCTCCGCAGGCAGCGCCTTTGTCGTTGCTGACACCTTTGTGATCGCAGTCATCGCCGCCACGGTCGCCTCGATCACCCCGGCCGCCAGACCACGCCAGCCGGCATGGGCTGCAGCCACAACGGAACCATCGCGGGCAGCCAGCAGCAGTGGCAGACAATCCGCCGTCATGACCGCACACACCCGCCCCGGACGACGGCTGAAACTGGCATCGGCGCGTGGCGGCATGACCGCCGGCACGAGTGCGTTGTCGTCGTCGGCATCAACCACTCCGATGCCATGCACCTGTTCCAGCCATAACGGCTCGGCCGGCAGATGTTGGCGCAATTGCCGGCGATTGGCCTGCACGGCCGCCGGATCATCATCGACATGCAGCGCCAGATTGAAGGCATCATAAGGCGCAGCACTCACCCCGTTCAGGCTCTGGCGTGTCGTCTGCAGCGCACCAACCCCGTGCGGCACGGCACCGCAGGCCGACCAGTCCGGCGTCATCCAGCCGTTATCGTTCTCGTTTCCAGCCTCGCTCATGCCGCGGCCTCCAGCGCACGGATTTCCTCCAACAGCCTGGCGAAGTCTGCCGCCAGCGGTGCCTGCCAGCATGAGTCCACCTGCTGTCGCGGATGGCGCAGGCAAAGCTGCCAGGCATGCAGCGCCTGCCGTGGAAAATCCGCCAGCAGCGGCGGCAGACGTGATGAGGGAGCGCGGCCATACACTGGATCGCCCACCAGGGGATGGCCGATGGACGACAGATGAACGCGAATCTGGTGGGTGCGCCCGGTTTCCAGACGACACTCGACCAGACTCAGCGCCAGCCGGGCAAAACGTTCCAGCACACGGTACTGCGTGCGAGCTTCCTTGCCATGACGCTCGAGCGGAACGACAGCCATCCGGGTGCGCTGCGTCGGATGACGGCCAATCGGCGCCTCCACCCGCCCCTCCTGCGGTGCGACGCCATGCACCAGCGCCAGATAACGACGCTGGACACTGCGTGCCTGCAGCTGGCGCACCAGATCCGTCTGTGCGGCCAAGGTTTTGGCGACGACCATCAGCCCGGTGGTGTCCTTGTCGAGCCGATGGACGATCCCGGCACGCGGAATTTCGGCCAGGGAAGGCGCGTGGTGCAACAAGGCATTGAGCAGCGTGCCCTGCCAGTTGCCGCTGCCCGGATGCACGACCAGACCGGCCGGCTTGTCGATGACGAGCAGGTCATCATCTTCATGGACGATCGTCAGCGGAATATCCTCCGCCTGTGCCGGCTGTGTGCGCGGGTCGAACAAGGCCGTCAACAATTCGACCGGCTCGCCGCCCCACACCTTGTGCTTGGCATCCAGCCCGGCCTGCCCGGCCAGCAATATCCGTCCCTCACGCAGCCACCCTTGCAGGCGGCTGCGTGAATGCTGCGGCAGCAAACGCGCCAGAGCCTGATCGAGACGCATGCCGGCACAATCCGCCGGCACACTGAAGGCTGACACACGCTCCGTGGCCGCCCCCCCTCCTTCATCGTCGTACCCCTCTTCATCACCCGGGACGGCCTCAAGGCTTACGCTATAATCGCGCAGATTTTTTTGCGGAATGCTCATCATGCGTAGTTTAGCGGCTCTGACAGCCCTTTTCCTGATTACCGCCAGCCCCCTGACGCTGCTCATCGGCTGCAGCTCGACACCCGAGCAATCCGATGAAACCAGCGGTTGGTCGGCTCAGAAGCTCTACGATGAAGCCCGCGAAGCCGCCAGCGACGGGGCCTGGGACAAGGCCATCAAGCTCTTCGAAAAGCTGGAATCACGTTTCCCCTATGGTCGCCATGCCCAGCAGGCCCAACTGGAAATCGCCTATGCCAACTTCAAGCAATCCGAGCCCATCGCCGCCATTGCCGCCTGTGACCGCTTCATCCGCCTGCACCCGAACCATCCCAACGTCGATTACGCCTATTACCTGAAAGGCCTGGCCAACTTCAACGAAGACCTTGGCCTGTTCGGCTACGTCAGCCAGCAGGATGTCACCGAGCGCGATCCGAAATCCGCCCGCGAATCCTTCGAAGCCTTCAAGGAACTGGTCACCAAATTCCCCACCAGCAAATACGCTGGTGACGCTACGGCACGCATGAAATACCTGGTCAACACCCTGGCCACCCATGAAGTCCATGTTGCCGACTACTACCTGCGGCGCGGTGCTTATATTGCCGCCGTCAACCGCGCCCAGGATGTCCTCAAGAACTACGCTGGCACCCCCGCCACCGAAGACGCGCTAGCCATCGTCATCCGTGGCTACGATGCCCTGGGCATGAAAGACCTGCGCGATGATACCGAGCGCGTCATGCGCCGCAACTTCCCGAACAGCCGCTTCTACGCCAAGGGCCTGGAAAACTCAGACCCCTGGTGGAAGCTCTGGTGACGGTCTCGGTCTCACTAAACCGCAGAAATCCTCAGAAAGCTTCAGAAGCATTCACTCCGGCGTCGGGATCGCTCGCTATACGCCGTGCATCATCACGCATCGCCGTATGTCACTGTATGTCACCATACATTTCGCGCCCCTCATCCTGCTGACGCGTTGGCAGACGAAAGCCGCCCATGACCCGGATACGATAAATACCGGTCTTCACCTTGATCGTGGCGTTATCCCTGATCTCGGGCTACTTTTGCCCAGCTGCCCGTCAGTACGACATTGCGGGTGGGCATGGCGATCTCCCAGGGTACGTATTGGCACATTCTGCCAATGAAGCCCCAGTAAAACAAAGCAGGGCACAGAGAGCGCCTGTTATCAAGCCTTTGTCGGTAGCGGCGATAAGGTGTATAAACACCGATACACCCAAACACTGATCGTGGAGATCATCATGAACACCGTTCGCTGGAACATCGCCGTATCGCCGGACGTAGATCAGTCCGTGCGCATGTTCATCGCCGCGCAGGGCGGTGGCCGCAAGGGTGACTTGTCGCGCTTCATCGAAGAGGCCGTACGCGCCTACCTGCTGGAGCGCGCCGTCGATCAAGCCAAGACGGCCGCCGCCGGCATGAGCGAAACCGAACTGACCGACCTCATTGACGAGGCTGTGCAATGGGCACGCGAGCATTGATGCGTGTCATCCTCGACACCAACGTGCTGCTCGGCGCGCTGATTTCGCCACACGGACCGCCCGATGCAATCTATCGCGCCTGGCGCGCGGCGCGCTTCGAGCTGGTCACATCGGCGGCGCAGCTTGATGAGCTGCGGCGGGTGAGCCGCTACCCCAGGCTCAAGACCATCCTGCCCGCGCACCGCGTCGGCACAATGGTCAATAATATGCAGCGCGCCATCGTTCTGACGCAATTGCCACCGCTGTCGGATGGCATTGACGCGGACGACCCAAACGATGCTTTCCTGCTAGCGATGGCCTTGGCTGGCGAGGCTGACTACCTGGTAACAGGTGACCGCCGTGCCGGGTTGCTGCAACGCGGCAACATTGGCTGCACACGCATCGTCACGCCCGCCGTCTTCTGCGCCGAGACGCTTTGAACCTAGAAACCGCAGTTGGAAACCAGTAAAACCGGTAATCGGTCGAAGAAACTTGTGATTGGTTTTGGATAAAAAGCGCGGATTCAGGTTCAGGTCAATTGAACTTATTCCACCGTAATCCGGCTGCGTACCCGCAGATACTCCCCCGGCGGGGTACGCAACGTCGTCGTGTAGAGCTTGCCCTTGTAGTCATACGTCACCTGATAGCCGGAAGGCGGGCCGGGCTCATAGACCGTGGAGCATTGCTGCTGTGTCGTGGTAACCGGGCCGTAGTTACTGCCATTACCCGAGGCCAGAGCATCTCCTGCCATCGCGCCGCCGATGGCACCAACGACCGTGGCCACATCGCTGCCCCGGCCGCCACCGAAGCGTGAACCGACGACCGCACCCAGGACCCCGCCGGCAATTTGCGCCCCGACATTGCTGCCGGAGGAACGTTCACGCTCGCGTTCATGCACCACTGTCACCGGATTGCAGACCTGACGTGCCATCTGTGGCCCCGGAAGGGCGGAGTAATTCAGCACCCGGGCAAATTCGGTGCTGTCCTGAATGATTGCCACCTGCGCCTGAGCGGTCAGCGGCAACGCAGAGCCCAGCAGCAGGGTCGCGGCCAACAGTGCGCAGGCAGGTATCGGTACAGATACGGATCGGTTCATGTTCTCATCATCCATCAGTTGAAATTTCGGGAGGTCACGGGTTTTCCTGATATCCAGGTACCAGGAACCAGGTACCTTGAGCATTAACGCACCAGCACCGGCTTCGTGGACACGACCTTATACATTCATCCGGCCAGCACGGGTTTGAGCAGCACCAGCTTCAAATGTTCCAGCTCGACCGGGCGCAAGGTGAGCTGCTGATAGCGCACCAGTCCCAGCCGCAGATGACGGAAACTACGTTCCCCCCCCTGTCGCTCCAGCACATCATGCTGTTTCCAGTAACGGGCAAACTCCGGGCTGCCCTGTTGCAGTTCCTCGACCAGACACCGCAGCCCCGGTTCTTCAAGGCGGGTGCGGCAATCCGCACGGAACTCGGCGCACAGCCGACGGGCGCGCGCCTCCCAATCGACCACAAACTCACGCGCTTGCGCCCGAAGAAAGACGAAGCGCAGCAGATTGGGGAGTGGCTCGCTGCCCGCCCTCCCCTGATCGAGCCAGCCGCCAAACAGCTCGGCGGCGGGAGGGTTCCAGGCCAGCATGTCCCAGTAACGTCCCATGATGTAGGCCGGCATCCGCATGTCCGCCAGTGTCTCAACCAAAGCTTGCGGTGCCGTATCTTCTTCAGTCGCACCCGCCTGGGGATCGCGCCGCCCGGCCATTTCAAACAGGTACAGCCGCTCGGTCGCCGTCATCCGCAAGGCTGCCGCCAGACGATCGAGCACTTCCGCCGAGACCATCACCTCACGTCCCTGCTCGATCCAGGTGTACCAGGTCGGGCTGATACCAGCCAGCTGCGCCACTTCTTCACGACGCAAGCCGCGTGTGCGCCGCCGCTGCCCGGCTGGGAAACCAAAAGATTCCGGTACACAGCGCTGACGCACAGCCAGCAGAAATTCCGCCAATTCCTGACGCCGGGAATCCATATTCTCCCCCCAAGGCACTAAGGCAGTGCTCTGCCTGTTAGTTGATATACCAGTATAACTGGTCGCCTTGTTCCAGCACCCAATCACTTCTACCATACGCGGCTCATGGGTTCCTGAATCCACCATTTCTGGTAACCCGCCCTATTTTCGTTCCACAAAAAGGAGGCACTATGGCTGGCAAGACACTTTACGACAAGCTCTGGGAGTCGCATGTCGCCCGCGAAGAGGCAGACGGCACCTGCCTGATCTACATCGACCGTCACCTGGTGCATGAAGTCACCAGCCCGCAGGCCTTCGAAGGTCTGCGTCTGGCCGGCCGCAAGCCGTGGCGCAATACCACCATTGTCGCCAATCCTGACCACAACACGCCGACCGACCACTGGGAGCGCGGCATCGAAGAGCCCGTCGCCCGCCTGCAGGTGGAAACACTGGATGCCAACATGAAGGAATTCGGCGCACTGGTGTATTTTCCCTTCAAGCACGCCAACCAGGGCATCATCCACGTCATTGGCCCGGAAAATGGCACCACCCTGCCCGGCATGACCGTCGTCTGCGGCGACAGCCACACCTCCACCCATGGTGCCTTCGCGGCGCTGGCGCATGGTATCGGTACCTCCGAAGTCGAACATGTACTGGCCACACAAACACTGATCGCCAAGAAATCGAAGCGCATGCTGGTGAAAATCGACGGAAAACTGGGTCAGGGCGTGACCGCCAAGGATGTCGCCCTGGCCATCATCGGCAAGATCGGCACGGCGGGTGGAACAGGCTATGCCATCGAATTCGGCGGCGAAGTGATCCGCAACCTGTCGATGGAAGGCCGCATGACGGTCTGCAACCTGGCCATCGAAGGTGGCGCGCGTGCCGGCATCATCGCCTGTGATGACAAAACCATCGCCTATCTCAAAGGCCGCCAGTACGCGCCCAAGGGCGGCGACTGGGACAAAGCCGTAGCCTACTGGAACACCCTGCACTCCGATGCCGACGCCCAGTTCGATGCCATCGTCGAATTGAATGGCGCAGAAATCGTTCCGCAAGTCACCTGGGGCACCTCACCCGAGCAGGTGCTGCCCGTCACCGGCCGCGTCCCCAATCCGGCCAGCATCAGCGACCCCGTCAAGCGCAGCGGCGTTGAACGTGCCCTGCAATACATGGGGCTGACCGCCGACATGCCGATCGAGGACATCAAAATCGACAAGGTCTTCATCGGCTCCTGCACCAATTCCCGCATCGAAGATCTGCGTGCCGCCGCCAAGGTGGCAAAGGGCAAGAAGAAAGCGGCCAATGTCAATCAGGTGCTGATCGTCCCCGGTTCCGGGCAGGTCAAGCGCCAGGCGGAAGCCGAAGGGCTCGACAAGATTTTCATCGAAGCCGGTTTTGAATGGCGCGAGCCGGGCTGCTCGATGTGTCTGGCCATGAACAACGACCGTCTGAAAGCCGGTGAGCGTTGCGCCTCGACCTCCAACCGCAATTTCGAGGGCCGCCAAGGCCCCGGCGGACGCACCCATCTCGTCAGCCCAGAAATGGCCGCCGCCGCCGCCATCGCCGGTCATTTCGTCGACGTCCGCCGCCAGATTTAAGGAGAATCCTCATGAAAGCCTTCAAGCAAATCAACGGCCTGGCCTGCCCACTCGACCGCGCCAACGTCGATACCGACGCTATCATCCCCAAGCAATTCCTCAAATCCATCAGCCGCTCCGGCTTTGGCCCCTACCTGTTCGACGAATGGCGTTATCAGGATTATGGCGATGTCGGCATGGACTGCAGCAAACGGCCACTGAACAAGGACTTTGTCCTGAACCTGCCACGCTATCAGAATGCCCAGGTGCTGCTGGCCCGCGACAACTTCGGTTGTGGTTCCAGCCGCGAACACGCGCCCTGGGCCATCGAAGATTACGGCTTCCAGGTCATCATCGCCCCCTCGTTTGCCGACATTTTCTTCAGCAACTGCTACAAAAACGGCATCCTCCCCATCGTCGCTTCCGCCGAAACCGTCGAAAAGCTGTTCAAAGAATGTGAAGCAACCGAAGGCTATCGCCTCGATGTCAATCTCGAAACCCAGACGGTCACCAGCCCGAACGGCTGGTCTTTCCAGTTTGACATCACACCACACCGCAAGCACTGCCTGCTCAACGGCCTGGATGAAATCGGCCTGACGCTGCAACACGCCGACGAGATTCGCGCCTTCGAGAAAAAACATCAGGCAGCGCAGCCATGGCTTTTTAACTAAAACATTAACAAAACCGAATAACCAAAGGAATTCAAATGAAAATTGCAGTTTTACCCGGTGATGGTATCGGCCCGGAAATCATCAAGCAAGCCCTGCGTGTGCTCGACGTCTTCAAGAAAGAAGGCATGAAAATCGAAACCGAGGAGGCTCTCCTTGGCGGCGGTGCGGTCGACGCCACCGGCTCTCCCTACCCGGAAGCCACCCAGAAGCTGGCTCGCGCCTCAGACGCCGTGCTGCTCGGAGCCGTCGGCGGCCCGCAGTGGGATAACCTGCCCCGTCCGCAGCGTCCGGAACGCGGCTTGCTGGGCATCCGGAAAGACCTTAACTTGTTCGCCAACCTGCGCCCGGCCATCCTCTACGCCGAGCTGGCCAACGCCTCCTCGCTCAAGCCAGAAATCGTCTCGGGGCTCGACATCATGATCGTGCGCGAGCTGACCGGCGACATCTACTTCGGCGAACCGCGCGGCATCACCACCGAAAATGGCCAGCGTGTTGGCCGTAACACCATGATTTACAACGAAGATGAAATTCGTCGTATTGGCCGTGTCGCCTTCAAATCCGCCCAGCGTCGTAACAAGAAAGTCTGCTCGGTCGACAAGATGAACGTGCTGGAAACCACCCAGCTGTGGCGCGATGTGATGAACGAACTCGCGCCGGAATACCCGGATGTCGAGCTCTCCCACATGCTGGTCGATAACGCCGCCATGCAGCTCGTGCGTAATCCCAAGCAGTTTGATGTCATGGTGACCGGCAACATTTTTGGTGACATTCTCTCCGACGAGGCCTCGATGCTGACAGGCTCCATCGGCATGCTGCCTTCTGCCTCGCTCGACGAGAACAACAAGGGCATGTACGAGCCCTGCCACGGCTCGGCTCCTGACATCGCCGGCAAGAATCTCGCCAACCCGCTCGCTACCATTCTCTCGGCGGCGATGATGCTGCGCTACACCTTCAACGACGAAACCTCCGCTGGCCGCATCGAAGCCGCCGTCAAGAAGGTGCTGGCAGCCGGCTACCGCACTGGCGATATTTTTGAGCCCGGTATGAAGAAAGTTTCCTGCTCGGAAATGGGCGACCAGGTCGTCGCAGTCTTGCAACAATAAAACCGGCCAGTCCCAAAATGGTGTTTCGGCGCACGATCAGCGCCGGAACACCGGCAGGATGATCTCGTCGGGTTCCGACCCCGACCCCAGCGCCGGTTCCGGTTCCGGCTCCGATCTGCTCTCCGGCTCCGATCTGCTCTCCGGTTCTGCCGTTGCGCCGGACGGTTGCGATGGTTGCAGTTGCAGTTGTAGTTGTGGTTGTTGTAACTGCTGCAACACTGCCGCAATATCATCGTTGCGTGACGATACGGCAATATCCCGCGCGGTGCGCCCTTTCTGATCCTGCAAGGCCAGGTTCGCACCATGGGTCAACAACCGCTTGACGATCTCGATATGGCCATTACGACAAGCCGCCATCAGGGCCGTCGTGCCATTGGCTGCCGGGGCATCCACCGCCGCCCCTGCTGCCAGCAAAATGCCTAAAACTTCCTCGTGGCCATTGAAGGCAGCATAGGTCAGCGGTGTCCAGCCCCCTTTCGGATCGATGTCGCTGCCGGCCTGCAACAATGCCCGCACCGCAGATGCCCGACCCTCCAGCGCAGCCAGCATCAGGGCCGTATCACCATACTTGTTCCTGCTCAATACATTGGCGTTGTTCTTCAGCAGAAACACCACCAGTTGTTGTTGTCCGTTGCGTGCTGCCATCATCAACAGGGTATTGCCAGCACGATCCGAAGTATTCACGTCCATACCCAATTGCAACAGTGCCATGATCCTCTCGGTATCGTTCTGTTTCATGGCATTCAACATGTCATCGTAAGCACCTGCCGAAGCTCCGACGGGCACGGCAAGAAGCCACAGAGCCACGAGCCGGATCAGTCCCTTCCGCATTCCCGCCGCACAAAAAGGTAGCGGCACAAAAGGTGAAGACACAAAAGATAAAGGCATCATTACCCCTCCTTCCCGGCCGCCAGAATATTTTGCTTTACGTCCTGCCCCGCGCCCTGCCCGTCGATCCGGAACAGGCGCAGGAAATTTTCCGTACTGGCCTGGCCAACCTGTTCCACATCCAGCCCCCGCAACCGGGAAATTTCTTCTGCCACATGAACGACATACGACGGCTCATTGAGCTTGCCACGATATGGCACCGGCGCCAGGTAGGGTGCATCGGTCTCAATCAGCAGGCGATCCAGCGGCACCTGACGTGCCACTTCCTTCAATGCCAGCGCATTCTTGAAGGTCACGATGCCGGAAAAGGAGATATGAAACCCTAGCGCCAGCGCCTCGTCCGCCACGGCCTGCGACTCGGTGAAGCAGTGCATCACCCCACCCACTTCGTCTGCCCGTTCCTCGCGCATCAGGCGCAAGGTATCTTCGGCAGCCGAGCGGGTGTGAATAATCAAAGGCTTGCCAACCTGCCGGGCGGCCCGGATATGCACCCGAAAGCGCTCGCGCTGCCATTCGAGATCACCCGTCAGCCGGTAATAATCCAGCCCGGTCTCGCCGATGGCCACCACTTTCGGATGCTGCGCCAGTTCAACCAGGGTCGCCACATCCGGCTCCCGCGCCGCCTCGTCCGTGTCCGGATGCACCCCTACAGCCGCAAAAATCCCGGCATGTGCCTCGGCCAGTGCCCGTATCGCGGGAAAGCGCTCTAGGGTTACACCAGCGCATAGCGCATGGCATACCCGGCGTTGCCGCATGGCCGACAAAATCTCCGGCATACGCCCGCTCAACTCGGGAAAATCAAGATGACAATGTGAATCTGCGTACATGGTATTCCTGTCCTGAGCGTGTTCTGTGCGATCTCGCTCTATATGCTCTATGTGCTCTATATGCTCTGCATGTTTCATGGCCAGCCGGATCAGCGTGATGCGGATACCGCAGATACCGGGGCAACAGCGCGAATGTAACGCGCAGCCATGTCTTCGAGGAAAAGCTGGGGGTTCAAGGGGTGGCGGGCCATCCTCTGAATCTGCAACAACTCGGTTTGGTATTTCAGCAAGGCCGGGGTTGCCGCCCGCTCTGCAACAGCCTGTAGTTTTATTTGCCAATCAACGTGATAACGCACACTCCCTGCCAGCTTGAGCTGTACCAGATCCTGTACCCATTTCTGAATCGCCGCCACCAGCTGGGGCAGGCCGCTGTCCTGGGCACTTTTCAGCAACACGCCCCACTGCCCGGCCATCGCCACAGGGTCTGTTGCGGCCTCTGTCAGGCCGGCGATGACTTTGCGATACCACTCCAGATAGCCCTGGCTCCCCCAGTCCCGGGCCAGCAGGGGCGCACCACCGGCCAGACGCAGCAAGGAGCCGGCCTCGGCCACCCCTTCGGAACGCAGCCAGGGCAAGGCCAGCTCAGACTCCGGACAAGCCAGGGCAACCGTGCGACAACGGCTGCGTATCGTTGGCAAGAGTTTTCTCCATGCGTGTGAAACCATTAAAAAACAAACAGATGGTGGAGGCTCTTCAAGCATTTTAAGAAGTGAATTGGCAGCCTCCGTGGTCATAGACTCTGCCGGCTCCAGGAGGATGACCCGATTGCCCTGACGATGGCTGCCCGTATAAACGAAATCCGTCAGCCCACGAATCTGGTCGATCCGGATGTTCTGCGACAATCGTGCGGCAGGTTTGGTATCTGACTTGCCGGATTTGCCCGTCTTGCTCCCTTTGCCACCCTTGGCCACACTTTCCGACGTACCTCCCGACATACCTTCGGCCACTTCCTCTGCCGCCCCACCCGAAGCCTGGGCATCTTCCTCGGACTTCGGGCGAACCAGGCGGAAATCCGGATGGCTTCCAGCGGCAAACCAGGTGCAGGCACTGCAACGTCCACAAGCCTGCGGGATTGTCGTGGCAGCAACAGCCTGCTCGCACAGCAAACGAGCCGCCAGTGCCTGGGCAAAGGCGAATTTCCCAAGCCCGCTGTCCCCCGTCAGCAACAAGGCATGCGGCAGGCCGCGCGCCTCGCCCAGAAGCTGCTGCCAGAGAGATTCCTGCCAAGGGTAGATGTTCATTTATAAAATTTTATAAACAATGTGTTAAAACTTTTTCTTCAAGTAATTTCTTTATTTCATCAATGCTGCGTGTGCCATCGATACGGATAAACCGGCCAGGCTCCCGGGTGGCACGTTCCAGATAAGCCTGTCGCACACGTTCAAAAAAATCCTGCTGCTCCTGCTCGAAACGGTCGGGAGCATGGCCAGTAGCCGCCAGACGTGCCTGGGCAACTTCGGTTGGCACATCGAACAACAAGGTCTGATCGGGTTGCAGCCCTCCTTGCACCCACTGCTCGAGGCTGGCCAGCTTCTCGTAAGCCAGCCCCCGCCCCCCCCCTTGATAGGCAAAGCTGGCATCGGTAAAGCGGTCGGAAACCACCCAGGTGCCCTCTTCGAGTGCCGGCAGGATGACCTTGTCCAGATGTTCCCGGCGCGCCGCAAACATCAGCAGCGCCTCGGTTTCCAGATGCATGGGCTGCCCCAGCAGCAAGGCGCGCAGCCGCTCACCAAGCTCGGTGCCCCCGGGTTCACGTGTTGCCACGACTGTCTTGCCACGGGCGCGCAAGGCAGCCACCAGCCCATCGAGGTGCGTGCTTTTGCCGGCACCATCGATGCCCTCCAGGGTGATGAATCTGCCGCGCGACATTCACTTTCCTTTCTGATAGCGGGCTACCGCCCGGTTATGCTCGTCGAGATTACGCGAAAACGCGCTCGAACCATCGCCCCGCGCCACAAAGTAGAGATGATCCGAGCTGGCCGGATGCAGCGCCGCCTGCAAGGCAGCGCGTCCAGGCATGGCGATGGGTGTCGGCGGCAGACCGGTGTGCAAATAGGTGTTGTAGGGGCTGTCGGTACGCAAGTCGCGGCGGGTCAGGTTACCATTGAACCCCGGCCCGATACCATAGATGACCGTAGGATCAGTCTGTAGCGGCATACCAATGCGCAGTCGGTTCAGGAACACGGCGGCAATCAATGCCCGATCCTGGGCCTGCCCGGTTTCCTTCTCGACGATGGATGCCAGGATCAGGGCTTCGTAAGGCGTTTTCAGCAACAGACCATCCGCCCGCTGCTGCCACGCCCGATCGAGTTGCTGCTGCATCCCGCGATAAGCCCGCCGCAGTACATCGAGATCACTGGACTGCCGGGTAAATAGGTAAGTATCCGGAAAGAACAGGCCCTCCGGGTACTGTTCCCGGGCTCCGATACGCTGCAGGATTTCCTGCGCCGCCAGACCGCGCGTGTCATGGCGCAGATCGCTGCTGGCATCGAGCACGGCACGAATCTGGCGGAAGGTGGCACCTTCCACGAAAAACACCTCACCCTGGCTGACATCGCCACGGGTCAGTTTGTCGAGCAGGGCCAGCGGTGTTACTCCCGGCGCTACTTCATAGCTGCCCGCCTTGATCAAGGTGGCCTTGCCCAGCAGACGCGCCAACAGGGTGAATTGCCAGGGATAAAAATCCACGCCTGCCTCGGCCATCTGCTGTGAAACCCCGCGCATCGACAAACCGGGCGGAATAATGAAATCCAGCAGGGCCGCCGGCGTGGTGCCGTTCAGAGGCACCGGCCGGGTGGCAAACCAGAGCATCCACCCCGTCCCGGCCAACACGCAAATCAGCAGAAAAATCAACAGCTTTTTTATGAATTTCATGAAAATATGTGTCACAGACCCGGGTTCTACCCCCCCCGGTTGAGGCAGCCTCCGCCAGCACAACCCCCGCCACGGCCGAAAGCAGTATGGCAAAAGCAGTATAATGACTCTCCGTTCCGCCCCCTCTCCACGCTCTTGCCAAGGAAAGCCCGATCATGAACCCGCAATGGACAGAATGGACAGAATTTCTGGTACAACAGGGTGCCCGGCACGAAGGAGAAAGCCTGAATTTTGGCACACCCCAGGCCGAACGTAACGCGGCACAAGAAGGCAGCATCATGGTTCCGCTGGCCGATCTGGCGCTGATACGCGCCACAGGTGCTGATGCCACCACCTTCCTGCATAACCTGCTGACCAACGACATCGAGGGACTGGCTCCGACCGCCACCCTGCGCGCCGGTCTGTGCACTCCCAAAGGCCGGTTGCTGGCCAACTTCCTGATCTGGCGCGACGAAGCCGACCTGCTGCTGGCCCTGTCGGCCGACCAGCAGGCGGCCATCCTCAAACGGCTGTCGATGTACCTCCTGCGCAGCAAGGCCAAACTCTGCGATGCCAGTACGGAACTCGTCTTGCTGGGCATCAGCGGCCCGCGTGCCGAAGAGGCTTTGACGGCCCTGGCTCCTGGCGCACTGCCGGCTGCCCCCATGCACACCAGCCGTTGCGCACACGGCCAAATCCTGCGCTTGGCAGAACAGCGCTACCTGCTGGCGCTCCAGACAACGGTTGCGGCAGCCGTCTGGCAAACTCTGCGCCCCTGTCTCACCCCGGCGGGCCCCGAAGCCTGGCACTGGCTGGACATCATGGCCGGGCTGCCCCATATCTGCGCCGCCACCCAGGAAGCGTTCGTGCCCCAGATGATCAATTACGAACTCATCGGCGGTGTCAGCTTCAAAAAAGGCTGTTACCCCGGCCAGGAAATCGTGGCGCGTACCCAATATCTTGGCAAGGTCAAACGGCGCATGTACCGGCTGCACAGCGAAACCGGCCAGCCCACCCCTGGCATGCCGGTCTTCGCCCCGGAAACTGCCGACCAGCCCTGCGGCCTGGTGGTCAGTGCCGCCACCGCCCCGCAAGGCGGGCATGACCTGCTGGCGGTCCTGCTGGCCCATTGTGCCGAAGCCGGGGTGCTGCATCTAGGAACACCCCAGGGCCCGACCCTGCTGCTGCAACCCCTGCCTTACGCCGTCACCTGACACACTTCCCCCCCGTCCCATGTGTCTGATCCTGCTGGCCTGGCAGGCCCATCCTCGCTATCCGCTCGTCGTGGCAGCCAACCGCGACGAGTTCTACGACCGGCCGGCGGCAGCCGTCCATTTTTGGCCACAGACGAAACTTCTTGCCGGACGTGATCTGGAGGGCGGCGGAACCTGGCTGGGTATGACCCGTGACGGCCGCTTTGCCGCACTGACCAATTACCGCCAGCCAGAACCCGCACCACTCCCGCCCGGCCAGCCCACGCGCGGGGCTCTGGTTCGCGATTTCCTGCTTGGCCAGCAAGCCCCTGCGGACTACCTGAGGCAAATTCTTAGGGACAAGACCTGCGCAGCCTACCGGGGCTTCAACCTCCTGTGCGGCACGCTGGCCGACGGACTGTGGTACGGCTCGAACCGCAGCCACCACCCGCCCGAGCCCCTATCCCCGGGGGTACACGGCCTGAGCAATCACCTGCTGAATACGCCCTGGCCCAAGGTCGTCACGGGACGTGCCGCACTGACCCGCGCCCTGGAACATCTGCCCGAAGAATCCGCGTTACATGCCCTGCTGCACAATCCGCAGACCTATCCAGACGAACAACTGCCCGACACCGGTATCGGCCTGGCGCGAGAGCGTCTGCTGTCGGCCGGTTTCATCCGCAGCCCCGGCTATGGCACCCGCTGCTCGACCGTCCTGCTGCTCGATGCGGCAGGCTATTGCAGCCTCGATGAATGGACCGTGCCAATCCCAGGCCCAGGCCCCACAGAGCTCTTCCCGGGATCACGTCGCCGCTACCGCTTCCGGATCGAGTCCGAATCAGCCTGAATCAGCCATCATCGCGCTACGGTGCCTGCACTCCCTGCAGCCTGCGCACCATCCGGACATGAGATGTCCCCGTTTCGAGGAATGGTGCCCCGTCCGCCACAAAGCCCAGTCGCCGGTAAAAACCGGCCGCCGCACTACGGGCGTGCAGATAAACCTGCGGCAACCCGGCCTGCCCTGCCCGTTCCAGCAGATGGCACAGCAGCGCCACACCAACTCCCTTGCCTCGCCAGGCCGGCAGCACCGATAAACGGCCAATGCGCCCATCCGCCAGCAGACGGCCAGTACCTACCGCCGCCCCCGTAGTCTCCCGCGCCAGGGCATGCTGCGCCCCGGCATCCAGAGCATCCCATTCGAGCGCCGCATCAATGCCCTGCTCCTCGACGAACACCGCCTGTCGCACCAGACGCAACGCTGTTCCTCCGGGAGATAACCAATCCTCCCCAGCCACGCTGTACTCACCAATATTGACCGGCGTATAGACCGGCACCCGGTCGAACAACTCGATGATGTCCCGGTTGCGCATGCGTACACAACCAATCGAGCCAGGTATCCCCATGTCTGCCGTATCCGTGCAGCCATGCAGATAGATGTAGCGGCGCATGGTATCGACCTCACCCAGACGATTGAAGCCGGGCTGACAGCCCGACAGCCACAGGATGCGCGTCAAAATCCAGTCCCGCTGCGGCTGCTGCGCCGCCAGTTCGGGCGTCCACTGCTCCCCGGTCGGACGACGGCGGACGAACACGGTATTTTCCGGGCAGCCGCCACCGATCCTGGCCCGAATCAGATGCCGCCCACGGGGCGTCCTGAAGCTACCCGAAACCTCGCCCGCACCACGCCGGGCCGTCGATACGCGGTAACGACACAACAAGGTACCCGCATCATCGAACAATTCCAGCGTCTGCGCCGGCAGGCTGATGAATATCCGCATCTCACACCACCACAGTTCGCGCACGTCGCGCAGCAAAGAAGGCCGACAGCAAGGCCCCACATTCGGCCGCCAATACCCCGCCAAACACCTCGGCATGATGGTTGAGGCGTTTCTCGGCAAACAGATCCACCACACTGCCACACGCCCCGGTCTTGGTATCCCGCGCCCCGTAGACGATACGGGACAGCCGTGCATGCATCATGGCACCGGCACACATGACACAAGGCTCCAGCGTCACATACAGCGTGCAGCCAGGCAGCCGGTAATTGCCCAGAAGCTGCCCTGCCGCCCGCAGAGCCATGATCTCCGCGTGAGCCGAAGGATCATGGCCGGCAATGGGCTGGTTGTACCCCTGCCCCACGATCTGCCCTGCAGCATCCACCACGATCGCCCCCACCGGCACCTCGTCACAAGCCGCCGCCTGCCGCGCCAGCACCAATGCCGCCCGCATCCACGACTCATCCCCGGTCATGCGCTGCGGATCAAGGTACTGTGACATTTCTTCCGTCATGTGCCCTCCTCCGCCACTGCTGCCAGATAGCGCCGAATGCGCAGCACATAGCCTTCCGGATGACGCAGATAGCGCAGATAGGCCCACCCAGCATGGGGCAAGGTCACCAGTCCCAGCAAGGGAATCATCACACCGAAGCGGATCAGGCCGCCCGGCAGCCAGTTGCTGATCCGGCACATCATCTCGGGATACTCGAAAAAGACAAACTGGAAATAGCCCAACCGCTTGCGTCGCAACGCCTGATCACCGTGTACCCGCCGATGGTTGCGTTGCCAATGATCGAAGTACGGCAGGTCAATACGCAGATCAAAAGGTCGCACATTGGCCTGGAAATGCACAATGGCCGGCCGTATCGCCAAATACGACCGAAATTCCGGCCAACTCGACGCCGTCCAGTATGGCTCGCCATACGGGCGAAAATTCCAGCGGTGATCCAGCACCTTCCACTGCCGTGGAAAATTGGCTGAAATTGCCTCCTGCTCCGGCAACTTGAGCTGCGCAGCATGTTCCTGTTGCCAGCGCACCAACTGCTCCGTCACCCCCTGTGCCCGCATTCGTGCCAGGTCGAGCAGCAGCACCCCAGCATTGACCGGCTCGGCAACATGCCGGAAACGTATCTTGAAAATATCGTAATTAGCCAAGCAACGCGGGTGATCCAGCAGGCATGGCACCACCCCCAGCCAATGCCCTTCCAGATCCGTACACCACAGCGGCCGCAGATCATCGACCACGACGATGTCCGAATCCAGGAAAATCACCCGCTCAAGTGCCGGCAAGAGGCTCGGCAAATGCAGCTTGAGTGACACCAGTTGCAACCAGCGCTGCCGTCCTTGCGGGTTGCCCGGCAACACATGATCCACACAAGAGAACTCGACCCGTACTGCCTGCCCCACCACTCCTTCCGGCAGCAGAGCCGCACGCGCCATGGTCGCCTTGCCCGGCGCATCAACCTCCAGGCAGATCACATGAATCGACAGGCAGGACGCCCCAGCCCCTTTCTCCCGGAAGGCCCGGACAAAACACTCCACCAGCGAAGCAATCGCCGTCGCCGTCAGCCCCACATAATTCTGGTCCGTCAGCAACGCCACATGCAGCACCCCATCAAGGCAGGCCTGCGCTGGGTACCCGTGTGCCGGATCCTGGGGCGGTTGAACATGCATGCATAAAGAGGTCGACATCCCGCCAATTTACCACGCCACAAAAAAATCCTGCCCAACCCCTTGTCGGCTGCAGGAATCCACCGTAAGATGAAGTCTCTTCACGGTTTCACTCGTAGTACCAGCCGGGGCTGACATGGCTTCGACGTGGGTTGCAAAGCAGTGCAGTGCATGCCGAGGACCAGTGACCTCGCAAATCCATCTGGAAAACCACAAACGCCAACGACGAGCGTTTCGCTCTCGCAGCTTAAACCCTGCGGGCGCTGCACCGGACTGCTCACGGGCCGGGCCGGGTAACACCGACAGCAGTGTCATTTACGTGAGATAAGGATGTGCCCCGCCGCATGGTACGTCTCGAAAATCCAGCGGATCGCAAGCGACCAGCCTGTCCGGCGGCGGGTCGTGCGTTAAATCAAATGACGTGACTAAGCATGTAGTACTGTCTGTGGAGGACTTGCGGACGCGGGTTCAATTCCCGCCAGCTCCACCATAGTGTGAAATCCCAACCCTTATCCGGTTGGGATTTTTTTTGCCCGTTCCCCCAGTGTTGGCGCGGTTTCCGGCCTTGGCCCCTTGAGCACGCCCCTGCCAAAGTCGCCGTTTCCGGCGCAGATTCCGCCGTTTTTCTCTCTCTGTTCTCTGCTGCCCTCTTGAGCATTCAAGGCGGGACGTCGTGCATTGGCGCGGGTTTGCGGGCCACAGGTTTGCATCTTCGCCTGCTCGGGAGCGCGCGACCGAGACAGCGAAAGACGTAAAAAAAATCGCCTTTCGGCGGCGTCGCGTGCGGTGCGCTCGTCAGCGACTAGCCGCCACCAGCGCCTCACGTTGCGCCAGCCAGGACGCCGACATCCTGCCGCGCAGCAACTGGCTGACGCCCACATCGAGGCGTCCCAGGGCGATGGCTTCGATCAGGTCGGGGGCCAATTGCGCCAGTCGACTCATCTTGCTCGCTTGGCCGAGGTCGATGTCTTCCGCCGCCGCGATCTCGGTCATGGAACTGAACCGTCCCTCGTCCAGCAGGCGCTGCCAGTGGTGCGCGAGGCCGAGCGCCCGCAGCAAGGGGGTGTCCTGCGCCATGTCCCGCATCTGCCGCTCGCGCTGGGCCTCGTCCAGGAACTCCTGCGGCGCGTCGAGCGGCGTGATGACCTGCTTCTTGAGTCCACGGCGCACCAGAGTCCAGGGCAGGAAGGTTTCCATCTGCACGCCACCTGCGAGCAACGGTGTCTGGTAGGTCACCGGGTCGCCCTTGGCCCGGCCGCGATGCCTGAGACTCACGAGTCCTCCTCGAAGCTGGCCATGAGCTCGCGCTGGGCCTGCCAGTCGACCATCAAGCGGTTGCGCTGGAACCACATCAACGTCAGGCGGCGCGGCTGCCTGCCCGCGATGAACTGCTCGATGATGTCGGGGGCCAGCAGGGTCAGGCGCAGCAGTTCGTTGACCACCGAGTGGTGCAGTTTCTCGGCGCGGGCGATGGCCGACCCGCTCTTCATCGCCCCGGTGTCCAGCAGATGCTGCCAGTAGAAGGCGCGAGCCAGTCCGTCGATCAGCGTCACGTCATGGACGCTGCGCTCGTCGGTGGCCACTCGCTGGACGCCCCGGCGTCGGAACGTCAGGGGCACAAAGGTTTCCATCGACTCGTCCATCAGGCTTCGACCTCCAGCAGTTCGGCACCGATGCTGCCTGGAGCGAATTCCTCGATCAGCGCGTTCCAGCCGACCTCCCGCCACTTCACCTTGATCCCCTGCACCTCGCCCGCGTGGACGAGGTCGATGCGCTCGATCATCAGGTTGGCGATGCGATGCCGCTCGACCGGGAACAGTTGATCCCACACGTTGTTGAGCCGCGCCATCGCCATCACGGTCGCCGCCTCGTCGATCTGCGCGCCGTTGCGTTGGATGTGCCGCACCACCGAGGCCACGGATTCCGGACTGGTCAGCACCGTCCGGATCTGCGCCACCACGGCCCCCTCGATCTCGGGCGCGGGCAGGCGCTCGTAGCTCTTGCCCGGCGCGCCGAAGCGGGCCTCCGACTTGGACACGTAGTAGTGGTACTTGCGCCCGTTCTTGCGCGAGTAGGTCGGGTACATGCGCTCGCCTGACGGCGCGTACAGCAGCCCTCGGCGCGTTGGCTGGCAACGTAGGCGTGGCCAGCCTCCTTCTGCGCGTCGATGGAGTTGAACTCCTGGTCAAGGCGCTCGTCCGAGGACACCCGACGCCGTCGACCGGATGCTGGAGACAATGCGCTGGGTACAGTGGCTGGAGATCGAGCAACGCCACCTCGTGTGGATGCGGGCCAAGCGCTACGGCTGGCGTGACATCACGATCCGCTTCGCCTGCGACCGCACCACGGCGTGGCGACGCTGGCAACGGGCACTGGAGATCGTGGCGGCAAGACTGAACGCACCCGCACATTGACCACGCTGGCGACCGTGGTGCATAATATCTATTATTAACAGTTAGGAGAACTGCCATGCCCACCAGCGTCGCCCTTGGCAATCACTTCGAAACCTTCATCCGCGATCAGGTGCAAAGAGGTCGCTTCAACAACGTCAGCGAGGTCGTGCGGGCGGGCCTGCGTATGCTGGAGGAACGCGAGGAGCGCAAGCAGCTCGAACTCGACGCCCTGCGTGCCGAGATCGCGGCTGGCCGGGCCAGTGGCCCTGGCAAGGCCGCCGATGCGGTGTTCGACCGCCTCGAAGCCAAGTACGCGGCACAAGCTGATCGTTGATGCGTCTGGCCTTCACCCCGCTGGCCGAGCAAGACCTCGAAGCCATCGCCGACTACATCGCGGCGGACAACCCCGCACGCGCCCTGAGCTTCGTGCGCGAGCTGCGCGCGCAGTGCCAGCGCATCACCCTCAACCCACCCGGCTATCGCCTGCGTCCCGAGCTGGGTGATGGCATCCGCTCCTGTGCCCACGGCCACTACGTCATCTTCTTCGAATTCGATCCCGATGCCGTGCTGATCGTGCGCATCCTGCACGGCGCACGTGACCTGTCTGCCGTGTTCAGTACGGACGTCGAATAGCTGACGCGACCGCCTTCCAAAATCGTAGGCCACGCAAGGTAACGCTTGCCGCGTTTGTCCTTTGTTTCTTGCGTTTGTCCCTTTTGACGCCCGTCGAGCCTGCAACAAAACAGCCCGGTCGAGGGTAGTATTTCAGCTATCTTCTGGACAGCGGTGACGGTTCGGGGAGCGGCCCGAGGCGAAAGGGGTCCTTCCTGCCGAAAGTCCCATGCGGGGGGCGCGAGCGCGACGCTTTTTTAGCGTCAGGGCGCGGGCAAGGTTACCAGTCGGTCAGGTTACCGGCCCCGGTTACCACACCAAGGCGCGGTTACCACCCCACCAGAATCTTCATTCACTCAACCCGCCCGGCGGCAACGCTCGGCGGGTTTTGCTTTTGGGATTTCCACTTTGAACACGCTCAACGTCGAGTACCGCAAGGTCGAGGCGCTGATTCCCTACGCCCGCAATCCGCGCACGCACGCCGAGGGTCAGATCGCCAAGATCGCGGCCATTTGTGCCGACTTCCACTGCTTCACGAAGCGTTGCACGCTATCGTAAGCACCGCGGTAGCCTTCGGTCTGCAAGCCTTCAAAGAGCCGCTGGGCCGTACGGCGCTGCGCTTTGGGAAGATGACGTTCCGTGCTCAGCCAACTTTCCAGCACAGACTGGAAGGCACCAAGCTTCGGCGCCGGCTGATGCTCACGAAGATAAACCGCTTCGCTCTCGGTTTACAGGTGCTTGCGCACCGTCGGACGGGACAGCTTCAGGTCGCGTGCAATCGAGCTGATGCTCTCACCGCTAACCAAATGACGACGCCGGATTTCGGCTATGACTTCCATGGATAACACCCCAGATTCCCCAGCAAAAACGCCGGTAGGTTACACAACCCAGGGTGGCAACTTTTGGACGCTGATCACCCCGGAAATCTGGAAAGTTTTGCACGCTGTTTTACAGCAGGCGTGGATCGATGAGTTGGCGGTGGTCGGGAAATGATTACTTCACGATTTCCATCAACCTGCCGAAGCTGTCCACCACGTCGTACCTTACGTTCTCCGGGGCGAAGCGGCGGTTCATCTCGTCGAAGAACTTTCGGGCGCATTTGATCTTGGTTTTCTCGATCTCGCGCAGATCCATCGAGGACATCGACCCCTTGGTTTCGGCCACGAAGTAGATGTGCTTGACCGTGCCTTCCTTGAAGGTGATGGCCCAGTCCGGGTTGTAGTCGCCAACGGGCGTGGGAATCAGGAAGCCGCGCGGCAGCTTGGCGTAGACCACCACTTCATTGGCTGTGTCCAGCTCCTTCACGAACTCGCGCTCGATGTTGGAGTCGGTCAGCACGTAGTCGTAGATGTGCCGTTGCAGCTTGTCACCGGCCTTGCTGAAATCCTGCTTGGTCTGTCCGGCGGTGAAGATGTCCAGATCGAACTTGTCCTCGACCGGGTCGTAGGCCAGATGCTCGATGATGACCGTCGCCTTCTGTTCGTTGATGAGCCGTATGGCCTCGGCGATGAAGCTCTCCGGGTTGGTCTTGAACTGCGCAAAGACCGCGACGTTGATGCCCTTGAGGACTTCCGCCACCGTCCGGCGTGTCAGTTGCGTGCCTTCGGCCAGCTTGCCGATCAAGTCGTACTTGACCACTGAGTGGATCGAGGCATGGCTGGTTTCCGTTTCCGTGGCTTTCAGGGCGAAGGCACTGCCGCCCTTGATGCCGTCGTAGGTGACGGCGGCAGCCTGCTCACCGTGCTGGATGGTGTATTGCAGCGGGGTCACGCGCAGGGCCGCGTCCAATTCCTTCACCGCTTTCTGCACCAGTTCGTCAGAGTCGAATTCGACGCTGTACGCCGCCTTGCGGTTGATGCGGCTCCACAGCGCCTTGAACTCCTGCTTGTCGAAGTTGGCGTTGAGCGGGTTTTTCTTGGGGCGGCGGTCGTCGCCGATCTCGGGCAACTGGCTGGCGCTGAAAACACTGTTGATCAGTTGGAACACCTGCTCTGCGTGCGGCGCAAGCTCCGGCGGCAGATCAGCCAGCGTGCCAGCCTTCTTGGCATCGTGATATGCGCCAGTGATCCCATCCGCGTCGTCGGTGTAGTCGTTCTTGACCAGATAGCGGTAGATCTGCTTCGCCAGTTGCTGCGTGACAGGCACGTCGCCGGTCGCTGTTTTCAGCACCTTGCCGGTAAAGTATTCCTCGTTGGCCACCTTTGGCCGGGCGGACAGCGAATCGCTGATGTCCTTCTGCAGCGCGGCAACGAAGTCCTTGTAGCTCTCGCTGGCCACCACCGTCAGCACGTTCACATCGTGCACGATGGACGGGTGATCCATTCGGTCACCCGTCTGGTTGACCGACAGTCGCAAGCCACGCCCCACCTCTTGGCGGCGCGAAATGGTGTTGTCGCTGTGCTTGAGCGCGCAGATGACGAACACGTTCGGGTTGTCCCAGCCTTCGCGCAACGCCGAGTGCGAGAAGATGAAGCGTACCGGCTCGGTGAGCGACAGCAGGCGCTCCTTGCCCTTCAGGATCAGGTCGTAAGCGTCCACGTCGTCGGACAGCCCCGCGTTTTCGCCTCGTGCTGCCGCATCCGAATCCACCTGTCGCTTGGTTTTCTTGTCGATGGAGAAGTAGCCGCTGTGGGTCTTGTCCGCCACAATGCCCTTCAGGTACTTGACGTAGGCCGTCTCGTCCAAGTCGAGCATCTCGTTCAGGTACTGCGTGTATTCCTCTTCAAAGATGCGTGCGTAGTCACCTTTCTCGTCCGCCTGCGCGTAGTCGCGGTACTTCACCACCTCGTCGATGAAGAACAAGGTCAAGACCTTGATGCCCTGTTGGAACAGCGCCTGCTCCTTGTCGAAGTGCGCCTTGATGGCTTCCCGAATCTGGATGCGACGCAGCGCCGCTTCAGTCACGTCGCCAGTGGCGTCGCCGACCGTCAGCTCCACGCCATTGGTAAAGCTCAGGGTGTCGGTGTTGGCGTTGATGTCCGCCACCACGTAGTCGCGGTACTGATCCAACCCACTCGACAGATCGAACAGGTTGTCGCCCTTGCCCAGCTTCTTCACCACGCGCTTGATGTTGCCGCCCGCCAGCTTCTGCTCGAATTCCACGCGCGCCTCGGGCGGCTTCTTGCTGGAAATCTC